>DASYML010000001.1:0-2867 GCA_036009045.1 Pyrinomonadaceae bacterium
CAAGCCTCTGTGCTGACTCTGCGCGCTCTGTGTCTAAGGTGGTGAATCTCACTCTCACATACGCTCAAGACCACATTGAACCACGACCGCTCGGTGAGAAGGAGATTGTTGATGATGAAACAAATCGGACGCCTCGCGGCACTCATTTTTGTAATCATGGGGTTGCAACTTCAGCTTGCCGCGCAAGACGCGGAGAGGGTCAAGGAGCGTTATACGAAGTATGAATATCTGATTCCGATGCGCGACGGCGTGAAGCTCTTCGCGTCCATCTATGTGCCCAAGGATACTTCGCAGAAATATCCGTTTCTGCTGACGCGCACGCCGTACAGCGTCGGCCCCTACGGCGTTGATAACTATCGCTCCTCGCTTGGACCATCCGAGCATTTTGAGAAGGAGGGTTTTATTTTCGTCTACGAGGACGCGCGTGGGCGTTACATGTCGGAAGGCGTCTTCGCGCAGGTGCGCCCCTATCAACCGAACAAGCGCAGCAACAAGGATATAGACGAAAGCACGGACACGTATGACACCATCGAATGGCTCCTCAAGAATATTCCGAACCATAACGGCAGAGTCGGCATGATAGGCATTTCGCAACCGGGCTTTCACGTCGCGGCGAGTCTGATGGACGCGCACCCGGCGCTCAAGGCCGCATCGCCGCAGGCTCCGACCGCTGACTACTACATGGGCGATGATGTCTATCACAACGGCGCTTTCATGCTCGGAGCGAATTTCGATTTTTATGGTTTCTTCACGCCGCGCAAGGGAGCGCCGACCGTCCCGAAGCAGCGGCCCGATTTCGATTTCGGCACGCCCGACGCCTACGAATTTTTCCTCAAGATGGGACCGCTCGCGGACGCCAGCAAAAAATATTTCAACGGCGAAGCGGCTTACTGGCAGGAGATTGTGGATCATCCGAACTACGACGAATTCTGGCAGCCCCGCTCGCTCTGGAAATTCATGAAGAACGTGACGCCCGCCGTCCTCAACGTCGGCGGGTGGTTCGATGCCGAAGACCCTATGGGGCCTCTTCATACTTACAGAGCGGTCGAGAAGAATAATGCGAACACGCCTAACATGCTGGTGATGGGTCCCTGGTGTCATGGTTGCTGGTCGCGCGGCGATGGCGACAAACTGGGCAATCTGAATTTTCACGTCAAGACGGCGGCCTTCTTTCGTGAACAGATTCAGTTTCCGTTCTTTATGCATTACTTGAAAGATGCCCCGGCGGAGTTGCCCGAAGCGTGGATGTTTCTGACGGGCTTGGACGAATGGCGCAAGCTGGATGCCTGGCCCCCGAAAGATGTGCAACCGCAAACGCTCTACCTTCGTGCGGGCGGACGCCTGAGCGGCGACGCGCCCACGGAAGACGGGCAGAGCGCCTTTGATGAATACGTCAGCGACCCGAATAAGCCGGTGCCCTTCGTCGGCTATGTGACGACGGAAGGCATGACGGGTGACTACATGACGGAGGACCAACGCTTCGCCGCTGCGCGCACGGATGTGCTGGTCTACGAGACGGAACCGCTCGAAGATGATATGACCATCGCCGGAGCCGTCAAGGTCAATCTACAGGCTTCGACGACGGGCACGGATTCAGATTTCGTAGTTAAGCTGATTGATGTCTATCCGGGCACTTATCGGACGCCGCCGCCGCCGCCGAATCAACCCGTGCCCGCGAACGCCGTCAAGCTGGGCGGTTATCAACAACTGGTGCGCGGCGAACCCTTCCGCGCCAAATTCCGCAACGGCTTCGAGCGACCGGAAGCGATGACGCCCGGCAAGCCTGCGCGCATCGCCTACGATCTGCCCGATGTCTATCACACGTTTCGCAGGGGACATAAAATAATGGTCCAGATTCAAAGCAGTTGGTTTCCGCTCGTAGACCGCAATCCGCAGAAGTTCACGAACATCCCGACGGCGACGGCGACCGACTTTCAAAAAGCCACGCAGCGCATCTATCGCTCGCGCAGTCTCAATTCATACGTCACCGTCTCCGTCGAACCACCCAAACGATTTTGAGCGGACGAGAGCCGGGAAATTGATTGACCATGTCTCAAGACTTGAAAAAAACTTCGCTCAAGACAGGACCGCCCGGATGGTCTTGCCTACTCATCAGGCAATTTGTCTCGGAGAATAAAATCATGAGCCTCTTGCATCGCTGCGCGTTGATACTCATCGCGAGTTTCTGCTTTCTTCTATCCTTCACTCTGGTGCGTGCGGGGAATTTTCCTCAGGGCGAGGCCGCCCGTCCCAGTTCTAATGATGCGCTGCGGGCTGCACACAACATTTTCATCCGCTCCAAGTCCGTTTACTTCAAGTCCTCTACGCTTGAGAATTCATTGCTTCAGCAGGATGAGTTCCAGCAATGGGGATTAGTTATTACCAGAGATGAGAGTGATGCTGATTTGATTATCGAAGTCGGTCGCAAGGCGTTCACGACCAGCTTCATCTACAGCGTCATTGATCCGCGCAATAAGAGAGTGGTGGCGAGCGGGAGAGTGAATTCCATTGGCGGGACGGTCGAGGGAAAGATTACAGATAGCTTGATGAAGAAGCTGCGCGCCGGGCGGCAGCCGCCCGCCTCAACCCCGGCGAAGCAACCAGGCTAGTTGATTCGAGCGTTGGAGACCTGCCAGACATTTAACGCTTGCATGAGGTGAGGCGAAGTTTTAAGCTGAACCCACTATGAGCACCCAACTTTCTGACATCTTGCAGTTGAGTATCGCCGAGCGCATTCAGTTGGCGGAAGACATCTGGGATAGTGTGGCCGCCTTTCCAGAAGCCATCGCGTTGACCGAGACACAGAAAGAGGAACTGGACCGTCGCTTGCAGGCATATGCTCAGAATCCGGGCGAAGGGCTTTCCTG
>DASYML010000002.1:0-33112 GCA_036009045.1 Pyrinomonadaceae bacterium
ATAATCGTTTTCTCTTTAAATCCCGCGCGGGCCAGTTTGACGACCGCCGCATTGGTTAGAGGCGCGTCCGCTTTCTCGCCCTGTGCCCAGGCGTGCGAGCCGCAGGCCATCACCACCAACATCAATGCCAGCATAACTTTCATCAAACAATTTTTCATCACGTCTCGCCGCCCGCTTCTCAAAATCAAATTTCGGATAGAGGTTTTCATTTATAGCAGTTTGCAGTTGAGTATAACCTTGGCGTCACCAGCGCCTTGGCGTGAACATCTATCTTGCGCCAAGGCGCTGGTGACGCAAAGAAACGCAAAGAAGGGTCACACGCAATCGCAAGCAGCTATAGAGGACCAATTTAAAGAGAGACCTAAATCCACGATTTTTCCAGCTAACGCAAACGAGAGTTGGTCGCCAGCGCTGTCGCTCCAGCCTTCGCGGTGGCGGCTCCCGGCTTCACAGTTGCGACTCCGGCCTTCGCCGTGGCGACCGCGTGCGCGCCCTGCCCGTAACGTGCGCTGATTCTTTTGACGTAGTCGCGTGTTTCCCTGTACGGCGGAACGTTGTGCCCGTACTTGATGACAGCGCCCTCGCCCGCGTTGTAGCTCGCCAGCACGAGGTCCACGCGCCCGTTAAACTGGCCCAGTAAATCTTTCATATAACGCGTGCCAGCGGAGATGTTCTGCGCCGGGTCGAAGGGATTACGCACGCCGAAACGCGCGCCCGTGCCCGGCATCAACTGCATCAAGCCGCGCGCCCCTTTGGGCGAAACGACGCGCGGGTTAAAGTGCGATTCCTGTTCCATGACGCAGAAAATCAGGTAAGGGTCAACGCCATGACGCGCGCCGTTCTCGCGTATGAGCGTGTCTATCTTCGCGTTGCCGGTGGTCCAGCCGCGCGCTTTCGTCGCGGGAGCGTTAGCCTGTTCCGCAGCCGGGCGCAAAGGCTCGCGCTCGATGCGTTCGATGCGCGCTCGTTCGACGAAGATAGAGAGCGTGCCGCGCCTGTACCATGCTCCGCCCGCCGTTTCCGTGACCTCATCCGCCTCGACGCGCGCGCCGTCAACGAGATAAATCCAGACTGGCTGCGCGGCTTCTGCGCTCTGCGCGGTCGCGGTGTCCACAACTTTCGCCAGCAACTTTCCGCCCACGGCAGCAGGAGCAACAGCCGCCGTCGCCGTCTCAGTTTGTGTCGAAGGCTGCGCGCGCTCAATCGTCTTCACGCTCGCGCGCGGGAGAAGGTTGGTGATGCCGCCGCGCCTGTACCAGATGCCCTGTGCATCCTCCCATGCGTCGTCAACTTCTATGCTCATCCCGTTGGTCAGGCGCACGCGGCACTGTTCGTGATGCTGGCTCAAACTCTGGGCCATGACGGTGCTAGCGGTCACGCACAGCAAAACAAACATGCATGAGAATAATGCTCGACGAAGATTTGTCTGCGCTTGAATCATTGGATGTCCTTTAAAGTTGCAATGGGCCTGTCTGCGTGCGCGCGGGCTGTTGACGTTGCTCCTGTATAGGCGAGAAACCGTGCGCCGTCCCGAAGTAGTTTCTCCACGCCAGGTCTATGACCTGCGGTGTGAGTTCGAGCGGGCGCTGTTCAAAGAGACAAATATCCGTGACGCGGTCCAACAGGTCACGAGGCTCGCATGATTTCATCTGGCGATGCTCGATCATGTAATTGTTCAATAAATGGTCCAGGCAAATCTGATCGCATTTGAGACCGCGCGTGTAAGCGGCGCGCTTGAAGATTTCGATATAAGCGGCGGGCGTCGGCGGCTCTACGCGGGCGCGATAGCCCATGCGGCGCAGGAAGGCTTCGTCCGCGAGGTCCTTCTCTTCGAGGTTAGTGGAAAAGATGACCAGTTGCTCAAAGGGCACTTCGATTTTCTTGCCCGTGTGCAGCGCGAGGTAATCAACCCTGCGTTCGAGGGGGACTATCCAGCGATTCAACAAATCGGTCGGCTCGACGCGCTGGCGTCCGAAGTCGTCAATCACGAGCGTGCCGCCGTTCGACTTCATCTGAAACGGCGCTTCATAAAACTTCGCAGCCTCGCTCCACGTCAGGTCCGTATTCTCCAAGGTGAGTTCGCCGCCCACGACGATGAGCGGGCGTTCGATGAGTATCCATCGCCGGTCATACTCGGTGGGCGTCAATTCCTGCGACGCGAGGCGATGGCTGTGTGTATCGAAGACGCGAATAATCTGGCCGTCAATCTCCACGGCGTAAGGAATCCAGATCGCGCCGGGCAGCGCCGCGTTGACGCGCTCCGCGACAGCCGTCTTGCCCGTGCCCGGCAGGCCCGTCAGAAACAGCGACCTTCTGGAGTTGATAACGCATCCGAGAGTTTGCAGTAGCGAATCCGGCAGGACCAGATCGCGGAACGCGGCGCGGACGCTATCAATCGAAGCCGGGCTGGCGGGGATGGATTGCAGCCGCATCATGTGCGTGTATTCTTTGAGCGAGACCGGGGCCGCGCCCGTGTAACCGCACATCATTTGAACACGCGTGAGCCTCTGCCATCCGTGGTCCAACATCGCGTACCGCGTCGAGCCGAGAGATGTTTGCATCCGCACCTCTATCAATTTTTCACGATAGAGACGTTGCAACAATTCTTCCGTGAGCAGGCGCGTCAGATGAAGACGCTCCGCGACCGCGTGGGTCGTCGGCTCCGCGAGCATGGCGACATGCTTGAGCGCCAGGTCACACAAAAAACCTTCATCCACGCCAGCCTCCGCCAACTCCTCCGGCACAGGCGGCCCCATACTCTCAACCTCCGCGCGCGTCAGAATGCCCGTCTGCATCATAATAAGTTTCCTCTCAAAAACAGTGACGAGTGACGAGTGACAAGTGACAAGTAAAAGACAAGCTCCGCTTCCTGCTCGTCACTCGTCACTTGTCGCTCGTCGCTGCTTTTCAGTTTCCTCCGATGGAGGCTGTGGTTTCGTTCCTGGTCTCGTTGAGCGAGCGCATGATGGCTTGCGCTTCATCGTTTCGGCCCGTGCGTTGGTAGAGGTCCGCGAGATGATGTAGCGCGATTGAGGAATTGGGTTGGAGACGGCGCGCGGCCTCGTAGTATTGAATGGCCTCCGTGTCTCGGCCCTGGCGTTCGAGCAGCGTGGCGGTGTTGATTCTGCCGTTGAATTCGCCGCCCGCGCGCGCGAAATTCTTGAAGGCATCTTCATATTTACCCAGGCGACACTGTGCCAACGCCAGATTATTCAGGATGCGTTGATCCGTTGGGGCAAGCTTCGCCGCGCGCTTGAGACGGTCAACGGCGGCGCGATAGTTGCCATTTTGATAGAGCGAAAAACCAAGGTTGTTGAGCGTCTGCGCGTCGTCCGGCGTCTCCTTCATCGCGTGCTCGTAAGCGTCCTTCGCGCGATCAGGCATCCCCTTGCGGTCGTAGGCGAGACCGAGCAGGCTATGCGCTTCTGCCAGGCGCGGGTCGAGCGAACTGGCGAGCGAGAGTTCCGCGATGGCCTCGTTGATGCGTCCTGTTTCAAGGAGGGCGCGACCAGCCGAGAGGTGTTCGCGCGCGGAACCGCTCGCGCTCGGCTTTGACTGGACCAGAGTCGTGCTGTCATTAACGCGTGTCGTGCCGACGCTCTCAAACTTCGCGGCGTCCTTCTCGGTCATCCGCTCAAGCTTATTGTCATCCTTGCCGTGTCCGAAGAGACGGCCCACGGCGCGGAATGGAGCGCCGAAGATACGCGCGATTTTATTCCCGCCCTTCTTCTCGGCCTTGCCCGTCTGTGCGCCCGCGTCGCTGACGATGTTCGCATCCGTGTCACCATCGCGCCCCGTCGTCTCCGCGCTCCACAAAGCCGTCACGCCGAGCGTCAGAGTGAAAGCCAGACAAATCGCAATCAAGGTTCGTTTCTTCATTATCAAACTCCTTCGAGTCTGGAGTCATGAGTCAAAAACAAAAACAGATTTTTTGATTCATGACTCCTGACTCCTGACTGTTCCCTACATACTGCCAAGAGTGTCCTGCAAAGAGAGGAACGCGGGGCCGAGAATGGCTATAAAGAGCGTCGGAAAGAGAAATAGCGCGAGCGGGATGAGGAGCTTGACGGCGGCCTTTTGCGCGGCTTGCTCTGCGCGCTGGCGTCGCTTGGTACGCAGGCTGTCGGAGAAGATGCGTATCGAGCGCGCCATCGAAGTGCCAAAGCGATCCGCCTGGATGAGCATGGCGACGAAGCTCCGCAAATCGTCAACGCCTGTCCGCTCCGCCAGATTTCGCAAAGCCTCCTCGCGCTCGCGCCCGACGCGTATCTCAAGATTCGCCAACTCGAACTCTTCGCTAATGTCCGGGTGTACGTCCTTCAACTCTTCGCTGATACGCAGCATCGCCGCGTTCAATCCAAGCCCAGCTTCGACGGACACGACCATCAAATCAAGCGCGTCCGCGAGTCCCCAACGGACGCGCAACTGCCGACCGCGTATCATCCGACCGAGCGCATAACGCGGCAGAAAAAATCCCGCGATGAAGGCCACCAGTATCCAGAGCAAAGCGCTTTCGAGCGGGCGCGCGATGACGGCGCACACCAGCGCCACCAGGCCGGGGAGGCCCGCCAGCACCGCGAGTTGGATGGCCCTGTAAATGACCGGCGCATTTGGACCACGAAAGCCCGCCTGCATCAATTGCTTTTGCAGCTTGCGCGCTTCGGCGGCGGACGGCGGGACCAGTCGGCTGAGCGGAGTGGCGATGCGCTCCGCGAAATCCGAGACCGGGCGTTCGTCCAGCATGGACACGACCGGAGCGCCTCCTGCATCCTTCTGGCCCATCCTCTTCAAGCGCTCAGTGGCCGCGCTCGCCGGTCTTGAGACGAGCCAGTACAGGCCCATCACGCCGAACGTGATGCAAACGAAAGTTGAAATCGCGATGATGAAAAGCATAAGTACCTCAGAAGCCAGGAGTCAGGAGCCAGAAGCCAGAAGGAAGAGACGGAGAGCAGTCGCCTTCTTCTTCTGGCTCCTGGCTCCTGGCTCCTGCGTTATCAAATCTTGATCTTCAGAATCTTGCGCACGACGAGCATGCCGGAGGTCTGCATGAAGATGGCGGCGAAGATGAGCTTGTGTCCGCGCGGGTCTTTCCACAGGATGCTCATGTAGTCCGGGTTCATCGTCGTCACCGCCACCGCGACGAAGATGGGCAACCCGCAGAGCAGCCACGCCGACAGACGCGAACTGGTCGTGAGGGTTTTCAAATCGCCCATGATGCGAAAACGCTCGCGGATGGTGTAGGCGACCTTTTCCAGAATCTCCGCGAGATTGCCGCCCGTCTCGCGCTGGATGAGAATGGCCGTGACGCAGAGTCGGAGGTCCAGTAATGGCATGCGCTGGACCAGATTTTCGAGGGCCAGCTTGAGCGAGAGGCCCAGGTTCTGTTCCTCGTAAGTTTTGCGAAACTCCGCAGAGATGGGGTCCGGCATCTCCGTCGAAACCATGTGCAGCGTCTCGGGGAAAGCATGACCGGCGGCGAGCGCGCGGCTCATCAGTTCGAGCGTGTCCGGCAGATATTCAAGAAAGTTTTCAAACCGCTTCTTGCGTTTCCACCAGACGTGTATGAACGGCAGCGACATGCCGACCACACCGACAGCGATGATGATGAGCATCTCGGCCACGAGAACCGAGGCCGCGAGCGCCGCGAGTATCCCCGCCATCACGGAGAACATGAGAAGGCGCGTGACCGTGATGTGCAAGTCCGCCTGGTCCAGTATCTTCTTGAGATGCATCGCGGACGAGAGGCTGACGAGCGAACGATTCAACCACGGTATCTCGCTCATCAATTCCTGGCGCGCGAGTATCACTTCCGCATCTTCCGTGTGCGCGGAATGGAGCAGGGCGTCCGCGAGACGTTGTTGCAGACGCTTGCGGCGCGCGTCCGAGCCGCGAGTCGCCAGGAGGTAAGCCCCCAGGACCAGGAATAGACAGAAAAGGAAAACGATGAAGGTGAGATACATCTTTTATATCTCCTCGAAGAGCATGCGCGGCAACGTCATGCCGCAGGCTTTCAGACGTTCGCTAAAGCGCGGGCGAATGCCCGTCGTGCGGAAGCGGCCAATGACTTTACCTTCGCGGTCCACACCCGTGCGTTCGTACAGGAAAATTTCCTGCATCGTAATCGTCTCGCCCTCCATCCCTGTGATTTCAGAGATGGAAGTGATGCGCCGAGAGCCATCCGACAGACGCGCGGCCTGGACCACTAAATCGAGTGCCGAAGCGACCTGCTGGCGCATCGCGCGATCCGAGAGACGCATCCCGGTCAGTTGAATCATCGTCTCGATGCGGGCCAGAGCATCGCGCGGAGTGTTGGCGTGAATCGTCGTCAGACTGCCGTCGTGACCCGTGTTCATCGCCTGCAACATGTCTATCGCCTCGCCGCCGCGCACCTCCCCGATGACGATGCGATCCGGGCGCATACGCAGCGCGTTGCGGACGAGGTCTCGTTGCGACACTTCGCCGCGTCCCTCTATGTTGGGTGGTCTGGTTTCAAGACGCACAACATGTGGTTGTTGAAGTTGAAGTTCGGCTGAGTCTTCGATGGTCACGATGCGCTCGTCTTCAGGGATGTAGGCTGAGAGCGCATTCAAGAGCGTCGTTTTGCCCGCGCCCGTGCCGCCTGAGATGAGGACGTTGAGACGCGCCTTGACGCACATCTCAAGCATGTCTGCAATCTCTCTTGTGAGCGCGCGATTTTCGATGAGCGAATTCATGCGCAGGGGTTCCGCGCCGAAGCGACGAATCGAAAGCACTGGTCCATCAATCGAGAGCGGGGGGATAATCGCGTTGACGCGCGAGCCGTCCGCGAGACGCGCATCCACCATCGGCGAAGATTCATCTATGCGGCGACCGACGGAAGAGACGATTCTCTCTATCACTCGCATCAAGTGCTCATCGTCCTTAAAGGCCACACTGGTCCGCTCAAGCTTGCCGCGTCGTTCGATATAAATTCTTGAGTACGAATTGACGAGAATATCCGAGACGGTCGGATCCGCCAGCAGCGGCTCAAGCGGGCCGAGACCGAAAAGCTCATGCTGGACCTCTTTGATGACACGCTCGCGCTCGGTGGCAGAGAGCGGCATCGCTTCCAGCGCGAGCACGCTTTCCGCCAGGCGCGAGACTTCGCCGTGTAGCTGCTCAGGAGCGAGCGCGCTCAGCTTGGTCAGGTCCATACGATTGATGAGGGCGCGATGCAGCCGCGACTTCATCTCTTGAAAGGCGTTCGATGCGCCCATCGCGTCGTCTCCCTGCGTGAGCGGCGCGCCGTTCGGTCCTGTTTCCCTAATTAATCTCTCGCGTAAGGCCATGATTGTGTACCTTGATTGTTAGCGGGTGATGCGGATGAACTCAAAAGCTTTCCCGGACCTGGTATCTTGAGCGCACGGCGGCGTCTGGCGCGGGCTGCGGCGTCGGCGCGGCGTGGCGGCGAAACAGAGATTTCCAGAGACCCTGTCGCTCCGGCGTCTCCAACGTCATCTGCACAGAGTCGCCGAGTATCTGCCGCGTGATGGATTTAATCTCAACCGCGATTTTGGAAGAGGTCTCCGACTGGACCAACGGTTGGCCCAGGTTGATAGAATTGACCGCCGTCTGGTAGTCGCTGGAGATAAAGCCCACGACTTTTTCGTTGAGAAATTTTTCCACCTGTTGAAGGTCCAAATCTATCTGCTTGCTCCAACGATTGACGATCACGCGGACCTTCGAGCGCGGGTAGCCGAGGCGGTCGAATATCTCCAAGGCTCTTTGCGCGCTGCGTATCGCGGGGATGTCCAGGGTAAGCACGAGAACTATATCGTCCGCCTGGTCCAGCGCGGCGAGCGTGATGGCGTCGAAGGTGTGTTGCGGGTCGAGCACGACATAGTCATACTTTTCGCGCAGGCGTTCCAGGACATCGAAGACGTGCTCAGGCTCTATGTCATCTGCCAGATCGGCTTCGGGCGGCGCGGCGAGGAGCGAGAGCCTGGAGGTGTGCGGCGTGACGTAGCTGTTGAGCAGGGCATCATCCATGCGCTCACGATTCTCTACGAGATCGGCGATGGAGTATTTCGGGTTGACGCCGAGAAAGAGCGGCAGGTCGCCAGCCTGCAAGTTGAGATCAACGAGGACGGTCGGCGCTTCGGTCGCGGCGGCCAGGTTGGTGGCGACGAAGGATGTCCCGCAACCACCCTTGCTTGAGAAGATGGCTATCATGCGGCCCTTCTTCTTCGGCGCGACCTTGCGACCAGCGCAGAATTCGGCGGTCTTGTCGAGCACGATCTTCAGTTCTTCCGTGATGATGGGGAGACGCAGAAAGTCTCTGGCTCCTGCGCGAAGGCTGCGCAGGATGAGGTCCGGCGAGGCATCTCTCGCGGCGGAGAGGAGGGCCGTGGAGGGACATTCCTGGGCCAGTTTTTCGATGAGCGCGAGCGACTGTTCCGGGTTTGGCCCAAAGGTGATGACGGCGACATCCGGTCGTAGATGAAGGACTTGCTCGTGGACCTGTTCCACGTCGTCGCCTCCGGCCAGCAGGCGCGTGCGCCCGTCGGCAGAGAGGGCCGTGCGAACCTCTTTGAAGGTATCGAGTCCCGTGCTTAAAACGACAAAAGTGAGTAGTTGATCCATCGCCAGTCCTTTAAGAGGGCAGAGTGTCTGAAGTTAATTTCCGGTCCAACGAAAAGCTCATCCGAGAGAGTCAGTTCGGAATGATGTTGCACGGCGCGTAAGGCGTCCCGCTCGGCATGTCGCAGGGCACGAAGCCAGCGCTCTCGCCCGGCAGCGAAGTCCTGTAGGCGGGCATCGCGATGCTCGTTCCGACGAGCGGGACGGCGAAGGTGAAATTATAATTGGTGATGCTGACGCTGGCCCTTGAGCTTAGAAGGATGCCGTCGTAGTTCTGATATTCGACGACCACGTTGCTCGTTGAAAGACCGTTGACGACGGGCTTGGCCGTGGCCGGGTTCGCGTTCGGGTCGCCGTAGACGACCATGTACTTGACGGCCTGAATACCGGCGCTGTCATTCTTGCGGATGGTGGCATAACGCGCGCCACGCCTCGCGGCATCCTTCAAAGCATTGTGTATCCAGAAGAGTCTGCCGAACTCTATGACGCCGAACAGCGCGGTGAAGAAGATGGTCGCGGCGATGGCAAATTCCAGGAGGCTCGCGCCCCGCTCCGTGTTCCTCGAAAGTTTGCGTGCCATAATTCTCTCCTTCAATCGCGTTCAATCGTTGACTGGTCCATTAAAAAGTTGATGCATGGTGGCGCTGGCGTTCATGTCAATCTTCATCGTGAGAGATGGGATGCCCGTCAGCTTGCCGAGGTCGAAGATCGGTTGGTATTTATAGTTGACGATCTTGACCGTCACGGAATCAATATTGTTGACGGAGGGGCCGTTGGCCTGGACCACCACGTTGCTCGTCGTCAGGCCGGGAGCGATTGGCCCATGCGAAGTATCGGAGAAGTCTCCGTAGACGACCATGTTGCTCGTCTCAGGAAAGGTCCAGGAAGCGTTGCGTTCCCACTTGCAGGCGTGACGCGCTCCGGCGCGCACCGCGTTGGTCAAAGCGGAGTAGGTGTAAAAGTAACGACCGAACTCTGCGGTCGCCCCCAGCAGCATGAACATGAGCGGCAGCACGATGGCTAACTCGACCATCTGCGTGCCCTGCTCGCGGCGTATAAATTTGCGAATCCGTGAAGCCAACTGAAGACGCATATCTCACCTCACCTGTAGAGAACCGGGATGGATAGCTCGCTCATCTGCGAGCCGCCGGGTTGATACGTGCCGTCTGGCACGGCGATGGGCGCGCCGATGTACTCGACCTCCAGGCCGCAATCCGCGCCCACTTTGCGGCGCATGAAGAAGGCCGCGAGACGATTGGCAACGACGGTCCGGGCGCTCGTGTTGTAAGTGGTGTTGAGCGCAATCGGCAGCGTCATGATGCGACGATTCCTGACGCCGTCCGCGCGCTGCACGACGCCATCGCCCTGCATCGTGCGATATTGCGCGTAAGTGATGTTCTCCTGCGTGATGGTATCGGGCGGCTCGTCCGTCGCGTTCGCCTGCGGGTGGACCGTGTAATCGCCGAAGCGCGTGTTGACGCCGATGCGCGCGTAACGGCACATCTCCGAACTGACAAGCTGCATGACCGTGTAGCTGCTCCCGATATAACCGTAGGCATGAACCGTGCCCGCGAGGACCAGATCGCCGCCCGGCTCCGAGAGCACTCTATAACTGCCCGGCGAGCTATCGTTATAAGCCTTCGGGGCGAGCGTATAGACGGAGCCGCGCACCAGCGGAGACGCGGTTGATTCGATGAAGGTATAGGCCGTGTAAAATTTGTTCATCGAGAGACCGACGGAGAGTCCGGCGGTGGCCGTCGCCGTCAGATTCTGCGTCCGGTTGATGGCGAGCGCGCCGAAAGTCATCGTCACGGGCTTCGGCGGGATGGTTACTTTGACGAAGCGCACAGAGGCTGGACTCGCTTCGGCGCTCGCCTGGCTCACATATGTGCCGTTGAGGTTCGTGGCGAAAGTGATGTCCGCGCTGTCGAGCGTGACGCTGTTTTTAAAGTCATATTTGTTGAGCGACTTGGTGGCTTCGGAGACCGCGAGTTTGATGCCGCCCGAAGTCGAATTAAGCTGCGAGGCGGCAGCGAGGGCGGCGGCGTCCGCCACATTCTGAAGTTCAGCCTTCGCCGTGTAGAGATGGCTGATGTCAACGGCGAGGCCGGTGGCAAGCAGGAGGGTGAGCATCCCGATGGCGGTGACTGCCAGGACCGACCCGCGTTCGCCATGCCTTTGAGCTTTCATGTGCCTGCCCGGATTGTTCATCTCTCCCTCCTTCTAAGCTTGATTAATGGACCACACAGGTTTGATTAATGGTCCTGTTTCCGCGTCTTCATCCTCGACGTGCCAGCGACGCCCCCGCTATTTGGGCGGCGGGACCATTTCCATATCCATCTTGAGCGACATCCCGCCCCGTGCGTTGAGCGAAGCTCGCGGCAGATTGTCCGGCAGAAAGCTGACGCTCGTGCTGGCCGACGGAAGCGTGACGGGCACGGTGCGGGTCGGCTGCGTCGCGGGCGCGGCGGGCGCTGCGGTCGGCGCGGGAGCAGCATGAGGCGCGGACTGCGGAACGTTCTGAGACGTGCCGCCGGTGGAGAATCCGCTCTGGCCCTGAATGCCTTCGCCCTTCGGCTCGATGCCGAGCGGCGAACCCGTCTTCAGTCCGTCTATGCCGCGCATCTGCGGCAGGTCGTCGCGGTTGACCGGCTTGACCACCTGCGCCGTGACGATGAACATCAACTCCGTCTCGTTAGACTGAAAATTCTTGGACCTGAAAAGCGCGCCGAGGATAGGTACATCGCCGAGCACTGGAATCTTCGAGAGCGACTTGGTCTCGCTGTTGTCGAGCAGGCCCGCGAGCGCGAAGCTCTGGCCGTCGCGCAGTTCGACGCCCGTCTTGGCGCGGCGCGTCTTGAGGGCCGGAATCAGGAAGCCGTTGAACTTGACGCCGTTGCCGAAATCTATGGTCGAGACTTCCGGCTCAAGTTCGAGGCGGATGTGATCTTCGTCAATGATGGTCGGCTTGAAGTTGAGACGCACGCCGTACTCTTTGAACATAATGCTGACGGCTGCACCGTTGCCGTTTCCGCCGCCCTGCACGATGGGCACGGGAAATTCTCCGCCCGCCAGAAAGCTCGCCTGCTGTCCGTCCATCGCAATCAGGTTCGGCTCGGCCAGTTCGCGCAAGGCCCCTTGCGTTTGCAGCGCGCGCAGGAAGAGGAAAGCGTTGCCCGCCATCGTGTAGACGTTGAGCGTGCTCGCGACAGAGCCGAAGATGCTGCCACCTTCGACGCTGCCGACCGTGTACGGGCCGGAGCCTGTGTTGGTATAAGCGCCATGACCGGGGCTTGATTGATAGACGGGAGAGAAAGCCAGGTCGCGCATCTTGCTGCGGCTCACTTCCGCGACGCGCACCTGCAATTGAATCTGCGTCGCTGACTTAACCGGCGATGACAACATGTTGACGGTCTTGAAGCCCGCAGCCTCGACTACGCTCTGGACCTGCGCGACCGTTTTCTCGTTCGCCACGCTGCCGGAGATAACGACGGAGCCGTTGGCCTGGCTTAAGCTGATGTTCTCCTTCGGAAAGAGTACGCGAATCTGCGAGTCAATCAGGGAGAGGTTGGTCCTCACGAAGACATCGAAGACGAGGAACTTTCCGCCCGTCTGTTCCCAGGCGATAAAGTTGACCTGCCCGAACGCCTTGCCGTTGACCAGCACTTGATCCGGCGCGACGAGCACGGCTTCGGCTATCTCAGGATTGGAAACAGAGAAGCGTCCGATGGCGTGATCGAAGTTGATGACGCGCGATTGGCCCACGAGGACATTGACCGGAATCGCCTCCGTGTTGTGCTGGAAGGTGGCGCTGTATGAAGTCTCTTGCGCGTGCGCGCTGGCGGCGGCGGTGACGGCCATCAGGGCCGCGAACAACGTGGCGACGATGCGCGCGATAGGGGAACGGGTCTGCATGATTCTATGGCTCCTTTGCCTCGTGGCAAGATGAGAAGGTTGCTGATGAGAAGTTGGCTTATGGAAAATCAACGCTGCGTTTCTTCGCGCCCTCGATCATCTCGACTGTGTTGCGCGGGGGTGGCGGCGTGGCGGGCGCGCTCGCTGGCGCGGCGACGCTCTGCTTCGGCTCAGGCATGGGGCGCGGGCGAGACACGGAGACGGGCCTTGGTGCGACCTTCGGTTGCTCGCTCTTGAGCGTGCCCGGATCGGGCACAGGCATCGCGCGCTCGCCCGTTAAGAGACCGCGTTTATTAACGCCGGGAGTCACTTCGTCATCCTGGTCCGTGGAGTTACGCATGACTAATTGCAGCTTGCCTTCGGAGGCCGAGAGGGCCAGTTTCTCCGCTTGCTCCGGCGTCACCTGAAGCGTCACGGCTCTCACGGTCGTGACCTCGCGCTCGTTCTTCGGCTGGTCTATGTTCTGGCCGTTCGCCAGCACCTTGATATTCTGAAGGACGATTTTGGAGATGGGTCCCTGTCCTTCCCTCGCGTCAGCCGGGTCAATCACAACCACGATGTCCACGAGCGCGCCGGGTTGGATAAAGCCGGAGATGCCGACCACTTCATCAACCTTGACCGTCATCGCGCGATAGCCTTCTGGAATCACTGCGGACAGCCCGCCAGCGGTCCCTTCAGGAGCGAGCTTCGCATCCGTCACAGGCTCGCGCGGCGCGATGTTGGTGACGGCCACGCGGCCCACGAGTTTATCCACGGTGTCGAACGTCCCGTCGGGCACTGACTCTTTCGGAACCTGTATGACGCCAACTTGATCTTCGATAATCTTGGTTCCGACAGGGATGGCGACCCTGGCGACCACGACCTTGTTGAGATTCTTGTTATAAGCCTGCGCGCTCGATAAGTAGCGGCTGACGGAAACGGCTGTCAGCAGACCGAAAATCAGTGCGCCTGTCAGGACGACGAGAAAGCGTTTGTTCCGCATGTCTCTATTCTCCGTTCAAAAACGACACTCGCGCGCGTGAAGCAAAAGTCACGCGCGAAAGATGGCTAGAGAGATGAGGCTGCCGAAGCAGATGGCAACCCCATAGGGGATGGTGTGGCGGCGGTCCGAGGGGACTGCGAAGCGCGGCATCTTCCAGCCGGGCACGAGACCAACCAGGACCATTAATACGTTGTGCAGCGTCGAGCGCACGGCCCCCGCGCGGATCATCGAAACGACGGCCAGCGCCCCGCCCGTCAGGACGATCACGAAGAACGTCGGGAGGACCAGCGATGCGCCCAGCACAGCGCCGATGGCGGCGAAGAGTTTGACATCGCCCGCGCCCATCGCTCCGAAGATATGCAGCGTGAACATCAAAAAGAACGCGAGCGCGCAGCCGCCGAAACTGGCGAGCGCGCCGCTCAAGCCCCCATAGATAACGTTGGTCAAAACTCCCGTCGCCAGCGTCGCCAGCACAAAAGCATTCGGGATGCGGCGATAGCGGACATCGTAATAAGTAATGATGCCCGCCAGCGGGAGCAGGAACACCGTCATGATGATGATGAGAGGGTCACGCATGTTCTTTTGACTTGGAAAATTATTTCTGGACCTGTCATTGGTCCGGGTCTCTATTTGATATTGGTCGCCAGGTTGTTAATGACGGTCTTGATATTGCCGCCGAGGGTCGTAAAGACGCCGACCACCGCCAGCGAGATGAGCGCGGCGGCCACCGCATACTCTGAAAGCTCAAGTCCCGTTTCGTCTTGAAGAAAATTCTTAATCATGTCGGCTCCTCTGTTAAGAAAAAGCGAGAGGCGCGCTGCTCACCTGCTTGCTGGCTCGAAGCGCGCCCGACGCTTTCGCGGCTCACTGTGCTTACTTGATGTTGGTAGCCAGGTTGTTGATGACGGTCTTGATGTTGCCGCCGAGGGTCGTAAAGACGCCCACGACCGCGAGTGCGATCAAGGCTGCGGCGACGGCGTACTCTGAAAGTTCAAGACCTGTTTCATCGCGAAGAAAATTCTTAATCATCTGGTTTGCTCCTTTAGATTGTGGTTAGGGGTTGAGGGTCACGTCCCTGGTCCGTCGCACGCTTGCCCCGCGCGCCGTTGGGACAGGTTGAAAATTTAATAGCCTGGATGCATCATCGAAGCGCTCTGCGAGCCTGCTTGATATTCAGCCTCTACGCTCTCTCTGGCGACGACGACGCGCTCTGCTCTGACGTTGCGGCGACCGAAGCCGTTCAAGACGCTGACGCCTGCCCCGACAAACGCGAGGGCCACCAGCAAGAGGTTATCCTGCATGCTGTGGGCCAACGCGACGGCACGCGCGCCGACCAGCAATGCGAGCGCAAAGAATGGTGCGGCGAGCGCCACGGCGGCCAGCGAGATAAGCATTTTGACGGTCACGGTTTTCATCATTTCTCTATCCTCGTCTGTCGGACTTAATTGACGACGCGTTCAATCGCCTGCGGACGAGATTCCCTATTACAAGGCGCGTGCCGCAGCCCAGAAATCGCATCTCACTCAATGTTTACAAGGGTTTCGTAAAAGGAAGCGGGCAGCCCCTGTCGCCTTCGGTTGACAACACTGGCTGCCTCGCGGCGGCGTCTGTGGACCAATTATGACGGTGAAGCTATGAAGGCAGAAGAAGTTAGACCGTTGTCGCCGCCGGTTGACAGATTACCGGACCAATTTACCCGCAAGCGACGACACTGAAGAGCACGGATGAATTATGAAGGCGGAAGCAGGTGAGATCATGCAGTCAGTACCGCCTGCGGTAGCGGGCGGGTCTTTTTGCCAAGCTGGAAACCCGCCCAGCTTAAGCAGGCGGTACTGACCTTTCCTTCTGCTGCAACTAGATATTATTTCTCTGCTGAAATTATTTTCTGACGAAGATGACGGATTTCTGGTCCTCGAAAACTTTATCCCATGCGCCATCACCTCGGAGCAGGCTGGCGAGGGCCACGTTTGGGCCAACAATCACGGTTCGCACGCCGTCACGATCAAGCGGCTCGCGCCAGTCGGTCTCGCCGTCATGCGTCTTCAAAAACTCTTCCATAAATGCATCGCCATAAACATCCGCGCGCCCGTCTATATAGACTCGATATTCCGGGTACAGGTTCGAGATGAGATAGCCGCCCCAGCCATATTCGTTATAGATGGGCTGCGGGACTCCATGCGCGTGTATAAATTCGACCGCCGCGACCGGAAAATTTTTCGCCTCGTCGGCGGCCCGACCGTCAACCACCTGCCTCACACGCAAGACGCACAACGTCGCGGGCATCAGCAGCAACAGCACCACATTGATAACAAGCTTGAGCGTCACGCTCGCTCCCTCTTCGCGTTTCTCCGGCGCGGTCAACCATTGGCCCACGCGCAGAGAAGTGGCCCAGTTCCAACCATGCTCCGCGAGCAAAGGCATCGAGACCATCGCAAAGAAAGGGATGTTCCGACCCGAACGCAGGGCCGCGTAACCAGTCGCCGCGAGCATCAACACTTCGCACGGCTTGACGCGTTTTTTTGATAACGCCAGGACGGCCAGCATCGCAAAGATGAGCGCCGCCGTCGGCAGGAACATCAACTCGTGAAAGTCCGGCGAAAACCATTCCTGTATATGCTTCATCATCGCCTGCGAGGTTAGCGTCTCGAACGGGTATGAATACAAACGCAGGCCGTTGGGATTCAAAGCCACAGCCATCACACAGGCCAACAGGACCAGTAATAACTCGCGCACGCGCGGCCACACGGGCTGGCGCGTTTCCGTCAACGGCACAAGCCATTCATTCAGGAACAACCCTGCAATCGTCAACGCGATAAGGGCCAGACCGAGCGCGAATCCCGCGTGCATGTTCACCCACAGGACCATTAATGGCGGTAAATAAAAAACCGCCCGCCCTTTTCCTTCGCGCGCGTAGTCGTCCAGAACGGCAATAAAAATACTTGCGAAGAGGAGAGAGAAAATCTGCGGGCGCACGCCCCAGGTCGGAGCGGAGGCGAGCGCACCGAGCAGCAACGCGAACCCCGCGACATACGGATGACCGGCACGCCTCGCGCATCTTCTGTACGTAATCAAGAGCGCCGCCATAATGAGCAGCGCGAACGTCACGACCAGTCCGCCATAACCGAGCGCTCTCTGAACCATGTACATCAAGACTTCGGAGAGCCATTCATGCGCGACCCATTCTTTGCCGAAGAAGAGGCTGGAGAAAATATCTGCGTGAGGGATCGTTCTCGTCTCGAAGATGAATTGTCCCGTCCGTAAATGCCACCAGAAATCCGGGTCCGTAATCGGTCGCACCGCCAGCATAAAGAGCACCTGCATCAAGACGAAAACCAGCAGGCGACGCGTGGACAGTCCCAACTCTTTCAAGCCCGCACTGGCCCGCAGGTCATCAAACGCGACTGTAGATATTGGCCCACCCGCAAAGTCTTTCATCAAGCTGTCCTTTCGCTCATTCAACCTTTCACTCAAGAGAAACGCTACTCAGCATTATTGCCAAGCGCCGTCCGCGTCTTATCAGCTTCCCTCTCATCCCTCAACTTCAAACGATAGAGCGTAAAGCTCCCTTGACGTTCACCCGCATCGCGCTCGTACCACTGGTCCAGATTAGAGAGATCAACCTTCGCATCATTTTTCTGGACCAGATAAGAGAGTTTGACGGAAGCCGCGCGCTTGCTCGTGAAAGAGGCGCAATACTCAGAGTAGCGGCGCAATTCCTGGTCCAACTCCTCTCCGGTAATCGGCTTCGGATGCTCGCTCAGTCCCTCGACCGCACGCTCGAATCCGAACAGCGCGGGGGCAAAACCGTATCGTCCATCTCCCGTCAAAATCTTTTTCAACCCGCGCTCATCAACGCCCGTGTAATAAAGATACTGGTAGAACCTCTCTTTGCCTTCCGTCTCGTTGACGCCAGAATAGACGAGCATGTGCGGGGCATATAAAACCGCCTGCGGAGCGTTGGTCGGCAAACTGTCCGCGATTAAAAGGTCCGTCGCCAGAACCGTCGGATGTGAGAGAGAAGGCTTTTCAGAGCGAGCTATCTCCGCGAGCCTCGACACGACCGGACCGGCGGCGGCAAGCTGGCGATTAAGCTCCATGCTTCCACTAGCCGCGACAAACGCTTCGTATGCCCCCCATTCAAAAGCAGCGAGCGCGATCCAGACCAGCGCTTTCTTTGAAAAGAGACCGGCAGCGCCTTCGCGTCCTCTACGGATAATCGCTGCGCTCAAGACTAGTGCGAGCAAAGCCGAGTAGTTAGCGACGAACATCTCGTAATGTATCGGCTGCATAGAGCGGCCAGTGATGACCTGTTGATTGAAAACGACCAACGGCATCAACGCGAACGAAGCAGCAAACAGCGCGGCCTTATCGCGCAAGTCAATCACCCCGCGTCGTGTCATCACTCCGAGCACCAACAGCACGGCGACGGCAATCAATTCCGGCAATCTAAAAAGGTCCGGGCTGCGCGAACCTGTGTACGCAGTGACCGTCTCCATCGTGGCTGCCCTGTGCGAGAGCAGGACCACATACGGTACGAGGGCAGCAACGGCGAGCGCGCCGATGATGACGAACTGTTTCAAGTCTCGCTGCCAGCCAAAGGGCTTGGCCCAGAGCCATAACACCAACAGGCAGGCCAGCCACGCGGCGGCGGCTGTCCAAAGATAAAAATATGAGAAGACCAGCAGCCCGAAGACGGCTCCGGCTGAGAAGGCGGAGACCAGCGACGTACGATTACTGGTCCTCGAATGATTATTGGTCCTCTTAAGCGCGTGCCAGACGAGGGCGCAGAAGACGAAGAAGAAAGGAAAGCTCGCAGATGGTTGATACCTGCGCAGGAAGATGAGGTAGTTATAGAGCGGCTTTAAACCGAAGAGGGCGATGACCTGGCCGTGCCCGCTGACGAGAGTTCCCAGGCAGAGCACGAGGACGGCCCCGACCGCAGATAATTGGTCCTGTCCGGTGACGGAGGCAATCAGCCAGAAAACCGCCAGCGTCGAAGCACACGCGGCGATGAGCATCAACCAGATGAATGAAGCTGATGCGGAAATTCCCAACGCGCGCGAAGGAAGCGCGATCATGTAAGCGGGGACGAATTGAACCGAGAAGAGAGATTCCGGCTGCGTTTGTCCGGGCGCGTCGTCGCGTCCAGTGTACGGATCATTGCGGCGCGGCCTGCCATCTATCAGCGCGTTGACATATGCGGAATAGGCGACCTCATCACCGACGCCTTCCATGTGAACGTATGTCTCCGAAGCACGGTTGCCGCTCAAGACGCTGAAATGTAATTGCGGGTAGAGGGCCAGCACTGCGAGAGCGACCGCCGCGATCACTCCCCATCTCCACTCAATCTCTCTCTTGCCATTCATAAGTTATTCGGTCTGGACAAAATCACTCGCGTCTCTATGCGCCTTCGTCCGGCACGCCGTTGAGTTGAATAAATTTCTGGTCCACTCAACTCAAAAAGAGCGATAACGCAACGCCTGCGCGATGAGTAGGGCGAGACTGAGAAAGCTACCAGCGATGGTGAATGTCCACTCCACCAGCGCGCTCTTGCGTCGCATGACGGCTCGCAACAGGACCATGCCGCACTTCCAACCGTCCTGCTGGTAAAGCGGAAGCAGGTTGGTCGCCGCGAGCAAAAGATTCATCAAGCTAAAACTCGTGCCGCCCGTCAGCACAGCCGCCAGCAGATTCACGATGATGCCCGCCAGCAGGATGAAAGATTGTTGGCTGAGCGGCCTGCGCTCTAATGCCTCCATGTCCAGACGAACATAAGCGCCGATTGGCAACAGGTGGAGTTTGTACTCGACCTGGCCCAGACGAAAGCCGCAGAGCCTGCGCCCCCAGCCAAGTCCAAGCTCCGTCGCAGGGACACGGCAGACCCTCGCCGCAGCGAGATGGCCCAACTCGTGTATCAACATCGCAATCGCAAAACAGATGAGGTAAGAGATAAGCATTTGGAGGAATATTTTCGGATGATAGGCAAGCACTCGAAGAGGGATGCACGATGAATTCTGTCAGGACGGCTGTCAGTGCTTTGTTTGATGGATGCTCATTTATTGACGCTCGGTACGGAGTTGGAGGCCCGGCTCAGTGTCCTCCTGTAGAAAATCGCCGACATCAATCGCCAGCCGCTTCAGTTTTTTGTAGAGCGTCTGGCGTGAGCCGAGGCCGAGCGCGGCGCTGGCGCGCGCGACGTTGCAATCGTGTCGCCTGAGCGCTTCCGTAATGACGCGGCGCTCAAAGTCTTCCAGCAGGTGGTCCAGATTGGCTTCGGATGAATCGTCAAGCCTCTGTGACGCGCGGGCCTCCGGCGGCAGGATTCTTGGACCAATTTGTTCGAGCGTGATGTAGCTTCCCTCATCCGCATAGAGGACCAGGCGCTCGATCTCCGCCGCTAACTCGCGCACATTACCGGGCCAGGAATAATTTTGCAGCGCGCGAATGGCCTCGCTGGTGATGCCCGCAATCGCCCTGTCATTGCGGCGCGCATAGTGTGTTAAGTAATGCGAGATGAGAGCGGCTGTGTCCTCCGGTCGCTCTCTGAGCGGCGGCACATGGAGCGAGAGCGCTGCGACGCGATAATACAGGTCTTCACGAAAACGTCCGGCCTGCGCTTCACTCAAGAGGTCTTTATGCGTTGCGGCGACGACACGCACGTTAACTTGACGAGGAGCACGCTCGCCGAGCGTGTGAACTTCACCCTCCTGCAAGAAACGCAGCAGCTTCGGTTGTAAGCCGAGAGGCAGATCGCCTATCTCGTCCAGAAAGAGCGTGCCTCCCTCGGCGGCGCGAATCAATCCTTCGTTGTCTGCGTGCGCGCCCGTGAATGCGCCCTTGCGATGACCGAAGAGCATGCTCTCTATGAGATCAGCGGGCGCAGCCGTGCAGTTGAAGGGGATAAACTCGCCCAGGCAACGACGGCTCAAGCGATGAATGGCACGCGCTACCAACTCTTTACCCGTGCCGGATTCCCCCGTGATGAGCACGGTTGATTCTGAATCCTTCACGCGCTCGACGGCGCGCGCCAGATTCGACATCGAGCGACTGTTAAAGACCATGCCGGGCAGGGTCGAAGTCGCCACCAGATTTGAGACTGCCGCCGCTGTAGAGGGAGCGTGCGCCTGCTGCATCTGCTGTTCTGCGCGTAAGGCGACATGCGCGTGTGCGAGTTGCGCGACATCGGACAAGACCCTCAACTCCTGTGCCTGTTCCTCCGTCAGCGGGCGCACGCAAAGACCGTAAATGGCTGCGCCCTCGCGGCCACGCGACGGCGCTGTGAGCACTAAACAGAGGGCACGGTCTCCGGCTTTGATTTGTGAAGACCCCTGCGCCGATGAGAGCGCCGTAGCGATGGCCGCTTCCGCGTCTGTAATCTCATCCTGGTCCAGCCCCTCTACCCATTTCAATCGCGGGCGCTCGCCGCTCTTCTGCGTCCAGGTCGAGAGACCGTAAGTCCTCGCCGTCGCATCCACCATCAAAGTCATTTTGAGCACTACTTCGTAAAGCAGGTCCGGGCCAGCCGAAGCCGCACGGCAGAGCGAGCGGACCATAGAGGCAAGCGGCAATCGAAATCCGTTGGAAACTGGATTCTCCAAAACGTCAGAAGAAGAACAGGAAGGATGCGGCGACCCAGGCATAGACCTAAAGGACCTCGGCGGTTAGGGCGAAATATGGCGTCGGCACAACGCCGAAGCGCGCACCTAAGAATGATTTATGACGACCGGGGCAAGGTCTAACGACTTGAATTCTTTGGGGAAACTTACCTCAAAGGCTGAACCGCATGAGTGATTCAACCAATGGAATGACAGTCTATGCGTATCTAATGTTGATGTCAACATTATTTAAACGTGTTGGGCAAAGAGCGTGATTTCCAGAGTCTGGCGGGAGGGGACGCCCGTACTTTTCCGGTATGAACAGGTGTGTGGCAGGAATACCTGACCGCTCATCTTGAGACAGGATTTGAGGCGTGTGGTTTTTAACCGAGTTTTTCCACACTGTGATAATCTTTTTGACCAGCTATCTCTTGCAGCCTCACAACATGGGAGTGGGATGCCCTGTTAGCGGATTTCCGTTCGCCAACTGTACGCCGCAAGAAGAGCTTAACCCGGCTTACTTCAAGTAAATATTGAACTTAGCGCCACAAGTCGTTGTAAAGAAAAGTCTTTACACGTTAGGCATCGCGTGTTAAATTCCCGCCACTTTGCCTCTAAACTATTGAGCGACAAAGGATTGACAAGAGGTCCTGACACACTACCTTGTGGCGATAGTCAATAATAGCTACACTATCTTGGGGTCAGGCGCAAAAACCACACTTCCGACGGACTCTTCGTCAAACTTTATGGCAAGCGGGTTCGGCAAACGCGGTTTAAGTTTATCTTCGCGGATGGGTCCAGGCTTTGTTGATGCGGCGTTCCGGCACGGAACCTCTCCTACGCATTGACGCTGAATCGGAACCAGAGAGAAAGACTTTTGGAGGTGCTCACTTGAAAAGGGTCGCAAATACATACTGGACTGATGATCGCCTGCGCGCGCAACGTGTTGCGTCTCGCGCTCTCCCGAACCTGACGCCCGCCCGTGAACTGTCACGCGAAATCATAGGCACGCGCACGGAGGTCCGCCGTCGCGGAGGCATTATCCCCTCATGGGTCATCTTCGGCATGATAATTCTGGCGACGGCATTTCTCTGCGGGGCGGCCACGATGCGCACGCGCGCCGAGATGCATAACGCCACGGCGCAGTATCAGGAGATGAACAACGAAGTCTTGAACCTGCGCGACGGTAATGCCGCGCTTGAGATGGAAGTGCGACGCTTGCGGACGGATACGCGCGCCATAGAGTCTGCCGCGCGCACGAGGCTCAACATGGTTCGCGCCAACGAGATCGTCGTGCCCGTCGAATAGACTCGCACGGCGGCTTTCGGATATTGAAATCAGGAGAATGTTTGGTTCCGCCCGTTCCCTGCCTTCAAAGCTTGACCGCACTCCGTTTCCACCCGACCGCTGATGCCCGCCGATGGAACGCGGCTATGACTTTCATCATAGCCGCGCATCTCTCTCTTCAATTTCGCCTCCAATCAATTTTTACATGTGGTTGACACTCGCCAGAGCCGTCAACTAATATCGAAGTCTGCTTAATCCATAGTATGTTTGAAACCAGATGCGCCTGCGCGTACATTCCCGCGCGGCGCGAGGGTCAGAAGATTATGCCTGAGACCAAAAATATTACGTCGGCAGAGCAAGCAGCCGTCGCGCGCTGGGAACAGGAGACGCTCGCGCCGATTTTGCGCAAGCATCCCGAAACGAAGAAACGTTTCGAGAGCGTCTCGCTCGAAGAGGTCGAACGCCTCTACACGCCCGCCGACATCAAAGACGTAGACGCGTCGCGTGACATAGGTTTCCCCGGCGAGTTTCCCTACACGCGCGGGATACACCCGACGGGTTATCGCGGCAAGCTCTGGACCATGCGCCAGTTCGCGGGCTTCGGGACGCCCGAAGAGACCAACGCGCGTTTCAAATATTTAATGGCCCAGGGACAGACGGGACTCTCCGTCGCGTATGACCTGCCGACGCTGATGGGCTACGACTCGGATTCGCCCCTCTCCGAAGGCGAAGTAGGCAAATGCGGCGTCGCCGTCTCATCGCTCGCGGACATGGAGATACTCTTCGACGGCATCCCGCTTGAAGGGGTCACGGTCTCGCAGACGATTAACGCTCCCGCTTCAGTGTTGCTGGCGATGTATCTGGTCGTCGCGGAAAAACAGGGGGCCGACTGGAAGAAGATTTCCGGCACGCTTCAGAATGATATTCTGAAGGAGTACGTCGCGCAGAAAGAATGGATTTATCCGATTCGCCCCGCGATGAAACTCGTCACTGATACCTTTGAATTCTGCACAGAGCATGTGCCGCGCTACAATCCCATCTCGGTCAGCGGTTATCACATACGCGAGGCCGGGGCGACGGCCTTGCAGGAACTCGCCTTCACTTTGCGCGACGGTATCGAATACGTCGAATGGGGCGTGCGCGCAGGGCTTGATATAGACAAGTTCGTGCCGCGCATCTCTTTTTTCTTCAACGCGCACAATGATTTCTTTGAGGAGATAGCCAAGTATCGAGCCGCGCGCCGTATCTGGTCGCGCGTCATGCGCGAACGCTTCAACGCGCAGAACGAGCGCACTCTTCAACTGCGTTTCCACACGCAGACGGCTGGCGTTTCGCTCACCGTGCAGCAACCCTTGAACAACATCGTCCGCGTTGCTATTCAAGCCCTGGCGGGCGTGCTCGGCGGCACGAACAGCCTGCACACTGACGCGTACGACGAAGCGTTGGCGCTGCCGACGGACCAGGCCGCGCTCATAGCCCTGCGCACGCAGCAGATCATCGCGGAAGAGACAGGCGTCGCCAACACGATTGACCCGCTCGGCGGCTCATACTTCCTCGAAGCCCTGACCAGGAAGATGGAGGACGGCGCTTACGATTACTTCAACAAGATAGACGCGATGGGCGGCATGGTCGAGTCCATCGAAAAAGGTTTTCCGCAACGCGAGATTCAAGAGTCTGCGTATCAATACCAGAAGGCCGTCGAGCGCGGCGAACAGACCATCGTCGGCGTCAACAAGTACGGGATGGAAAATGAATCGAGCGGCGTTCCCATCCTCGTCATCAACGAAGAGGTGCAACACCGCCAGATCGAACGCGTCGAGCAGACTCGCGCGCATCGTGATGGCGGCGCAGTCGCCAACGCTCTTGAGAAACTCAAGCAAGCCGCGACTAAAAATGAGAACACGATGCCAGCGACCATCGAAGCGGTTCGCGCTTACGCCACTCTCGGCGAAATCTGCGACGCGCTGCGCGACGTTTATGGTTTATATGAAGAACCGGCATTTTGAAAGACAGAATCCAGGAGTCGGGAGCCAGAATCCAGAAGAGATGCCAATCACGCTTTACGCCTTTCTTCTGGCTCCTGGCTCCTGACTCCTGACTCCTGAATTTATGGACCGAAAAATCAGAGTTCTCGTCGCTAAGCCCGGTCTGGACGGTCACGACCGTGGCGCTAAAGTGATTGCGCGCGCGCTGCGCGACGCAGGCATGGAAGTCATCTACACGGGTCTCAGGCAAACGCCGGAGATGATCGCCGCCGCTGCCCTGCAAGAAGACGTGGATGCGGTCGGCGTCTCTATCCTGAGCGGCGCGCATAATACGCTCTGCCCGCGCATCGTCCAACTCCTGCGCGAAAAAGGGATGGACGATTGCATGGTCGTCGTCGGCGGCATCATTCCGCAGGAGGACATCTCGCGTCTCAAAGAGCAGGGCGTCTCCGCGATTTTTCTTCCCGGCACCTCCACCGAAGACATAGTCAAATTTCTGCGCGAGAACGTCCGGCCCAGAGAATGACAGAAGGGCCGAGAGAATGAATGACAGACGAGTTGAAAAATGAGAAGCCAGCGCCGGATGTCATCATCGAAACTCTCTCCCGCATAGCCGTCATTCGTCTCAACCGTCCAGCCGAACGCAATTCCTTCTCCGCCAGCACGCTTGAAGAATTGGACCAGGCCGTGTCCACGCTCGGCCAACGCGCGGACATCAACGCGCTCATCTTCACCGGCACAAAAGGCGTCTTCGCCTCCGGCGCAAACATACGCGAACTAAGCGAACTGGCTCCCGCCACCGCCAGAGAGTTAGCATTGCGCGGCCAGCGCCTTATGCAAAGCATCAGCGATTCACCAAAACTCACCATCGCCGCCGTCAATGGTTTCTGCATGGGCGGTGGTCTGGACCTCGCGCTCGCGTGCGACCTGCGCTGCGCTTCAAAGGGAGCGGTCTTCGCGCATCCGGGCGCACGCCTCGGCATCATCACGGGATGGGGCGGCACGCAGCGCCTCCCCCGTTTAATTGGACCAGCCCGCGCCCTGGAAATACTCTTGACCGCCCGGCGCGTGACGAGCGCTGAGGCGTTGGAAATAGGATTAGTCAGTTGGGTAGGGGATGCCGTGCTGGACCATGCGTGCGAAATGGCAGAGCAGCTTGTTTAGATAAAAATGTCAGTTGAGTTGACGAGCGCATTGAATATCAACTTGCTGTTGATGCCGCTCATCACTCTCTACTCTTTTTTAAGAAAGCGGGCGATGCCCTGCTGGCAATCTTCGGTCATGCGCGCGATGGCGTTCATGTCAACGCCGGATTGGAGCGCGGCGGCAAAGGTCATGCCGTCCATGTGATAGAGCAGGCGCTTGGAGAGCATGACGGCTGAGCGGCTGACTTTTTCAAACGCTGAAACGTATTTCTCAACCTCAGTTTCAAAAGAGTTGTCGTCGAAGACATGATTGATGAGTCCGATGCGCTCTGCTTCGTCCGCGCTGATTTCCGCGCCGCGCGTGATGAGTTCAAAGGCGCGTTTTTCCGAGACATTGCGGCGCAGGATAGCCATCACCATCGCGGGAACGAAACCTATCTTCACTTCCGGGTAGCCGAACCTCGCGCTGTGCGCGGCGAGCACCAGATCGCAGGCCGTCGCCAGCCCACAGCCTCCCGCCAGCGCACGCCCGCGCACGGCTGCGACCACGGGCACGCGCACGCTCCTGATAATCACAAACAGGTCCATTAATGATTGCGCGTCCAAAAGATTTTCCGTAATTGAGCTTTCGGAGATTTTTTGCAGCGCGGAGAGGTCAGCGCCGGAGCAGAAGTCAGCGCCCGCGCCCGTGATGACGACGACGCGCACCGCCTCGTTGCTCTCAGCATCTTGTAGAGCCTCTTTGAGTCCGGCGACCAGCGCATCATTCAAAGCGTTGCGCTTCTCAGGCCGGTTGAGCGTTAAGACGGCCACATGGCCTTCTACAGAAGAGAGTATTGGCTGGCTTTCATCCGTCATCTGCTGGTCCAATTATTTGCAAAGTCAGTCCCGCCTGCTTAAGCTGGGCGGGTCGTCGCCCTGTGAGTACCCGTCCAGCTTAAGCAGGCGGGACTGACCCGGAGGTTGTGTCGTAGATGGTCGCGTGTAATGGCAAGCAGCTATATTTCAATCCGTGTCCAGAAACTGTGCGAGCGCGGCGTTCACTTCCGCGACGGCCTCGTTCTGGACCCAGTGGCCGCTCGTGGCGATGCGAACTTCGCGGTACGGCGCGTCAACATAGGCACTGACGCCGCGCACCGTCTCAGGCAGGATGGCAAAGTCGCGTTCGCCGTAGATGAAGAGCGTCGGGACGCGGACACGCACCTCCGGCTGACTCTCTTTCTTGCCGTACATCCTCTGAATGAGCCGCTTAATATTGGCCCTGTAATAATTGACTGCGCCCGTCAGCGCCCCCTCTTCACGGAAAGCTTTTTTATAGACCTCTATCTCCTCGTCAGTAAAACTTCCCTTCCTTCCCACCGTCTCCTTGAAGTTGCGTTCGAGCGCGGCGAAGTTTCCCCTGCTGAGCAACCATTCGGGAAGGCGCGGGATTTGGAAGAAGAGCATATACCAGCTACTCAGAGCTTGTCGCCAGGTCATGTTGTTGCGCCAGGCGGCTGGCGGCGGGACTTGCAGGGCCGCGAGTTTCCAAACGTATTCGGGATGCGACTGCGCGACGGCCCAGGCCACGCTCGCGCCCCAATCGTGGCCGATGATGGCCGCCTCGCTCGCGCCGAAGTGCCTGATGAGTCCCGTCACATCGTCCACCAGGTGTTCGATGCGGTAATCCTCGACGCGCGCGGGCTTATCGCTCAAGTTATAACCGCGCATGTCCGGCGCGATGACCCTGTAACGATCACCGAGCGCCATCAACTGGTGTCGCCACGAATACCAGCATTCAGGGAAACCGTGCAGAAGCAGGACCAGCCTGCCTCCGCTCCCGCGTTCAGCATAATGCAAGCGCACACCACCCACCTGCGCATAGCCATGACGGATGGACGAATCAACGTTGTGAAGTTCGCTACTCATAAGAAAACAGTGGCCGGTGACAAGTGACGAGGGACAAGTTAAAGCGAAGTGATGAGTGATGAGTTAATAGCTTGCCTCTCATCACTCATCATTCATCACTTCTTTCCATCTCGTCGGCGATTTCTATTTCCATGCGGAGAAGGGCGGTGGAGAACGTTTTGCCCTGCGCGTCCGTCATGAGGGAGAGCGTGCCGCCACCGCCGAGGCTTTCATGCAGGAGGAAATTGAGAGCTTTGAGATTCGGCAACTCGAAGCGCTCGACCTCGCCCTGGCAGATGCCCCTGAAGTGTTGTTTGACGCGCTCGGCTGTCACCTCACGCACGAGCAGAGGGTAATACTCATCTTTCAGAGCGATGAGTCCGACGTTCGCCGTATCACCCTTATCACCTGAGCGCGCGTGCGCCAGCTTCAATAATTGGACCTTCATGTTGACATCCCGCTCCGACCATAAACTGACCCGTGTTAGTCATTAATCTTCATTGCCGTTCAAAGATTTTCAGCGCCCGCGCTACTCCGCGATGACTTTGATAACTTTCCCGTGAAGATAGCCCTTATCAATCGTAGGTCTTTTCCAGTACCGGCTGTCCATGCTGTTCTGACGATTATCGCCCAAAAGAAAATATTCCCCGTCGGGCACGACGAGCGGCTGCTCAGCTTTACTTCAATGAAGCTAACTCATTATTGTAAAGAGCGAGCCAGTAAAAGCCCATCACGACGAGCGAGTGTGTAATCGTCCCATCCGCGATCAGCGCGGGCACGTCCGCCAGAGGCACAAGACGCACGGTTGTGTGTTCCGTGCCGTCAAAGACCGGCGCTTGTTTGAACTGCACATCGCGCGCGAGAAAAGTGTGTATCCAATTATTCTGGATGGCCGGGTTAGGGCGCGTCTTGCCGAGCAGCAACGCTTCTTGCGCGGCATATCCCGTCTCTTCCAGCATCTCTCGCAACGCCGCGCGATGCGGCTCTTCACCCCGGTCCACCATCCCGCCCGGAATTTCCAGCGTGACTTCACACGAGCCATGCCTGTACTGCTCTATCATGACCACTTCATCATGCGCCGTGAGCGGCAAGATGTTTATCCAATCGGGCGCTTCTATGACGTAGAAATCATGCTCACGCCCGTCGCGCAGGCGGACGCTCTGATCTCTGCGAACCTGAAAAACACGACAGTCCGCTAACTGCTCCGAGTCCACACGACGCCACGCCAGAGTCTCCGCGCCGAAGCGCTCGCGTGTAAACCTGACGCCTTCACACGCGCCGTCCATCTCTTCCACATGTGCGCCGCTCAAGTCTTTCAAAGCTGGTCCAATCAAGTCTTTTACGCTGGTCCAAATTTTTCAAACTTCCGTGACCGACACGCGCGGGGTGATTTCGTTTTTAGGAATCAGCGCGGGCCAGTAGGCGACGATCTCTTCGACCTTTGGACGGCCACCCGCGAACCCTGTGACGCCCGGCGGGCCTGTCAGGATAAGCGGCGCAATCTCTTTGGTAAAACGCTCGACGGCTTTTTTATCTTCGCTGCGGACCCCTATGCGCAGTTGCACTTCGGCCAGGTCAGGTGATGGAGGACCGGCGAGCGGCCCGTGCGTCGCGTTCGCGCCGACGAATTCCGTCAGGATGTGCTCGAAGCGCAGGCCCAGGCGGTCCAATCGCGCACGCAGGATTTTGTCAGCCGCGACGGCCTTCTCATAAGCATCGGGCCAGGAATAGACGAGCGTGCCGACGGCCTTGTAGCCTGCGGAATAACTGATGGAGACCTTGAGCGTCTCGGTCGCAGCGCGGCCACCAATGCCGTAAACGCGGACGCGGTCTGGACCAGCATCCTCCAGATGAATGGTCGTGAAATCCGCGATGCAATCGGGCGTGATGTAAGCGTGCGGGTCGCCCATCTCGTACAGGAGTTGTTCTTTGATGGCTGGAACATTGACGCGCCCGCCAGTGCCTTCATGTTTGGTGATGACGAACGTGCCATCGGGCGAGGCTTCGGCAATCGGAAAGCCCACGTTCGCCAGGTCAGGGATGTTGCGCCAGTCATACTGGCAATTGCCGCCGGAAGATTGCGCGCCGCACTCTATAATGTGCCCCGCGATGGTCCCGGCGGAGAGCCTGTCCCAGTCGTCTTCGCCCCAGCCGAACTCATGAATCAGTGGAGCGAGCGTGAGACCCGTGTCCGTCGCGCGGCCCGTGATGACGATTTGCGCGCCGCCGTTGAGGGCTTCGACCATCGGCCACGCGCCGAGGTAAGCGTTCGCGCTCTGGATGCGTTCGCGCACCGTGGAGAGAGGCTCTTCCGTGTCCATGTTCCGCAACTCAATACCACGCGCGAGCAGGTCGTCTATGCGGTCCATGATGTCATCGCCGGTGACGATGCCGACACGCATTTTTCCGCCGAGACCGAGTTCGCGCGCCACTTCGCGCACGGCAGCCGCGCAGCCTTCGACGTTGACGCCTCCCGCGTTTGCCGTCACACGTATCTTGCGCTCGACACAGGCCGGGAGAATCTGCTTCATCAAAGGAATAAAGTCGCGCGCGTATCCGGCTGAAGAATCGCGCGCGCGCTGCTTCTGCATGATGGACATGGTCACTTCGGCCAGGTAATCGAGCATCAGATAATCAATTGGTCCACCCTCAACCTGACGCACAGGGGCGTCCAACATGTCGCCCCAGAATCCCTGCCCACTGGCAATCCGAATCTTTTCTTTCATGAATAAATAAGTCGGGAGTCTGAGAGTCAGGAGTCAAGAGTCAGAAGATGCTTTCAAGTTTCAGCTTTGGAGTTTAAAGTTAAGCACTCCAGTTGCAAATTAAAGACAACTGTTTTTGACTCCCGACTCCCGACTCCCGACTCTGTCTTCTGTTTATGGAAAGCGGGCGGCGCATCCCTTTCAAAAGGGGCGCACCGCCCGCGCCGAGCGGTCCACTTGCATCGCGGCCCCGAACATAAAACTCAGCGCAGCGAGGTCCGGCCTTCCGCGTGTCTTTGGCGAACTACTGGTTCGTGTTTCCCGTGTTCGTGTTGCCACTCATGTTGCCGTTCGTGTTCATAGAACCGCGACGGCGGCCACGGCGACGGGAAGGACTGCGCATGTTCATATTGCTGTTCATGCTGCCGGACATATCACCGCCGGACATGTTGGCGTTGCCTGACGCGTCGCCGCTCATGTTCGAGTTGCCGGACATATCGCCCGTCATGTTGGCGTTCATACCACCGCCTGTATTACCGCGACGACCGCGACGGCCACGACGCCTGCCGCCCCTCGTATTGCCGTTAGTGTCACTGACGTTGGAAGTGTCGCCGGACATATTAGCGTTACCGCTGGTGTCGGTTGCGCTGGAATTCATATTGCCGCCGCTCATGCCGCCCCCGGCCATACCACCACGGCGACGACGACGACCGCCACGAGTGCGACCACCACCGCCACCGCCGGAGGAGAACGTGAATGGATGTGCCGCGCCTGCGACGGGCGTCATCCAGATGCCGCTGCCGTTCCTCTTGACACGCACGGAAACGGAGGTCGGCGGCTGCGGCGCGGGCTGGCCCGGCGTCGAGACGGTCGGCTGTCCGAGCATCATTGCCGCAGCGGTATAATCGCAGGTAGTAGTAGCGACGACGCGCCCTGTGATGTTCTGTGTGCCGCTGGCGAGCGTGAAGTTGTTGCCTGTGACGGTCAGCGTCGCATCACCTGTGAGTCCGCCGTCTGGATAATCCACTGTGCCCGTGTAAGTGCCGGAGAGGTCCGTCTGCTCTTGCTGTGTATTGTCGCAACGGCCACTATGACGGCGGGTCTTCATGCCAGCGCCTGTGTTCGCATGCATCGCGCCGGAGGTATCTGCATTCGCATTGCCGGACATGTCGCCCGTGCCCATGTTCGCGTTCATCGCGCGATTTCCTCTTCTGCGTCCACGCCTGCCGCGCCTGCCGCCCGTGCCCGCAGTGTTAGCCATCATGTTGGCCTGGTCCGTCGCGTCCCCGGTCATATTGGAGTTGGTGTTCTGCATGTCCGAAGAGAGATTGGCATTTGTGTTGCCGGACATGTCGCCAGCCATATTAGCGCCCATCGCGCCACGGCGACGGCCACGCCTGCGGCGATTGCCGCGACGACGACGCATGCCGCCACCCGTATTCGTCGTCGCAGACGTATTGTCGCTCTGCATCGTCGTGCTTGAGTTCGTGTTCTGCGCCAGGACGATGAAATCAGCGCCGACAAGAGCTACGGAGACGACGAACACAAACAAAAGTCTAATGGTCCTTCGAGTGCTGCTTATGCTCACGGATGTTCCTCCCTGTTGTGTTGTATCGCGCGCGTTGTTCATGAAGGCGCGGTACGCATCAAGTGTTAAATGCTTCCGGCGAGAGGACCTCAAAATTCATGGCCCCGCCGGAGGCCAAAGTCCAAGACAACCAACCAGTACAAAAGTGATGAGCGATGAGTGATGAGTCATGACTCATGAGTAAAGAGGGATAAGAGACAGGCTTTTACTCATCACTCAGTACTCATCACTTATCACTTTTTTAACTTTCTTTTCAGATCAGCGATGGAGGCAGTACGAATTGGCCCAGGTGCGGCCCGTTGTAATTGAGGCTCACGCGGAGGACCAATTCGAGCGCGTCGCGCGTCTCTTCCGGCAAGAGGACCGCGTCAACAAACCCGCGCGCAGCGGCGTATCTGGCGTCCAACTGCTGCTCGTAAGTTTCGCGCACCTGTTCCATCTCCGCCTTCAACTCCGCGTCCGGCTCTGCGCCCTCTCGCTTCAACCTGTCAAGCTGCGTCCCGAAAATAGCCTGCACGGCGGAGTCGCCCTCCATCACGCCCATCCGCCCCGTAGGCCAACTGAAGATGAAGTCAGGGTCGAAGCCCTGCCCGGCCATCGCGTAATAGCCAGCGCCCGACGCGTGATTAATAGTCAAAACGATTTTCGGCACTGCGGCGGTCGCCATCGCTTCGACGAAGCGAGCGCCCGCGCGAATAATGCCGGAGTGCTCTGCTTCCGCTCCGACCATAAAACCCGATACGTCCTGTATGAAGAGGAGCGGCGTTTGATGACGATTGCAGGTCTCTATAAAGTACGCGACCTTCTCCGCAGACTCCGCGTAGATGATGCCGCCGAACCTTGGCGGCCCGCCTCCTTCCGGGCGAATCATCCCGCGATTGTTGGCGATGACGCCGACCTGTAGGCCCTTGATTCGAGCATGGCCCGTGAGCATCTCCTTCGCGTAGTCAGCCTGAAATTCCTCAAGGTGTCCGCCGTCGAGCAAGCAGTCCAGCACGTCTCGCGTGTCGTAAGGCTGGCGATGGTCTTCCGGGAGAATGTCGTACAAATCCCTGGGGGGGCGTGCCGCGTCCACGCTTTCCGTAATCGAAACGGCGCTTGGGGGACTGATGGGAAGCTCTGAAACAAACTCCCTAATCTTTGTCACGCAAGTTTCGTCGTCGGCGACACGGTAATGCGCGACGCCTGAAATGGCGTTGTGCGTGCGCGCCCCTCCCAAGGTCTCGTTGTCAATGGTCTGGCCGGTCGCGCCTTTGACAAGGTTCGCGCCGCCGAGTCCCATGAACGAAGTCCCCTCGACCATGATGATGATGTCAGATAGCGCGGGCAGGTAAGCTCCGCCAGCGATGCATGGACCCATCACCGCCGAGATTTGCGGAATCTTCAAGTAGCGGCGCATGACGGAGTTGTAATAGAAGATGCGCG
>DASYML010000003.1:0-4609 GCA_036009045.1 Pyrinomonadaceae bacterium
CGACTATAGCGGTTCTCAATTGGATGCGAGCATTGCGGCAAGCGTCCAGGTCTGTCCCGCCTGCTTAAGCTGGGCGGGTCTTTACTCAGCTAGGAACCCGCCCGGCTTAAGCAGGCGGGACTGACCTGTAGTCGCACTCAACTGCAAACCGCTATAATTGAACAACAAAGAAAGTAAGGGCCGGGAAAGGTAAAGATAAATCTTCCTGTAAAAGATGTGATGCCTAATCGCCTCGCTTGAAGGTGATGATCACATCAACGGTCAGCTTTTCTTTGTCGGGTTTGGCTTCGGAGAACGCCTTTCCGTGGAGAGGGGGCATGTCTGCGGCCTCAAGTCGGATGCCCTGCTTGAGATATTCTTTGAGGTACAGGGCATCGTAGACATCGCCGGGTTTTAGTTTCCAATTATTTCTCAACTGCCGCGAGAGGTTCTCCGATAGCCCGATGACGGAAAAGTTTCCCATGTGATACTGAGGCCCTTCCGTGATCTCTACATGGTAAGTTACCTGCCCGTTGGAGTCTGAAAAATCCGGGACGGCTTTGAGTCTGGCGTTGAGATAACCCTTGTGTCCGTAAACATCATGCAGGGATTCCAGGCCCTTATCAATCTTCAGACCGTTGGCGATTTCACCCGTCTTCATGCCGAGCGCGGCGGACAATTCTGGACCAGAAAGAGCGGCGTTGCCGGTCCACTCCGCTTTGTCCCAGGTGTAGGGCAGGCCCTCTTCGACGGGCAGGGTGACAGTGACGCCGTTCTGGCAATCACTGGCGGACTCAGGCTTGGCCCAGGGCGCGCTGAAGGCGGCGCGCAAGTGCCCGTGCTCACGGTAAATCGGAATCAGTTTGACTCGCGCATAGGCGGCCACGAAGGTCCTTCTGTAATCACCGCCGAGTAAATCTTGCGAGTGCTTCATCAACTCGCTTTCTTGTATCGCCGTTGCGCCTGAGAAATGCAGCGTGCAGATGGGAATCTTCACGCCCTCGATGCTGAAGACGTGCCTGGCATCTCCTCCGAGGGCATTGGCGGAAGGCAGATAGTCTACGCGTCCGGGAATTTTTCTGTCTCGCAGTAATCCCTGCAAGGCTCTGGTGATGCCGTCCACAGCGCTGTCCGGGGCCGTGCCGTCGTAGGCCGGGACTTGCTGGCGAATGGCATTCTGTATCTCTTCTTCACTAAACCAGACGAAGTTTTCCAGGACGACAGGAACGCCCGCGCCCTTCTCTTCTTCCAACTGGAAGGTGACGGTCGCCTGCTCTCCGTTGGTGTGATAACGATAGCTCAGTTTCTTCACCAGCCCGCTATCGAGCAGACGCTGCGCGGCCTCGTCGAGCGCCGCGATGTCTACGATTTGTCCTATCTGCAACCCGCTCGCGGTAATAAGCTCGCTCTCCGTATGCGTCTGCAATCCCGAAAATTCTATCTTGCTCAACTTCATCTTTTTCGCGGACTGCCCCTGTTGGGCCAACATGCATGGCGCACAGACGAGCAGCACGAACAGGAGAACGGGGGAGAGATGTACGCGGCGCTGCCTGTGATGAATCGCGACGGGCCGATAATGAGATGAAACAATCATGAGGTCTCCTTAAAATGTATAAACCGGCGAGCGAGATTTATGTCTCGACCACTCGCGTGGAGAGTCCGAGCCAACTTCCGGCTAGACTTCGACCGATGATGTAGACCGGAATGTTGATGCTTCCGACTTTATAAACTTTGACATCTTCCAGATTATCTTTTAACAATCGCATCAACGCCTGATAACGTTTCGCGGTTTCCAATTCCGCAGCCCCCTTCCAATCCGCCTCCGCAACGGCGGGACCGAAGAACACTTCAAGACTTTCAACTTCAACCGGAGCGTCCGCGCTCTCCCCCGTTAAGCCGCGAAGATACGGGCGGGTAATCTCATTGACAGAGTCCCAACGCACGACTTCAAACGGGTAATCCGATTCGCTCATGAAAGAGAGACCCGCGCTTCCTCGTTCAAGCTCCTCCAAGATTTGCTCTTCCGTCTTCATCAACATCATTCCCAACGCGATCTGATTCCCGGTCCAATCCTTATCAACGCGAAATCGTGAGAGGCAAGTCGCGTCCCGCGACGGCTTCATTGCCAGCATAATCGAGGGCGTTGATTCTGAGTATGTAATCGCCCGGCGGCAGTTCTGAAGTATGCCAGACTCCACCGGCGGCCCGGCCCCCGCGCACGATGTTCGTGACTTGATAAAGAAAGCGCGTCGTCGCGTTGCCATAGACGGTGATGCCGCTGCTGTCAGCGTAGGCGAGTTTAACAGCGTCGCTGGCAGAGGGTAGCCGGTCGAACTCTATGTTGAGACGCGGCTGCTCGAATCCTTTGGCGGGCGAGCCGTCGCGTGCAAAGACTTGATAGCCCAGCTTGTAGAGTCCCAGTCTCCGACGCTCCGCATTGTGGTCCACCTGATCGTAGGCTTCCAGAATAATCCTGACATCGCCTCTGACAACCAAGCGACCGCTACGCTTCTCCGTGATGCGCCGGTCCGACTCATCGAACAGACGTATTCCATCGCGTTCGATGACGGGGGCGACGTGATCGCTGAAGCCTGTGAGGGGCAATGTGAGAGGGTTTATCTCTGCTCCGCCGGGTCCGAAATTGAGATGCACATGATACATGCGATTGATGGAGCCGAGCGGGTCTCCGACGCGAAAGCGTGTCCCGCGTTTGACGCGCACGCGAAAGGGCTTGCCCTGCTCGTCCCTGAGAATATTGAAGCGCGATTGGTCCAGAGCCGCTTCCTGCTGGTTGCGCCCGACGCGCATGTGTATGTACGTCATGACGCCGATCCTCAGTCCCTCATTCAACCCGCCAGCCTCCCATGTGCTTAAAGGACTGCTCACCTTCTCCTCAAGAATGGCCCGCACGATGGCTCCATAGCCGCCCTGTATGTCTATCCCGCTGTGCAGGTGATCGCGGCTCTCCCCCTGATAGCTGCCGCGCACTTCGCCCATCGTCGCCACTACTTCATGCGCTTGCCATTGCGGGTCCAGTGGCCACGGAAGAGATTTGATTTGCAACGTCTCAGCGGACAATTCAGGCAGCAGTCTTTGCGCCTCAACTTGCGCGGCGGGGGCTGAGTTTGCGACATCTTCGCGGGGCGTCAATTTTCGTATCAGGTAGTTGGAAGCATCCGCGACATACAATGCGCCGGACCCGTCAGACGCGATTCCCGTTGGACCATTAAACTGCGCGCGCGATCCTTCTCCATTAGCAAAGCCCCTCTCGCCTCCCGCCAGAACATAAGCTTCACCATGAGGTGACAATTGAATGATGCGCCCGCGCCTCGCTTCCGTCACGTAGATGAAGCCGTCATGTGTTGCAGTCAACCCCAAAGGCGTTGCGATGCGACCCGTCTCATTATTTTCAGAAGCGATGTTGAAGGCGAGCGTGATGATCTGTCCAGCGCGCGTGAGTTTGCGCAGACGGTCGTTTCCCGTATCGGCTATGAGTAACTCGTGTTCCGGTGTCAACGCGACCGCGCAGGGCGTGTCAAAGAGAGCGTTGAGAGCAGGCCCATCTTGATAACCCGGACCAGCGCCGCCCGCCAGCGTACTCACCACGCCGTCCTTTGCGATCTTGCGGATGCGGTCATTGTAAGTATCCGCGACGTAGATGCTGCCGTCCGCATCAACCGCCACGCCAATTGGTCCATTAAACTGCGCGTCGCGCCCCGGTCCATCTCTATCACCCGCGTTGCCGTCGCCCGCGATAGTACTGACGACTCCCTGCGGAGTCACTTTGCGAATGCTGTTATTTCCGGTGTCTGCTACATAGAGATTACCGCTTGCGTCTATCGCGATGGCGGACGGAGTATTGAAAGCTGCGGCAGAGCCTTGCCCGTCCGCAAAGCCCTCAGGGCCTCCGGCCAGTGTGCTGACCATCCCATCAGGCGCGATTTTGCGTATGCGATTATTTTGCCCCCCGTCTGCGACATAGAGCGCGCCATCGCGGTCCATAACGACGCTGAACGGATCTGCGAATCTGCTTCCAACGGGCGAGCCATCCAGAGAGCCGGGAGAGCCATCGCCAGCCAGCGTCTCGACCCGCGCGGTCCAGCCCTCTCTAGTTGGTCGCGGTCTATCCCTGAACCGGAAATAAACGAAGAGCGCGCCGCTGGTGAGGAGCAGGAGCAGCAGTCCTGCACTCGCGAGATTGAGCCTGCGGCGACGATTATTGGACCTTGATGGTTGAGGCATCAAAGGCTTACTTACGCCGCGAAATGCTGCTCTGCGCTTGCGGGAAGAACGGCTCTATGTCCACAGGCACATCGCTCAGATGATCCAGCGCCTTCTGCATCGCGGGCCGGATGACTCCATATTGGTCCAGCAACCGCTTTGCCTTCTCGTATGAGCCTTCGGCCTGTATCGTCATGATGTCGTGCGTCAGATTGCGCACGGCCTCTTTGACTTTCCCTGAATCAATGCTGAACGTCCCGTTGCGCTCGTCGGCTTTGATAGCGCCCTGGTCCATCAGATAGTTGAACTGCAAAGCCACGCCCTTCCCGTGCGCCTCCGAGATGCCGAATCGCACAGAGCGAAAAGCGCTCGCCAGGTAGGTGGTGTAAAGGGAGTCCTCCAATTGATG
>DASYML010000004.1:0-4844 GCA_036009045.1 Pyrinomonadaceae bacterium
AAGCTCTGCTCTTATGACTCCAGACTCTTGACTCCAAGACTCTGGACTGTTTTTTTCCTCGCCACTTGTCACAGGTCACGGTTTTTATGCTAGTATTCTTTACGGCAGAGGGATACATTCTGCGGGGTTCGTCACCGAGTACACTAATTGAGCCAACGCCGTTAGAACGGGAGGCTGACGCCGCAATTAAGCCAGTGCAATCCTTCATCGTTAAGGATTGCTAGATGGCTGCGGCTTTCAAAGGCCACCCACCTGTAAAGCAGGTTCAATTACGGCTTCGGAACGGCCACTGCGGTTTTCCCTCTTGCCAACTTTTTAGAACAGTGACAAGTGACGAGTGACAAGTGACAAGTAAAAGCCACGCTCTTGCTTGTCACTTGTCACTCGTCGCTTGTCACTGTTTTTATAAGCTATGAAAGTTTTGATGATCGGAGATGTCGTGGCGCGCCCAGGGCGCATCGCTGTGCTCGAACGCATACAGGATTTGCGCGAGCAGCACGGCGTTGACCTGGCCGTGATGAACGCGGAGAACGTCGCCGGAGGTTTCTCCATCACACCGCCGCTGGCCGAAGAGCTTTTCGCCGCCGGGATTGATGTCATGACCTCCGGGAATCACATCTACGATAAGCGGGATGTCATTCCCTACATCGAGCGCCAGCCCAGATTGCTGAGGCCCGCCAACTATCCGCCCAACAGCCCCGGCAAAGGCATGTGGGTGGGCGATGTGCGCGGCGTCTCCGTCGCTGTCATCAACCTCATCGGTCGTGTTTTCATGCAGCCTTCGGACGACCCTTTTCGCGCGGTTGATGAACTGCTCAAAGAGTTGACGCCGGATGTCAAAGTCCGGCTCGTGGACATGCACGCGGAGGCCACTTCCGAGAAGGCCGCGATGGGATGGTTCCTCGATGGACGCGTCTCTGCGGTCGTCGGCACACACACGCACATCCAGACGGCTGACGAGAGAATCATGACCAAAGGCACGGCTTACCTGACGGACCTCGGCATGACGGGCAGCTATTCCGGCGTCATCGGCATGAACAAGGATGATGTCATCGCGCGTTTCACCTCGCCCATCTACAAACGCGCCGAACATTCAACGGGCGAAGTACGCATCTGCGCCGCCCTCATAGACATAGATGAAACCACTGGCCGCGCACGCGAAATCTCCCGCCTCTCGCTACCACATGAACAGTGAAAAGCAGGAACCAGGAGCCAGGAGTCAGAAGGAAAAGCGTTTGCATGCTCTTCATTCTGTATGATGCTCTTTTCTTCTGACTCCTGGCTCCTGGCTTCTGGCTCCTGCATTTAATCCGGCGGTGCTTCTCCTGGGGAACGTTTGTGGGGTTGTTCTGTGAGGTGTATGTTTTCCGTGGGGGTGGCTGAGAGAAGTTGGTTGTATCCTTCCGGGAATGAGCGTACGCGACCGTTGACATCCGTCACGACGTGGCCCGTCTCGCCTTCGGCGATGACCTGCCCATCGGAGAGACGGACGATCTCATAACCGAAGCGCAGTGAGCGGCGTCTCAGTTCCGTGATGTGCGTACGCACAACCAGTTCGTCGTCGTAACGCGCGGGCGCTTTATAACGGCAATAGCTTTCGGCTACGACCAGAAAGGAGTTGTCGTTCTCTTCCATATCTCTATAAGAGAAGCCGCGCGCGCGACAGAATTCGGTCCGGCCAATCTCAAACCAGATGAGATAATTCGCATGATACACCACGCCCATCTTATCCGTTTCGGCATAGCGCACGCGTAAAAGCGTCTCGTGCCATTCCAGTTCATTATCGAAAGCATCTTCCGGGTTTGAAGTTAACATCTGAATAAAACGCCTCCCACGATTAATTATCTGGCAAAAGAGTCTCTAAAGTAAGATAATTTATTTCAGCGATTGAGCGGACTATAAAAGCGAAAGGTGAATGATGTCAAAGAAAATCAGGCTGCGAATGATTTTAGGGTTAGCCGCCTTCCCGGTCCTGGCGGCGCTGCTGGTCGCGCCGCTGCCCAAAGCGACCGGGCAGCAGAAGAGCGTGACGGTCAATCCCGCCAACGCCAGAGGCACGGCCATCGTCGCCGCGACCGCTGTGGTTTTGAAGGAGACAAGCGAAATCCGGCAACTCCCCATCATCCGTCCCGTCAAAAGCGGAGCACAATCGCGCGCAGAAATCGAGCGCATGATTATCAAGAATATGAACGAGGAGACGACGCCTGAAGAGATGCGCGCTTCGGAATTGGCCCTCAAAAAACTCGGACTCGTCCCCGCCAGTTTCCAGTTTCGCCCTTTCCTCGTCAAGCTGCTGACGGAGCAGGTCGCGGGCTACTACGACCCGAAGGCGCAGCAATTCTATCTCGCGGACTGGATTGACCTGGACGGACAAAAGCCCGTCATGTCCCACGAATTGACGCACGCTTTACAGGACCAGCATTTCAATTTGCGCCGCTTTGAAAAATGGCCCAAGAATGATTCCGACGCGGAAATCGCCGCGCACGCCCTCATCGAAGGCGACGCTTCCTACGTCATGATGCTCTACGTCGAGCGGAATCCTTTGCGCGCCCTCGCCTTTCTCAAATCCATGAGCCAGAACGGCGGCAGTTCGGAATTAATGGACCACGCGCCGCGCGCCCTGCGCGACTCGCTCCTCTTTCCCTATGAGCAGGGCTTGAAGTGGGTCTCGGAGATTCACAGGCGCGGCGGCTGGGAGCAGGTCTCACAGGCATTCAAGGACCTCCCGCAATCAACCGAACAGATTCTCCACGTCGAGAAATATTTGGCCCACGAAGCGCCCGTCAAGATTAACCTGCCGGACCTCTCCGGCACGCTCGGAGTCGGTTGGAAGCGGATTGATTATGATGTCAACGGCGAGTGGAGTTATTACCTGATACTCGACGAGTTTTTAAAATCGGATGCGGAATCCGAGCGCGCGAGTGCCGGTTGGGGCGGGGACCGTTACGCGGTCTATGAAGGGCCGAACGCGGGCGACCTGCTGCTGGTCCAGCGTGCTGCCTGGGATACGGAAAAGGACGCGCAGGAATTCTTCGACGCCTACGCCCGGCGCACGGCGCGACGTTACGACGGCACGACCGAAATCGAGGCCGTCAAAAATGGACCGGCCACGCGCCGCGCATGGCATACGACAGAGGGCGACGTTTTCATGGAGCGTCGCGGCTCCACCGTCGTCGTCGCCGAAGGCGTCCCGGAGAAGGCTAATCGCAAAGCGCTCTTTGAAGCGATGTGGAAATAGTCAGAGCATCCAAATGTTGGCGGCATGAGGTCATGAGAGCAATCTCTGGCCTCATACTTTTTTGGATTGTGGGTCAGTTTAGTCTTGAGTGCCAGGGATAATGCCCTTCACCACAGAGACACAGAGCGCACAGAGTTAGCACAGAGAAGAGCATTCAACTCTCTGTGCTGACTCTGTGCCCTCTGTGTCTCTGTGGTAAATCTCACTGTCCAATTCCGTTAAGTCTAAAACTGAACCTCTAACCACCTCTGCATATAATTGTCTTGTATCGCCTTGTTATGCTATTTTGAGGGCATCTCGAAGCTTTCGGAATAGATTGCTGAACGGCTGGCGGCGCTAAGTTTCAAGGGGCGAGGCGTGACTGGGGCTGGTCCAAAATAATGATGAAGTTAGAAGCACGACCCGCTCCTACTGCATTGCGTATGCGTCTGCGCGAGTTGGCCGCCGACCTACAGAGGCTCGAAGGCCGCTTGCGCGAGGGCGGTGGTCCAGAAAAGATTGAGCGCCAGCACCAGCAGGGCAAGCTGACCGCGCGTGAGCGCATCGAACTGCTCTTTGACAAAGACTCTTTCAGTCAGGAGATAGGTCTGCTCGTCGCTTATGACCAGTATAAGGGAGCGGCCCCTGCGGCGGGCGTGGTGACGGGCCTCGGACGCATAGGCGGGCGCGAGGCGGTGGTAGTCGCCAACGATGCGACCGTCAAGGCTGGTTCCTGGTGGCCCGAAACGATTAAGAAGATTTTGCGGGCGCAGGAGATAGCCATGCGCTCGCACGTTCCGATTATTTACCTGGTGGATTCGGCGGGCGTCAACCTGCCCTACCAGGGCGGCGTCTTTCCGGGCCAGTACGGCGCGTCGCGCATCTTCTATTACAACTCGATCATGCGGCGCTATTTGAAGATTCCGCAAATCTCTGCGGTGATGGGGCCATGCATCGCGGGCGGAGCTTACCTGCCCGCGCTCTCAGACATCATCATCATGGTCGAGGGAACTTCGTTCATGGGACTCGGCGGCGCGAACCTTGTCAAGGGCGCGACCGGCCAGACCATTGACAACGAGACTCTGGGAGGGGCGCGCACGCACAACGCCATTTCAGGCGTCGCGCATTACCGTGTCGCGGACGACGAATCTTGCGTGACAAAGATCAGGGAGTTCGTTGCAGAACTTCCCATCAGTCCCCCAGGCGTCGTTTCGATTACGGAAAGCGTGGACGCGGCACGCCCCCTCAGGGATTTGTACGACATTCTCCCGGAAGACCATCGCCAGCCTTACGACACGCGAGACGTGCTTGATTGCCTGCTTGACGGCGGACACCTAGAGGAATTTCAGGCGGACTACGCGAAAGAGATATTGACGGGCCATGCGCGCATCTGTGGGATACAGGTCGGCGTCATCGCCAACAATCGCGGGATGATTCGACCGGAAGGAGGCGGGCCTCCGAGGTTCGGCGGCATCATCTACGCCGAATCAGCGGAGAAGGTCGCCTACTTTATAGAGACCTGCAATCGTCATCAGACGCCGCTCCTCTTCATACAGGATGTTTCGGGCTTTATGGTCGGGGCGGAAGCGGAGCACTCCGGCATTATTCGCGCGGGCGCTCGCTTCGT
>DASYML010000005.1:0-1805 GCA_036009045.1 Pyrinomonadaceae bacterium
GGGAAACTGTACGCGGAAGTGACGAACGAGGCGGAAGGCACTGTGCCCGGCTCGCTGCCGAATTTGCCGGAAGACTTTGCTCCAGACCGGCTCATCAACGAGTCGCGCACAGAGGCTCGTTATGAGAAGCTCGGCGTCGAAGAATTGAATGGCCGCAGCGCGACCAAGTATCGCGTCTCCATCACCGGCGCGGAGAAATTGGACCAGAGCACGCAGATTGATCAGTTAATCTGGATTGACGAACACCTGGGGATGCCCGTCAAATCCGAGACGACATCGAAGACGGATAGTTATGTAACGACTTACACGATGGAGATGCTTGACATTAAAGAGGAGGCGGACCAGTCCCTCTTCGCAGTGCCGCAGGATTACAAAAGGGTTGCGATGAAGGAAATGCTGGCGCAGATGGCCGCCTCGAAAGCCGCCGCGCCGGGCGCTGTGACGGGCGAAAAGGCGCAGGGGAAAGAGGATTGAAAGCCAACCCCGCGCCGCATGGGACGCATCCGAAGAAGCTGACCGGCGATGAAAAACCCCGGTCACGCGTATCATGATTATCCCTTCGTCAACGAAAAAGAGTCTCAAGAGTTTGACTCCGTTTTTATGGCAGCTATCAAATGAAAGGTAACTTCTCAATCGTGAATAAGAAAATTTACTCCTCTTTAATCGCGCTCGTGCTGATGCTCTGCGGGCTTGGAGGCTGGGCGACGCTGGCCCAGAAGGCGCGCGGCAGGACTCCCGCGCAAGCGAAGCGAGTCAGGGAATCTGCTCCGGTCAAGCCGAGCATCCTCTCCGCACTCCCGGCCTCGGACGCGGTCATGCTGATTGATCTCCAGCGTCTCCTGCGGGACGCGATGCCGCGCGTGTTGGACCAGGCCAAGCTCGCGCAGGCCAACGCGGAGATCGAAAAGTTTAAGACGCGCACGGGCATAGACCCGCGCTCCTTTGACCACCTCGCCGTCGGCATGCGCTTTAACAGTCTGCCGAGCGGGATGACGAAAGTTAATTCGGTCGCCCTCGCGCATGGCAGTTTCAACGCGGGCGCGATGGTCGCCGCCGGACGCCTCGCCACCAACGGCAAGTACACCGAAGAGAAATATAACGGCGCGACGATTTACGTCTTCGACCTCAATGAACAGGTCAAGATGTTCGGGCTGTTGAATATGAAAGTGAACCGACTGGGCGTCAGCGCCTTGGACGACCACACGCTGGCGATAGGCGACCCGGCAATCGTCCGCGCGGCGATTGATGCGCACAGAGGCGGTGGCCGCGTCGGTTCCGAATTGGTCCAATTAGCGACGCGCAACCCGAACGCTTTGGTGGGCTTCGGAGCTAACCTGCCGCAGTATCTGACGCAGGGCCTGAGCGTGCCCAATGACGAGATCGCGCGCAACCTCGCATCCGTCAGGCAGGTCTACGGCTCTGTCGGCGAGACCGACGGCGGCTTCGATTCGCTGCTCATCGCGCGCACGGAAAACGCGGATCAAGCGAAGGGATTGAGCGACACGATTTATGCGCTCAAGCAATTTGCCCCGCTCATCTCCGGGCGACTCAGCGGCGCGAAGGCCAAGCTGGCGGAGAACGCCCTGGAGAGTCTCAAAGTCACAGCGCAGGGCAACGAACTGCAAATCCGTCTGGCGCTCGCGCAGACAGACCTCAACACTCTGATGGGCGGCCAGTAAAAGCGTTCAGCCTGTCAAAGAGCGACGCCGATTTAGCCCGTCTCTCAAAATCAAACGCCACCGAAGGCCACTCGCAATTCCCGTGAGTGGCCTTCTGAATTTGCGGACCAATTAAAATTATAGCGG
>DASYML010000006.1:0-8814 GCA_036009045.1 Pyrinomonadaceae bacterium
CTACGCGGTCAGCCAGAAGGACGCGCATTCGTGGGTCGAGGTCTACTTCCCGGAAGTTGATGCGTGGGTCACGTTTGACCCGACGCCAGCGGACGGGCGGCCCGTGCGTGAGAGCGTTGGACTCAAGGCTCGTCTGGGCAAGTATGCGGAAGCGCTGGACCTGATATGGATTCAGTACGTCGTCGGTTATGATAAGCAGGAGCAGCGACAGCTTGCGACCACGATGGGCAATCGCCTGGCGACGTTTCGCCAGACGCTCGGACGCAAAACCGATGGTCTCAAAGCGCTGGTCTCGAAATGGTGGAGCGCGATCCTGGGTGGACCTGGGCCAACCAACGGCTTTTCCGCGCTGGCCTTCCTGGTGGTGTTGACGCTTCCATTAGCGCTCTTCGCATTAGTGGTCCTGATATTGGTGAGCCGGGTGAGACGGCTGGGTTTTCGTCGCGGCCTCAAGCTCTGGCACAGGGAACAGCCGCGCGGCTCCGTCATAGAATTTTACGAGCGTATGACGCGACTGCTCAAGGCGCAGGGCCTTGAGCGCGACGCGCATCAAACGCCTCTCGAATTCGCAGAGGCGATTGGCATCAACGAAGCCTTGAAACTAACGCGCGCCTACAACCGCGTGCGTTACGGCGAAGAAAAATTGACCCCCTCGGAAACAGCGGAAATCGAAGAATGGTTGAGCCGGATGGAAGGATTAGAACAGTGACAGGTGACAAGTGACGAGTGACAAGTAAGAACTTGTCTTTAACTCGTCGCTTGTCACTCGTCACTCGTCACTGTGTTATGAAGAAAATAGGATTTGTCAGTCTGGGCTGTCCGAAGAATCTGGTGGACAGCGAAGTGATGATGGGCCAACTCAAGGGGGCCGGTTATGAGATTACGACGGATGCGAGCGAGGCCGACACCGTGGTGGTCAACACCTGCGGTTTCATTGATTCGGCCAAGCAGGAATCCATTGATGCGATTCTCGAAGCGGCGCGGTTGAAGACGGAGGGGAAGGCCACGCGGCTGGTCGTCGCGGGTTGTCTGGTCGAGCGTTACCGCGATGAATTGCGCGCAGAGATGCCGGAGGTTGACGCCTTTATCGGCACGAACCAGATCAACGACATCACAAAGGTTTGCGATGAGAAAGTCAACACGCGTTTCCTACCCATCGTTCCCATAGGCAATCAGAGTGCGACCTATCTTTATGACGAGTCAACGCCGCGCGTACTCGCTACGCCTTCGCACTATGCTTTCGTGAAAATCGCGGAAGGTTGCGACCGTCCCTGTGCCTTCTGTTTTATTCCGCAGATGCGCGGCCATTTTCGCAGCCGCCGCTTCGGCTCCGTGATGGTCGAAGCGCAGCAACTCGTTGAAGAGGGCATCAAGGAACTCATCTTAGTGGCCCAGGATTCATCGCGTTATGGTGAAGACCTCGGTCAGGCGGACGCGTTGGCCCATCTCATACGCGAACTCTCGCACCTCAAAAATGTTGAGTGGGTGCGCGTCATGTACACTTACCCGACGCACATCAGCGATGCTTTCCTTGACGTACTGGCCCAGGAATCGAAGGCCGTCAAATATCTGGACATGCCTTTGCAGCACGCCTCCGCCAACGTCCTCAAATTGATGAAACGCGGCGGCACGCGCCAGAGCCTCGAACGATTAATCAAGCGCGTCAGGGAACGCGTCCCCGGCATCGCCATTCGCACGACCTTTATCACGGGCTTTCCCGGCGAGACTGAGGAAGATTTTGAGGAATTGCTAGCCTTCGTGCGCCACGCGGAGTTTGATCGCGTCGGCGTCTTCACCTATTCGGATGAAGATGGCACGCCAGCTTTCGATCTGCCGAACAAGGTGGATGCGAAGACATCTGCGCGGCGTCGCGCGCGCTTGATGAAAGAGCAGGCGCGCATCTCTCGCAGGCGTAATCAAGGGCGCGTCGGCTCAACCGTCCGCGTCCTCTTCGAGGGTGAGTCTGCGGAATCGGACCTGCTCTGGCAAGGCCGCATGGAAACACAGGCGCCTGACATAGACGGCTGCGTGCTCATCAACGATGCGCCCGAAGGCTTCCAGCCCCAGCCGGGCCAATTCGTCAACGTCCTGATTACAGAAGCGCAAGACTACGACCTGGTCGGACACATCGTTTAAAGCAGAGGCTAGAGGTGAGAGGCTAGAGGCTGGTGAAAACAGCTTGCTTTAACTAGCCTCCAGCCTCTCCCATATATGTCTCTTAAGGAATCGAGCGACGAACTCAATCCGCCGGTGGTGACGAGGGGCGCTGTTATCGCTCGTGCGCCGGGCGGGAAGCGTTCCGCGAGTGATTTTCTGTCGCTCGCGCTGGCGACTTGTGGGGTGGGTTATCTGCCGCTCGCGCCGGGGACGTGGGGTTCGATGGTGGGCGTGGTGCTCTATCTGCTCTTGCGTCTGGCGAGCCTGCGCTTTATCAACGCGTTCTACTCCGGCGACGCGGTCAATCGCTCGCTGGTCGAATCGCTCTACACGATGTTGAGCCTGGCGTTGATAATATGCTTGACGGCGGCGGGCGTGTGGGCCGCGACGCGTGCCGAAAAGTTGCTCGGACGCAAAGACCCCGGCGCGGTCGTGGTGGATGAAGTCGCCGGACAACTGATAACGTTTTTGTTCATCCCTCTGGGCCTTAATCTGAAATGGTGGCTGGTGCTCGCGGGCTTTCTTTTGTTTCGCGCCTTCGACATTTGGAAGCCGTATCCGGTGCGCCGATTAGAAGCGCTCGAATCGGGTTTGGGCATCATGGCCGACGATGTGCTGGCGGGCATCTATGCAGCCGTTTGCCTGTTGCTATTGACGACGATCTATTTACTCTCATAGGAGAATCATGACATGGAAGCTCAAGACCCTAAGTCTACTGAAACATCTACGGGTGACGACGGCGGACCCACCAGCAGAGAGCCGGACTCCGACGCCACGAGCGATGAGACCCTCAGCGATGTGGAAAAAGAAGAGCAGGTGACGGACACGCCCGGCGACACAGAGGGCGGCGGCGCGAACGCCGGGACGCCTTCACCCGACGGCGCTTTCGATGACAATCGTGGCGGCGACGGCGGCGTTGGACCGATGTAAGAATTGCGGATTGCGGATTGCGGAATTAAGAAAGAGAGATGATTCAACTTCAATCGCCATTCTTTCTTCAATCCGCAATCCGCAATCCGCAATTCTCTTCATTCTTTTTCTTTGCCGATCCATCCTTTGCGGCGGAAGTAGAAGAGCATGAAGATGGCTATGCTAATCATGATGAGCCAGACGACGTAATAGCCGTAGCGCGTGTGTAGCTCAGGCATGTTGTCGAAGTTCATGCCGTAGACGCCCGCGATGAAGGTCAGCGGGAGCATGATGGCGGAGAAGATGGTCAGCACTTTCATAATCTGGTTGAGACGGTTGGAGACGACTGAGAGATAGGCGCTGAGCGCGTCGCTAATCAAGTCTCTATAATTTTCCGCGAGGTCCGTGACGCGCCCTATGTGATCGTAGATGTCCCTGTAGAATGGCAGCACGGGCGCGGAGATGAGCGTGAACTGGCCGTGGCTGATGCGGTAGAGGACATCTAGTTGCTTGGCGGAGATGCGGCGCAGTTTGAGAATGCTGCGCTTGAGTCCGAGGATTTGTTCGAGCATGCGATTGTTGGGACGCTGCTTTTTGAAAATATCGTCTTCGAGCTTGTTGATGCGCTCGTCGAAGACATCCATCACGGGCAGGTAATCGTCAACGATGAGGTCTATAATCTGGTGCAGCAGAAAGTCCGCGCCGCGCTGGCAGGTGATAGGGCTTGAGCGCACGATGCGCTTGACCCTGTCTACGCTGTTGAAGGGTTCGTGATGATAAGTGACGACGTAGTTGTGGCCTAAATAACCGTCCAGTTCGATGGTGTTGAAGCGGTCGGGGCCAGCGTCAGTCTGCACGCCGTGGACAATAAAGTAGAGATAGTCGGGAAACTCCTCCACCTTCGGATGATGGCGATTGGCGCGGCAGTCTTCGACCGTCAAAGGGTGAAAGCGAAAGGTGTCTAACAGCACCCGGTCATCAGCCTCGCTCGGCGCTTCCATATCCACCCAGACGACGGTCTTCGGCTCATTCAAAAGTTCTGGCAACTGCTCAACTGTAAAGCCCTCCTTGACCTTCTCCGCTCCCTCACGATAAACAAAAATATCCATAGCCTCTACTCTCTGCTCAGCACACTTGAAACAAATTGAGACGTGCAGCGAAAGATTACCACCGCGACAGTAGAGTACGCTAATCTAACGTGAGTTCGACGTAAGGCAGAACACACCCTTCAAGCTTATCCACGACAGTGGATATATATGAGAGTCGGGGGCAAGCTCGTAGAGCGTCGCCCACGGTGACTGGTCCAGAATACAAACCGACCCTGTAAGGGTCGCACACTCAAAGTTGAGGTGCGACCCTTACAGGGTCGAATGGTGTGCGGCGAAAGTTCCGTGGGCGCTGCCCCCGGCTCTCACATTCAGCCCTTTCAGGGCACAGATGGCTTGTCAGTCAGCCTCTGACATCGAACTCACGTTATTCTAAGGATGAAGGCGGAAGGATGAGGGATGAAAGGAAAACTATCCATCTTGAAGAGCCACGCTTTCATCCTTCATCTTTCCGCCTTCATCCTTGCTCTCCCCCGCCTCGACTCAATAGTTGTGGGTTGCTAAGATGTATGACCTTTCAAGTGTTAAATTCGAGAGAGCAATCATAGAGAAGGGAATAACTCCGAGCGGTACAATGTAGATATGAGCGAACTGAAAATATTTGTCGCGGATGATATTAACGAGAGCGGCCTCGCGCCTTTGAGGGAAGCGGATTTTTCGGTCTTGAAGCGAACGGGCCTCGCGCCCGGCGAACTGCTTGAAGCCCTGGTTGATTACGATGGTTTACTGGTCCGCAGTGAGACGAAAGTGACCGCCGCGTTGATGGATGCCGCGCCGCGATTGCGTGCGGTGGGGCGCGCGGGAGTCGGCGTTGACAACATAGATGTGGCAGCGGCGACGGCGCGCGGCATCGTCGTCATGAACGCGCCGGACGGCAATACGATTACGACCGCAGAGCACACGATGGCGATGCTGGTCGCGCTCGCGCGGCGTATCCCGCAGGCCAACGCGAGCCTCAAAGCCGGACGCTGGGAGCGCAAGAAATTCGTCGGGGTCGAACTTTACGCGAAGACGCTGGGCATCGTCGGGCTGGGCCGTATCGGGCGCACCGTCGCGGCCCGCGCGCGCGGCTTCGGCATGAACATAGTCGCCTTTGATCCCTTCATCACGCCGGAACAGGCGCGCGATCTCGAACTCGAAATGGTCTCGCTCGATGAGGTCTTCGCGCGCGCGGACTTTCTCACGGTGCATACTCCCCTGACGACGGAGACGCGCGGGATTATTGGTCCACAGGCTTTCGCGCGGATGAAGCGAGGCGTGCTTGTCGTCAACTGCGCGCGCGGCGGGTTGATAGACGAACGCGCGCTGCTGGCCGCCATCAAGGAAGGCACGGTCGCGGGCGCGGCGCTCGACGTGTATGAGAAAGAGCCGCCGCCAGCGGATGATCCGCTGCTCGCGCTCGAAGAGGTCATCACGACGCCGCACCTCGGCGCTTCGACCAGGGAGGCACAGGAGGGGGTGGCGGTCACCGTGGCGGAGCAGATGCGCGATTATCTTTTGACGGGGACTCTGCGCGGCGCTGTCAACGTGCCCGCGCTCGGCGCGCAGGAGTTGAAGGCGCTCCAGCCTTACATCACGCTGGCGGAGAGCCTCGGCAGATTACAGGCCCAATTAGTAGACGAAGCCGTGCGCGAAGTGCGTCTTGAATACGCGGGCGAGGTGGCCTTGATGGAGGCCGCGCCGGTGACGAGGGCTTTTCTCGCAGCCCTGCTGCGCGACGTGTCCGCGCGCGTCAACGTCGTCAACGCCTTCGTCATCGCGGAAGAGCGAGGTATCGCCGTGACCTCATCCTACAAACGCACGGGCGGCGATGCGTCCCCCGCGCTCTCGACCGGGGTGGTCACGACGGGCGGCGAACAGACCGCCTCCGGCACTTTATTTGGACCAGCACAGGAAGGCAGGATTACGGAGATTAACGGCTTTCGCCTCGAAGCCCTTCCGCACGGCCACATGCTCTTCACGCGCAACAGAGACGTGCCGGGGGTCATCGGTCACATAGGCATGGTGCTGGGCCAACACAGCGTTAACATCAGCCGCTTTCACCTAGGGAGACGCGAGCGCGGCGGCGAGGCTATGGCCGTCATCGAAACTGACGCGCCGCTTGGAACACAGGCGCTGGACGAACTGCGCTCATTCGAGCCTGTCATCTCCGCGCGCCAGATCGAGCTTTGAAGAACTGAGATGAAGACCGCAGGTATCATCGGAGGCATAGGGCCTGAATCAACCATAGAATATTACCGCCTGATGCTCGCCGGGTATCGTGCGCGAACGTGGGATGAAAGCAATCCTTCCATCATTATCAACAGTATTGATGTGAACAGGCTGCTGCGTTTGATGGAATCGCGTGACTTGAAAGGTGTGACGGAGTATCTGTCCGTTGAAGTGCGAAGGCTCGCGTCGGCGGGCGCGGATTTCGGGTTGCTGGCAGCCAACACGCCGCACATAGTGTTTGATGAAGTCAGCCGCCTCTCACCCATTCCGCTCTTGAGTATCGTCGAGGCCACCTGCGAAGCCGCGCAGGCTCTGGGTCTCAAGAAGCCCGCTCTGTTCGGCACGCGTTATACGATGGCGGGACGATTCTACACGGACGTTTTTTCCAGGGAAGCTATCAAGCTGGTCCTGCCGGACGAGGAAGAGCAAGCCTACATTCATGGCAAGTACGTGAACGAATTGTTGAAGGACATTTTTCTGCCTGAGACACGCGAGCGCTTGCTCTTGATAGTGGGCGGATTGAAAGAGCGTGAGGGGATAGACGGGCTGATTCTGGGCGGGACGGAATTGCCACTCATCCTGCAAGATGTCTCGGACATGGGGATTCCATTTCTGGACACGACCCGGATTCACGTCAACGCTGCGGTCGCGCGATTGTTGGCTTAGATATGCGCCCTGCGAATCGTACGGGCAGGCGATTCCGTCGTGGCTCAGTTTAATATTGAGTGCGTGGGACATTGTGATTCACCACCGCAGACACAGAGCGCACAGAGGACGCACAGAGAAATGCATTCAAGCCTCTGTGCTGACTCTGTGCGCTCTGTGTCTGCGGTGGTGAACGCTGCTTTCATCCTCATTCAATCCAAACTGAAATCTATTGACTGTTGTTATCTGCGTGTATGAATGAAGAAACGAAGACAGGTGATTTAGGCGTCCTCAAAGCGGCGGCGCAGCTTCTCACGTTTTGTCTGACTCGTGAAGAGTTCCAGCGTTTCAATTACAGGCATCTCATCTTCGGGCTGGTTTCGACCTGGATAGTCGGGATGGGCAGATGGTGGGACGACCCCGGCGCGAGCCTCTTACAACATCTGGGCGTCGGCTCGCTGATTTACATCTTCATACTTTCTTTCATCCTGTGGCTGGGAATTTACCCTCTGAAACCTAAACACTGGTCTTACAGGCATGTCCTGACCTTCGTGACCATGACATCTCCGCCAGCGATTCTGTATGCCATCCCCGTCGAAAAATTCTTCGCCCTGGAAGTCGCCAGTTCGATTAATCTTCTATTTCTGCTGATCGTGGCGTCCTGGCGCGTGGCGTTGTTGGTCCATTATTTGAAACGTCATGCTCAACTCAGATCATTTCCGGTGGCGGTCTCGACGCTGCTCCCGATCACGGCGATAATCCTGACTCTCACGATTCTCAATCTGGAGAGAGCGGCCTTTATGTCAATGGGCGGATTTCGCGGAGAGCCAACCTCACATGACAGCGCGTATGGCCTGCTCAGTTGGCTGTCGCTTCTTTCCGTGCTGCTCTTCATTCCGCTCGTACTCTTTTACATAGGTCTCATCGTGCAGGCGCAACAGTCTGTTGATTATGATGATGGTGATAGTTGAGAGTCTAAATTACTGGACCAACGAAGGAGGCAAGTTATTACATGAATAAATTTTCAATCGGCAGACCGGATGAAACGGAATATCTGCCGTACTATGGCAAGTACATCTCGCTCGTCCCGGATGTAGACATACTCTCCCAGATGAGCACGCAGGCGGAGGCCACGCTGTTTCTCCTGCATAGCATCCCCGAACCTCAAAGCCGCTTTCGCTACGCGCCCGGCAAGTGGAGCATCAGAGAACTCGTCGGTCATGTGATAGACACGGAGCGCATCTTCGCCTACAGAGCGCTCCGCTTCTCCCGCAACGACCAGACGCCTCTTAACGGTTACGAGCAGGATGACTACATCCTCAACTCCACCTTCGATGATTACCCGCTCACCGAACTCGCCGCAGAGTTCGACAGCGTCCGCCGCTCCAACATCTTTCTCTTCAAACATCTGACCGAGGAAGCCTGGACGCGCAGAGGCATCGCCAACGACAGCGAGGCCAGCGTCCGCGCCCTCGCCTACATCATCGCCGGTCACGAACTGCACCACATGGACATCCTGCGCCACAAGTATCTACCAGCGTCGCAGGCAATATCCTGGACCGCACGGCACGGCCCGGAATAAAAAGAAGCACGACGCAAAGGGCCGTCTTTACCGGCGGCTGTGAGCACGTCTAATATGCATTCCGGGCATCTGCGGTGAGTGATAAACTATAGCGGTTCTCAATTGGGTACGACCATTGCGGCAAGCGTCCTTGTCAGTCCCGCCTGCTTAAGCTGGGCGGGTCGTGGCTGAGCCAGGAAACCCGCCCAGCTTAAGCAGGCGGGA
>DASYML010000007.1:0-23184 GCA_036009045.1 Pyrinomonadaceae bacterium
GATGGCTTGTCAGTCAGCCTCTGATGTCGAACTCACGTTAACTAGCCTCTAGCCTCTCGCCTCCAGCCTCTATCTTTTACTCTCTTCTGCGGAAGAGGTGACGACGCTGACGAGGTTGTCTCTGTCTGTGGCGACGTGGTCGGTACTGGAGAGGATGCCGGAGCAGCGCATGCGGAATTCGTCCGTGTTGGTGGCGTTGCGGAGGGCTTCGTCCATCGTGATGAGGCCGGACTGGTAGAGATTGAAGAGCGACTGGTCGAAGGTCTGCATGCCGTATTGAGAGTTTCCGGCGGCGATGGCTTCGCGTATTTGAGAGGTCTTCTCTTCGTTGATGATGCAGTCGCGGATGAGTCCGGTCGAGATCAGGATTTCGATGGCGGGCACGCGGCCCGCACCGCGCGCGGCGCGCACCAGTCTCATGGAGACGACGGCCTTGAGAATGCTCGCGAGTTGGAGGCGGATGGATTTCTGCTGCGTCGCCGGAAAGGAAGAGACGACGCGCGTGATGGTCTCCGTGGCGTCGAGCGTGTGCAAAGTCGAGAGCACGAGGTGGCCCGTCTCTGCGGCAGTGAGGGCCGTTTCGATGGTCTCGACATCGCGCATCTCGCCGACCAGAATCACGTCCGGGTCTTGTCTCAGAGCGCCGCGCAGGGCCTCTGCAAACGAGCGCGTGTCAACGTCCACTTCGCGTTGTGTAATAAAGGACCTTTTATCGCGGTGCAGAAATTCGATGGGGTCTTCGATGGTGATGATGTGGCCGCTGCGGGTGGCGTTGATGCGGTCAATGATGGCGGCGAGGGTGGTTGACTTGCCGGAGCCGGTCGCGCCCGTCACCAGTATCAGCCCGCGCTGCTCGTCCGCGACTCTATCTATGACGGGCGGGAGACCTAATTCGCCGGTGGTCCTCGTCTGGTCCGGGATGACGCGCAGGACGATGCCGACGGTCCCGCGTTGCTGGTAGATGTTGGCGCGAAACCTGCCGACGCCGGAAACGCCGTACGCGATGTCTACTTCATTGACTTCCTTAAAACGCTGCTTCTGCCGGTTGGACATCATGGAGAAAGCCATGTCGAGCGTGTCTTCCTGTGTGAGCCGGGGCGCGTCAACGACCGGGCGCAACTCTCCGCCGAGACGCATGAAGGGAAACTGACCGGCCTTGATGTGGAGGTCGGACGCGCCGTGATTGGTCACGATTCTGAGCAAGTCATCAATTTTAACGGACATACCTGGGGGAACCTTTCCGCACTTGAATCTATGGAGCAAGAGCAAGAGGGGCGCATCTTTTGAATAAGCAGGGGATTTTTCCTGCGCTTGAGAAAACAAGCGTTAGAGAAGCGTTCGTCGCGGAACTTTTGAAGGGGTTTGCGCCGCCGGAGAAGTTAAAAGCCCGTTGACGCTGAAACTATATTAGCCTGCCAAGCAGCGATGCGTCAATATTTTCAGTCGGGGTTGATACGTTCTCAGAAAATTAGCCACAGAGAACACAGAGCGCGCAGAGAAAAACTTGAGACGCAAAAGGGAAAGGCAGCAAGCATTGAGTCTTTCATCGCTCGATGCTTGCTGCCTTGGATGATGCGCGTGATGCTTGCTCTAGTCCCTCGCGGCGGCGTGGTAGTTGACCTGCGGCCCTGTCTCACTTGCGGGGGAGAGAGTTGGCCCATCCGTCGCGGGTGCGGTGTTCTGGGCGTTGTCGCTGGCCTCCTGCGGCTGCGCGTCCTGTTCGTTGATGTAGGTGAGCCAGGGGCCGGGCGCGGGGGCTACGCCGCAGGTGATGTCGAAGAAGAGTTGCTGGATGCGGGCGGTGATTTCGCCGCGCTGGCCCGTGCCGATTTTGATTTTGTCAACGGAGCGGATGGGCGTCACTTCGGCTGCCGTGCCGGTAAAGAAGAGTTCGTCCGCGACGTAGAGCGCGGCGCGCTGGATGCCGCTTTCGACGACGGGGATTTGCAGTTCGCGGCAGATTTGAATGACGCTGTCGCGCGTGATGCCCGGCAGGATGGAACTTGAGAGCGGCGGAGTGATGACACGACCATCGTGGACCAGAAATATATTCTCGCCGGAGCCTTCCGAGACGAAACCTCTGTCGTCAAGCGCGATGCCCTCGGCATAGCCGTTGAGTATTGCTTCCATCTTGATGAGTTGCGAGTTCATGTAGTTCGCGCCCGATTTCGCCATCGCGGGCATAGAGTTTGGCGTCAGGCGATTCCAGGTCGAGACCTGCACTTCCACGCCCTGTTCTATCGCTTCATCGCCGAGGTACTTGCCCCAGTCCCAAGCGCCTATGTAGCAGGAGAGCGGATTCGGGAACGGGTTGACGCCGAAGGCCGGGCGCTCTTCGTCAAGGCTGCGAAAGATAATCGGGCGGATGTAACACTGGTCCATCCCGCCGCGCCTCAAGAGTTCGACGGAGGCGTTGCATAATTGGTCCAGAGTGAGGTCCGTGTCCATGCGATAAATCTTCGCCGAGTTGAGCAGCCGCCGCATGTGTTCTCTGAGACGAAAGATGGCCGGGCCCCCCTTCGTCTTGTAACAGCGTATGCCTTCAAAAACGCTCGACCCGTAATGCAGGACGTGCGACATGACGTGGACGCGCGCATCATTCCATTTGATGAACTGCCCGTCGTGCCAGATTTCCTGATTGATACGGGGCGTTTTGACATCCTTCAATTTGCCGTTTTGCGGGAACATGTGCGATTTTCTCCTCAGGTGACATTGGCAAGAAGAGTGCGCTCTCACGGAGCGAAGCGGCAACCCGCTCGTCCTCGAATCTGATTGACGGAAAACGCCTCGATGGGAACGCCTCCGCCCTGGGCACTGGCCTTGCTCTCGGCTTGCTCGAATGAGTCACGATACAGTAAAGGCGCGCAGCTTGGCAAGGCAACGCATTGTCTTGCTTTTAACGCCATGCGGGACGCTTGATGGCTGTGCATCGCAGGGCCAGCTTGATTCTTTGAAATCCGCACTGTACCATCCCTCATGCTATCGTCTTGACTAAAAAACCAATGGCTTTCTTCTTCTTTTTTTAGATGAAGCGTCGCACACCAGAGCTTTTAAGGAGATCGCTTTTGGTCCTGGCGCTGCTCGTCTCTATCCTGTCAAATAATTGTCGCATGTGGGAAAAAAATGAAGACCGCGAAGGGCACGGCGGTCCCGCGTCGGACTCCTCCGCCCCAAAGACCGCAGAAGCGAAAGGGAACGCCCCGGCGTCGGACCCGCTCGCCATACACGCGCGCGCCATCGCCATAGATATGCACGCGGACACAGTGCAACGCATGATTGACGAGGGCCTTGACATTAATCGGAAACTGCCGGACGGCTACCTGGACGCCGCGCGTATGAAAGAGGGCGGACTGGACGCGCAGTTTTTCTCCATCTGGGTCGAGCCGCAACTGTACGGCGTTGGCGGAGAGATGGCCGTCGAACGCGCAGACAAACAGATCACAGCCGTCCGCTCGCTCGCCGAAAAGCATCCCGAAACATGGGAACTCGCCACCAGCGCGGGGGACGTGCGCCGCATCGCGGGCGAGGGCAAATTGGCCGCCCTGATGGGCCTCGAAGGCGGCTACGCGATTGACGAGAAGTTGGAGAACGTCGAGCGTTATTACAGGATGGGCGTGCGTTACATGTCTCCCGCCTGGAGCGTGAGCACGAGTTGGGCAGGCTCTTCCGGCGACTCTACAGGACAGACGCGCGGCCTCAACGACTTCGGCAAATCCGTCGTCCGCGAGATGAATCGTTTGGGGATGATGGTGGATGTCTCGCACGTCTCGGACAAGACCTTCTGGGACATCGTCAACACTTCGACGCGGCCCGTCGTCGCCACCCACTCCGCCTGCCGCTCCATCGCCAACGTCGCGCGCAATCTGGACGATGACATGATTCAAGCGCTGGCGCGCACGGGCGGCGTCGTCAACGTCATCTTCTACCCGGAATTTCTCGAACCCGGTTGGAGCGCGAAGAAGAAACAGTTGGACGCGGAGATTGAGCCGCTCGTCCGTCAGGCTTCCGCGTCGGAGCCGGGCGACGCCGCGCATAAAAAGATGGCGCGCGACCGCGTCCGCATACGCGAATACGCGCGCCGCCTGCCGCCCGTCAACGTCTCGCGCATCGTGGACCACATAGACCACATCGTTAAACTCGCGGGCATAGACTCTGTCGGCATCGGCTCGGACTTCGACGGCACGCAAGCCGTGCCAGCCGATTTATTAAGCGTCGCCGACCTCCCGAATCTGACCAGGGAACTACTCAGACGCGGCTACACCGAACAGGACATAGACAAAATACTCGGCGGCAACATGCTCCGCGTCATGGAACAAACGGAGAAGAATTGATTCATTGAAGAAATGGACTTGTATGCCGGTGAGTAGACGAGTGAAATCATGGTGTTCCAGTCGGATGAACTGAAAGCCCGGACCAGGCGATTCGCTATCCGTATTGTTAAATTGTTTCGTTCACTACCTCATACGGATGAAGCCAGGATTATTGGAAAACAGGTATTACGTTCTGGCACTTCGGTTGCGGCAAACTCTCGCGCGGTTTGCCGAGCACGTTCAAAGGCTGAGTTTGTTGCTAAGATCGGTATAGTTGTGGAAGAGGCTGATGAAACAGTATTTTGATTGGAACTTTTGGTTGAGACTAATATCTTAAAACAGGCTCGAATGAATAATTTGCTCGCCGAGGCCAACGAGTTATTAGCGATCTTTGCCGCTTCACAACATACAGCCAAGAATAGTTGATTTAGTAGCTCAATGAATCAATGGATTAATAAAAAATTAACCGATGAGCCGATGAATCAATGAATCAATCTCTGATGCCTCGCATAGGTTTTCACGCGCCCATCGCCGGGGGATTGCAGAACGCGCTGTTGAAGGCGCAGCAACACGGGTGTGGGACGGTGCAGATTTTTTCGCGTAATCCGCGCGGGTGGATGGCAAAGCCTTTGACGGGCGAAGAGGTTGAGCGCTTTCGGGCCATGCGCGCGGAGATGAATATCTCTCCGGTCGTGATTCACGCTAACTATCTCATCAACCTGGCGGCTGCGGATTCCGTAATACGCGAAAAATCGCGCGCCTCTTTTCGTGAAGAGATAGAGCGCGGGTTATTGTTGGGCGCGGATTATCTGGTGGTCCATCCCGGCTCTGCGAAGGGGGCTTGTGAGGCCGACGGGATACGCACCTGCGCGGAGAGTTTGCGAAGCGCGTGTGACGAGTTGGACCTCGGAGAGTTTCGTATCTTATTGGAGAACACGGCGGGGCAGGGCGAGTGCATCGGGCATCGCTTCGAGCATCTGGAGGAGATTATCGAAGCCTGTCCCGGACTCAACCTCGGCGTCTGTTTCGACACGGCGCACGCCTTCACCGCCGGATACGACATACGCGATGAGGACGGACTGGCGGCGACCATCGAATCGCTCGAACATCACGTCGGCACGAGCCAGGTGCGCGCCGTTCACTTCAACGATTCAAAGGCCGAGTATCATTCGCGCGTGGACCGCCACTGGCACATCGGCCTCGGCCACATCGGCACGGATGCGCTGCGCCGCGTCGCCCTTCATCCCAAACTGGCGCACGCGGCCTTTCTACTTGAAACGCCGCAGGACGAACTCGGCGACGACGCGCGCAATCTGGGCATGCTGCGGTCTTTTCTGGAAGCAAAGGTGAACGTCAAAACCAGCCGTCGTCGTAAGCGCCTTAGTCATAGCTGACCAGTCATAATTGAAAGGCTCGTCTGCACAGTCGCTTCCGATAAAACTATCTTTGATGGAGTCAATGCAAAATGAAAACTCTACGGATGAAACTTCTACTCTTGATGACCGCGTTCGCCATCTTTCTCTTGACGGGCAGCGGTCCGGCGAACATCACCGTCATGGCCCAACAGAAGACCGAATCACCTGCGAACAGGGCGCAGACGCCTGCGCCGAAGGCTGAGACACCAGCGCAAAAAACGGAGACGCCCGCCGCTGTGCCCGCAGCCAATCCCGCAGACGTGGCTTCGATGGATGCCATCATCGCGGCCATCTACGATGTCATTTCTGGACCAGCGGGCAAGAAGCGAGACTGGGACCGGATGCGCTCGCTGTTTGTGCCGGGCGCGAGGCTCATTCCGACCGGGCCGCGTCCCGGCGGCGGCATGGGTTCGCGCGTCCTGACCGTTGATGAATACATCACGCGCGCCTCCGCCATCTTCGACAGGGAAGGCTTCTACGAACGCGAGGCGGCGCGGCGCACGGAAACTTTCGGCAGCATCGCGCACCTCTTCAGCACCTACGAATCGCGTCACAAGCCGGACGACCCGCAGCCTTTCCAGCGCGGCATCAACAGTATTCAACTGATGAACGACGGCCAGCGCTGGTGGATCGTCACCATCTTCTGGCAGGGAGAAGACAAGGAACACCCGCTGCCGCAGAAGTATCTCAAGAGCGGCGAATAATAGAAGAGCAGGTCGGAAGTAGAAAGGCGAAAGGATGAAAGTGTGACTATTCAAGACGCATAGCCTTTCTTTCATCCTTCCGCCTTACATCATTCATACTTCATCCTTGCTCTCGTGTCTGCGGGGGTGGATGCCTCTTTCATCATCGCTCAACTCACATTGACTCAATCATGCGTCAGAATTTCTGTTGACAAGGTTCACCCAACCGTTATATAAGCGCCAGTGCCTCGCGGTCTTTTGGAACAGCACGCCTCGCCGCCTGCGCTCAAACTCTATCAAGAGCAGTGGTCCCGGCCAGGTCTTTATCATCAAAGTCACTGAATGCTGACGGGGAAGTTCCCGTCTATTTCCACAAATTTACGGCGGTAGGTTTCTAAACTCCCATGCTCTCTACCTCACTACCAGAATGCCACATCTCCCACGCCAGCCCTGAACTGTTCTCCGCGCAGAGGCCGGACTCAAACGCGTGTGTGGCTCTTTGTGTAGAGGTCCCGCGAGAGTCTGGGAACTGATGTCTGACAGATGCTTAAGCTGCATGCCGGGATGATGATGACGCACATCTCTTCCGGTGCGGCCCGGCCATGCGGCGCGAAAGGGAAAGGCGTGATGAGCAAAGAAAAGAATGCACAGGGGGTTAACAAGGATGACCTCAAAGAACTGTTGAACAGGATCAACAAGGAAGTAACCAAGCGCCCGCCCGTCATCGGGTTGATTGGAGTCTCCGGCGTCGGCAAATCTTCCACCATCAATACATTGTTCAAAACCAATCTTGAGACCAGCGACACCGTAGCCTGTACCAAGGAGTTTAAAGACATCGCCATCGAGGCGACGTTTACGCAGGGCAGTCTACAGAAGCCCGTCAACCTGGTTGTGATAGACGCGCCCGGTCTCGGAGAAGACATCGGGCGTGACCCGGAGTATCTGGAGATGTACCGGAGAAATCTTCCGCGCTGCGATGTCATCCTGTGGGTCATGACGGGACGCAATCGCGCCGTCGCTCTGGACCAGCAATATTTGCAGGCGCTGGAGGAATTTCATGGCAAGATGGTTTTCGGCGTGAACCAGGTGGACCTGATTGAGCCTGTCAACTGGGACCGGCAGATTAACCTGCCATCCAGCCAGCAAAGAGAGAACATTAAAGTCATCATCCAGGACCGCCGCGAAAAACTCCAAAACGTCCTGCGCCGGGATGTCAAATTAATCCCCTATTCGGCGAAGGACCATTTCAATCTGTCGGAACTCTTTTCTGAGATCGTCGCCTCTTGCCCGCCGGACAGAAAGTGGGTCTTCAGCGCTTTGCAGGGTTTTAGTCACGACGATTTCATCCCGGCGGAATTGCGCGAAGAAGTGCGTCGAAGAGCGGCTGGACAAGCCTCGTCCGCAACCCCCGGAGGCCGTCCCGACCGTCCGGCAGAGCCTGTCCAGAGCAGCCAGCCTGAAATGCATTCTAATAACGGAGCGGCTCATGCGGCTGACAACGGGGCCGTGCCTCCTCCGGCTAACGGGGCGGCTCCTAACGGGCATGAAGGATTGCTGCAAAGCCTGGAGCAGATGTTTAAGGAACTGGAAATGGGCATAGAGAAGGGCATTAACATCATCGCGGATTTATTTCGTGGAAAGGGAAATTGAAAAATGGCAAAGGACCTGACCGAAGATCAATTCAACCAACTCATCCAGGCGCTGCAAACGGCTTCAACTCATGAGGTCCAAACAGCGATTGCCAGCAAAAGTAGCTTTGTGGGCTGGGTCGAACAGCTTGGTCTCAACGTGCTGGCAAGACAAATCGCCAACCTGACGATGCCCCTGTGGGATGCGCTCTGGGACGCCATCACACATGTCGTCGAGAACGTGGGCGACTATATAGGCGATGCCATAGATGCGCTGCTCGACATGTTTTAGCCGTTGATGAGCACGGGCCGCCGAGCCTGACCACAACTCGCCTTCATCGTCACGCTTACCTGACGCTGGCCGCAAGGCTCTCAGCGCGGGCCAGCCTGTCAGTCGTGCTCTGCTCACAGAGAGACCGTGCGCGGCACGGGATTGTGCTGGCGTGAGGCTCTCGCGGCGGAGCTTTTTCCTGTTCGACAAGCGCCAGCGATTTGAGTTAAGATAGGCACGCTTTCAGGTTGAAGAGCGGGAACAAAGATGATGCGTTTAGACCAGCCAAACAGACTCCTTCTTACAGTGCCGCTCGGCACGCGCGCGCGCAATTGATGCGTGTGGCGGCTGAAGCGGCGGCCCATATCCCAAAAGATAAATCAAAATTAGTTGGCCTGCAACCGGCGCCTGAGACGTGCTTCGGACGGATCTCGGATGCTCCGTAAGACTTTATGCGCGGCGGCCAATTCGTGATTAAGTGTAAAAAATACAGGGGCATGAGAATCATGGACGAAAAATATTTTCCCGAAAAGATAGAAGAGAAATGGCAGCAGCACTGGGAGGAATCTGGCGCGTTTGAGGTTGAAGAAAATGATGCGCGGCCCAAGTTTTATTGCCTGGAAATGTTGCCGTATCCTTCCGGCTTTCTGCACATGGGCCATGTGCGTAACTACTCCATAGGCGATGCGCTCGCGTGGTACAAGCGGCTGCAAGGCTTTAACGTGCTGCACCCGATTGGCTGGGACAGCTTCGGGCAACCCGCTGAGCAGGCCGCCATCAAGCGCGGCATCAACCCGCGCGATTGGACCGAAGAGAACATCGCGCACATGCGCGGGCAACTCAAGCGTCTCGGCATCAGCTACGACTGGCGGCGCGAGATGGCGGCGCACACGCCCGAATATTACAAGTGGGACCAGTGGTTCTTTTTGAAGATGTACGAGCGCGGGCTGGCCTACAGGCGCAAGTCGCAAGTCAACTGGTGTCCGAAGGAAGAGACAGTGCTCTCGAACGAGCAATCTTCGGGCGGCGTCTGCTGGCGCTGCGGCACGCCCGTCGTCAAAAAGGATTTGGAGCAGTGGTTCATACGCATCACGGATTACGCGGAGCAACTGCTGGCAGACATGAAGGAGATAGAGGGCGGCTGGCCTGAGCGCGTCCTGACCATGCAGCGCAACTGGATGGGCAAGAGCGAGGGCGCATACGTTGACTTCGCCATACAGGACCATAAGGATGCGAAGGTCAGAGTTTTCACCACGCGCATTGATACCATCTACGGCGCGAACGCGGTCGTGATGGCGGCTGAGCATCCTTTGCTCGCGCAACTCTTGGAAGGCTCATCTTTGAAACAGGACGTGACGGAGTTTGCCGAACGCGTGCGCGCAGCCGCGCGTAACAGGACCAACGCGGGCGAAGAAGAGGTCGTCAAAGAGGGCGTCAATACGGGCCTCATGGCGATTAATCCTTTCAGCGGCGAGAGCCTGCCCGTGTGGGTGGCGAACTACGTCTTGATGGAATACGGGACGGGCGCGTTGATGTCCGTCCCCGCGCATGACGAGCGCGATTTCGAGTTCGCGCAGAAATACTCTCTGCCGATTCGGCAGGTCATCGCACGCATCACGCACGAGCAGGAGCAGATTAAACACGACCCTGAGATGGGCATGGACCACTCTAGAACGATGCCGCATGCCTTCACGGAATATGGCGCGCTGGTCAACTCCGGCGACTGGTCCGGCAAACTCTCGGAGGACGCGAAGCACTCTATGGCGCAGTATGCCGCCGAGAATAATTTCGGTGAAGCGGCGATTACCTATCGCCTGCGCGACTGGGGCATCTCTCGCCAGCGTTTCTGGGGCGCACCCATCCCCATGATTTATTGCGAGCGTTGCGGCGTCGTGCCCGTCCCGGAAAAGGACTTGCCGGTGACGCTGCCCGCGAACGCGGAATTCAAGGGGACAGGCGAATCACCGCTCGCGGGTGTCGCGGAGTTTGTCGCAACGACCTGCCCGCAGTGCGATGGTCCAGCCCGGCGCGAGACCGACACGATGGATACCTTCGTGGATTCATCATGGTACTTCTTCCGTTACTGCGACCCGCGCAATGAGGACGCACCTTTCGATAAAGAAAAAATCGCGTACTGGACGCCCGTGGACCAGTATATAGGCGGTATTGACCACGCCGTGATGCACCTGCTCTACACGCGTTTCTGGACCAAGATGATGCGCGACATAGGACTCGTCTCGTTCAACGAGCCGGTCAAGAAACTGTTGACGCAGGGCATGGTGACGAATCAGGTCGAGGGCACGAACGATTGGAAGAAGATGTCCAAGAACCTGGGCAACGGCGTGGACCCGGACGACATGATAGCGGCCTACGGTTCTGACGCCGTGCGGCTCTACGTGCTCTTCGCCGCGCCCGCCGAGAACGAGTTGCGCTGGCAGGAGACGGGCATTGAGGGCGCTGTGCGTTTCCTGCGTCGTGTCTATGGGATGGTCTATCGCTGGCATGAGCGTCTGTCCGATTCGTCGCAGAGGATGGACGCACCCGCCTCCGCAGAGTTGACGACGGAGGCGCGTGCCCTGCGTCGTAAGACTCATCAGACGATGGCGCGCATCGCGCAGGACTTTGACGAGTTGCACTTCAACACGAGCGTCGCGGCGTTGATGGAGCTCTCCAACACGCTCGGCGATTTCAAAATTGGACCAACCGAAGCCACTGCCTCCGATCTCTTCGCCGTGCGCGAGGCTTTAGAGTCGCTGATCATCATGCTCGCGCCCTTTGCTCCGCATGTCTCAGAGGAGATGTGGGCCAACATGGGCCACGCGGAAGGATTGTTGGGCGGCGGCGCGCTCTGGCCGCAGGCGAATGAAGAACTGGCGCGGAAAGAGGAATTGGAGATTCCCGTGCAAGTCAACGGGAGACTGCGCTCGCGTATTCACGCCACGCCCGACACGCCCGAAGACGAGTTGCGCACGGCGGCGCTCGCGGATGAGAAGACGCGCTCCTTCATTGACGGTCACGAGATCGTCAAAGTGATTGTCGTCCCGCGTCGTCTCGTCAACATCGTCGTGCGATAATCTCAATTGAGTGTTATGAAAGAGGCGTTCACCACCGCAGACACAGAGAGCGCAGAGTTTGCACAGAGAAATGCATTCAACTTTCTGCGCGTTCTCTGTGTCCTCTGTGTCTGCGATGGTGAGTTATCAACTTGCGTTAGACTCATCTCAAAAACGATCTCATAGAATGGAAAGCTTTATTGAACGCAGAGCATAAACAGGCCAAACGCTTGCTCGTCATCTCGCTCGATGGACTCGACGCGCGCTATTTGATAAAGCGCGATGAGTTCGACCTGCGGTTGCCGACGCTCAGACGATTGCTCGCGGACGGCGCGTGGTCTCTCAATGTTCAATCCATTTATCCTTCGGTCACGTATCCGGTTCACACGACCATCGCGACGGGCGCGCTCCCTGCGCGTCATGGCATCACGGGTAATAATCTTTTAGAGCCGCCCGGCACGAGCCAGACCGGAGCGTGGCACTGGTTCGCGCGCGACATCCGCGCGGACACTTTGTGGGAGGCGGCGGCGCGTGAAGACTTGCGGACGGCCCTCATCTCCTGGCCCGTCGGCGGCGGCGCGGGCGATTACAACGTGCCTGAGATAATGGCCGTCGGCAAGCCTCTCCCTGAGACGCTCGCGTTGATGAAGGCGCACGCGCGCCCGCCAGGGTTGATAGAGGAAGTGGAGCAAAGAGACCCGCAGCTTTATCGCAACGCCAGCCAGGATGAGCACGACGATTTGCGCGCGCGCTTCGCCGCATACATCCTGACCGAAAAAAGGCCCGATGTGATGCTGGTCCATTTTTTCGACTTCGATCACTTTCAGCACGATTACGGTCCGTTCAGCATCGAAGCCTTCGCCATTCTGGAAAAGCTGGACGGCTACGTGGCGCGCCTCCTGAATGCTTGCGCGCGTGCGGGCACGCTCGCAGAGACGGCCCTCTTCATCGTCAGCGATCACGGCTTTCTGCCTATCTCAAAATTGGTCCACCCGCACGTCCTGCTGTCCCGCGCCGGGCTCCTGGGCGTGAACACCGCCTCTGAAGCCGGACCAATTACTCTTGAGCAGGTGAAGGATTCGGACTGGCGCGCGTATGCTTACATCACGAGCGGTTCCTGCGCGATTATCCTGCGCGACCCGTCGGACAGGGACGCGCGTGCGCGTGTCCATGAACTGTTCGAGCCGCTGGCGGGACGCGAGGGCAGCGGCATCCTGCGCGTGCTTCCTTATGAAGAGGTGCGCTTGCTCGGCGCGAATCCAGATGCGTTGTTGATGTTGGAATGCGCGGACGGCTATAGCTTCGGCGCGAACCTGACGGGCGAGGCCGTGACGCATAGTGTCCAACTCGGCCAGCACGGGTATCATCCCGCGCGCGCGGATTACGAGACCTGCTTCATCGCCAGCGGCGCGGGCATTAGTCGGCGCGGCGATCTCGGACCAATACGCATGATGAATGTTGGCCCAACCATCGCGCGCGTCCTCTCTCTCTCTCTCAGGGATGCCGAGGGGCAAGCGTTGCAACTTGATTAGCTCCCCTGCGTTCTATGTGCGGATGGCGATTGAGTGCAACTCCTGTCAGTACCGCCTGCTTCAGCTGGGCGGGTGACAAGATTGCGGATTGCGGATTGGCGGGACCAATACTCTTCTAATCCGCAATCCAAAATCCGCAATCCGCAATCTTGTGACATCTATCTCGCCAGGGGCGGTTGACTTAAGGCTTGCTTGAGAGACCTAGAGTCGTTAAAATCAGAATCTGCGGTCGTGCTTATTCATTAAGCATCATGTGAGAGCATCTTGGAAGGATGTCTGCGATGCTGCCCGGCACAGGTTGTGTCCGCCGCTGGGCCGCGCTTGTTTTTTTGAGACAGGCTTTCCTGGCCGCCGCCAAAGGAGAAAAGGCTGCCCGCCCTGGTCGCCCGTCCTTCTGCGATAACCTGGCACGGGCCGCCTGTAGTATCGAGCCGATCAATGAAAGAATGTCCAGCTTGCCGACGCTGTTTCCCCGACGACGTTAATCACTGTCCGAATGACGGCGACGCGACGACGCCTTCTATCTCGGGCGAACCCCTGCTCGACGGGCGCTATCAACTGGAAAGGCGTCTGGGACAGGGCGGGATGGGCGTCGTCTTTCAGGCTCGCCACATCTTTCTCAAGACCGCGCACGCCATCAAAATAATCCTGCCAGACCTCGTCGGCAACGACCCCATGCTCGTCACGCGCTTTCGTCAGGAAGCGATGGCCGCCGCTGCGATTCATCACCAGAACATCATCGCCGTGACGGATTTCGGAGTCGTGCGCGGGACGATGCCCTTTCTCGTCATGGAGTTCGTCAAGGGACGTTCGCTGCATGACCTGCTCGCAGAAGAACGCGTGCTCTCTCCGAGCAGGGCTTTGGAAATTATGGCCCCCGTCTGCGCCGGGATGAGCGCGGCGCATCGCCAGAATATAGTCCATAGAGACCTCAAGCCTCTCAACATCATGATGCAGGATGACCAGCCGATTGCCGAAGGTCTCAAAATACTCGATTTCGGTCTGGCGAAGATTAAGTCCGGCGAACTCTTAGGCTCTTTCGTGCAGGCGAAGACGAGCGGGTTGATGGGTTCTCCTTTTTACATGGCTCCCGAACAGTGGTCGGACGAAGAGCCGGATGCGCGCGCGGACATCTACAGCCTCGGAGTCATTCTCTACCAGATGCTCGGCGGCGATGTGCCGTTCAAGGGCGCGTCCATCCCTTCCATCATGAAGAAGCATTTGACGCTTGAGCCGCCGCCGCTCAAGTCGCTCGGCGTGGATGTCCCGCCCATCATCGAAGAGGTCGTCCGCCACGCGCTTGAGAAGGAGGCGGAGAAGCGTCCCGCGACGGCCACAGTTTTTATAGATGAACTGCGCGTCGCGGTCTCTTCGATTTCCGGCGGGAGTTTCAGCCCTGAAGTTGGCCCAAGAAATACGGCTGACTTACAGACGATGATCTCCATGCCGCACATCTCCATGCCCGCGCAGTCGCAGGAACCGGGCACCGTCGTCCGCGTCCATACGGACCCGCCGCAGTCGCGCGTCTTCATCAATAATATTTCGGTCGGCATGAGCGATAACGCGGGTGAATTAATGGTCCCGGATATACCCGGCGGCGTCCATCGCGTGCGCGTCGTGCATGAGGGTTATGCTGACTGGGAACAGCAGATAGATTGCAGCGGCGGCGAGTGCAGAGTCTTCGCGCACCTGCATAGCATGATGGCGAGAAGCCAGACGCAGCTTCCCTCTGAAGCGCAACAGGATGATGCGAGCGAGCAGACGGTAGTGAGGACGACGAGCGGTCGTCTGGCACAGGCCGAGCAGGAGCGCAAGGGTTTTGCGACGACGCCGATTATCGCCCTCAAGCCTCAAACGGCGCAGGGCAACGCGGGACAGCCCGCCGCGCCCGGCGCTTCGACGCAGACACAACTTCGCGCAGGCTCTACGCAGATGATGGAGGATATGCAAGCCGCCGTCGCGCAGCCCGTCGCCACGCCGCAGGTCCAGCCGCGTCTGGTCTCGACAGCGTCTCCATTGACAGGCGATGAGGAGAAAAAATCTTCTCTGCCGAAGGTGCTCATCGCGTCTCTGCTGGCGCTGGTCCTGGTTGGCGGCGGCCTCGGCGTGTATTTTCTGGTCCTGCATAAACCGCAGACTCAAATTGGGGGCAACACGAATCAGGGAGAGAAGCCGGGCAACAACAGCAATGGGACCAACCCGCAACCGCCCGTCATCAAGGCGGAGATGGTGGACATGCCGGGCGGCACGATCATGATGGGACGCAACGGCGGCTTGCCGCAGGAAGGGCCTGCCCACAGCGTGACGGTCAAACCATTCTCTATGGACAAGACGGAAGTAACCAACGCGGAGTACGCGTTGTTCGTGAGCAAGACGAAGCACGCGCCGCCGGACGATTGGGGCGGTAATAGCCCGCCTGCCGGGCAGGAGCAATTGCCTGTCGTCAATGTTTCGTTCGAGGATGCTGAGAGTTTTGCGGTCTGGCGCTCGGAGCGCGATGGCGTCAAGTATCGTTTGCCGACGGAAGAGGAATGGGAGTACGCGGCCAGAGGCGGCGATCAAAATAATCTCTATCCGTGGGGCAATAGTTGGGTTGATGGTAAGATGATGACAAAGGACGCTGGCCTCATCTTGCCGCAGCCGGTCGGCTCCGCTCCCGGAGATAAGACGCGCTGGGGCGTGCTCGATATGCTTGGCAGCGTCAAAGAGTGGACGGCTTCAAAAAGCTCTTTATATCCCGGCAGCGGTTTGATACTCCCGCCGCAAAATCAGGGGTGGGTCGTCACGCGCGGCGGCTGTTTTGTCAGCGACCTCAAGAAAGTCCCTCTGACCAATGCTTTTCGTGATTGGTTCAGGCCGACGGAAAAAAATCAGATTAGCGGCTTTCGCCTCGTCCGCTCAGGAACATAAATTTTGATACGACTGAAACTGGCTGTCTCATCTCAAGCTGCTACGGCGAAGAGACCGGCGACCGATGCGCTTGGCGTCAACTCACCCCACTCCTCTCGGCCAACCAGTCGTTAGTTAGCCCTTTGGAATCGTTGACCGTGAAGCCAGCGCAAATATATTCCGGCGGACAGTCTTACAGTCTTAGGAAGAGATGCATATGAAAGCGTACAGAGTCTTACCAGTCTCTCTCTCAATCATCATGTTGGCGGTCTGCGCGACGCTCTTGATGCCGACAGCGGCGGGGGCGCAGGACATGGGCGGCGATTTGAGTCCGGGCGCGGGCATCTTCAGACCGAAGAACCCGGAGACGAAAAGACGCACGCCCAAACCCGTCACGAAGCCCGTCACGAAGCCCGTCACGAGGCCGACCGTGAATCCAACGAGACCGAACACGAACCCTTCCAGACCGACCACCACGCCGCCCCCTGATACGGAAGAGCGCGTCGAGGATGCGCTCGAAGAGGGCAACGAAGCGCGCGATGCGCGTAAGTATGCGGAGGCAGAGCAAGCCTATCGCATGGCGCAACATCTCAATCCGCACGACGCGCGCGGGGCCTACGGCCTCGGCAACATCTATACGGACCAGCAGCGTTGGGAGGATGCCGAAAAGGCTTACAGGCAGGCCGTCGAATTCAGCCCGAAAAGCCCTGACGCGCTCATCGCTCTCAGCTACGTACTGGTCCAACCGCGCACGGGTGCGAGCAACGCCAAGCGTTTCGCGGACTCGGAATTATTCGCGCGCCGCGCCGTCGAACTTCAACCGACGAACGCCATCGCTTATGACCGTCTCGGCTCCGCGCTCGAAGCGCGCGCCATCATCAATCAGGAAACAGAGCAGTCTTATCGCCGCGCCGTCGAACTTGACCCGCAGTTCGCAGTCGCCTACGTACACCTCGCGCGCGTCCTCAGGAAGATGAACCGGCCCAAGGATGCAGAGCCGTTTTATCAACGCGCGATTGAACTGGCGAAGGATGCTCCGACGTTGATTTTAATCGCGGACGCGTTGCAGTCCGAGCAGCGCTGGGCCGATTCGGAGCCGATCCTGCGGCGTGCGCTCGGACTCGACGAGCACAACCCCGTCGCGCTTTTCCTGCTGGGCAAAATGCTCATCGTCAAGCGGCAGTATAACGATGCCGAGCCGATCTTGAAGCAAGCCATAGAGATTAGCCCGCGCAGTTTTCAAACTTATAATATTCTCGGTCAGGCTTATCTGAAGATGGAGCGTTACGAGGATGCGGAGCGCATCTACAATCGCGCGGCAGAGTTTGCGCCCGCCGCAGACCGTAAAGGATTGGCGGGCGCTTACGGTCTCGGCGGCGTCGGCGACGGCTTCATCAAAACGGGACGCGCGCCAGACGCCGTGCGTGCCTACCAGCGCGCACTCCAACTCGATCCAGGCAATACGGAATTACAAACCAAGCTCGCCGAAGCTCGCGCCAGAATGAAAGGATGAGGGAAATGCGGATTGCAGATTGTGGATTGCGGAATTGAAGACCAGAGACGATCCTTTTGGTTTTTCTTATTTCGCAATCCGCAATCCGAATTCCGCAATCCGCATTTTCTTGAGTTGACACATGAAGCGTTGCCCGAAATGTAATCGCACCTTTGCGGATGATGGACAAAAGTTTTGTACGCATGACGGCGGAGTGCTCGTGGCGGAGGTCCAGCCGACGGTCAATTTCGACCCGAACGCGACGATCATCACCGAGACGCCAGAGACGAATTCACCGCCGACGATGCCCGTGCGCCCGCCCGCCCAACAGGATTTGAACAGAACCATCGCCAGCACGATGCCGCCTTCGCCCCCGCCGACCACCGACTTTCGTCAATCGGAAACGGGACCGGCGACCCGGCCCACTTCGGCCAACCTGCCCCCGTCGCCATCGGCTGGATCGGCTTTCTCCGCTTCCTCGCAACCGGCACAACCGTCTCCACGCGCGCCGCAGTCGCCCGCCGGGAATCCCTTACCGCCGGGGTCACTCCACGCGACGCCCCCCGTGCCCATGCCCGTGATGACCGGAGCGCCCCCGCCACAGGCCGCGCAGCCCGCGCGCAATAAGTCAAAGCTGCCCTGGATTCTCGGCGGAGTCGTCGTCCTCGGCGCTCTCCTGCTGGCCGTCGCCGCCGCCTTCTACTTCGTCGTCATGCCGCGCATATTCGCCCACGCGAATGCGAATGCGAATACGAACACCACGGAGACCCGCAACGCGAATGCGAACGCCAACGTCAACGCGTCTCCCGTCGAGAATACGAACGCGCCGATAGCGAATCAGAATGAGGGCGCGAACGCGAACAGCAGCCCTGAGACCGTGAGCGATACACATCATAACGTCGCTCCATTCGTGCCGCCGCCGAATAGCGTCGTCTTCATCAACTCCAACGCGAACCTCGACGGCAAACTCGCGGAGCATTACGTAGACTTCTCTTTCTACTATCCGCGCTCATGGAAATCCGACCCGAAATCCGGCGTCGCGGGGGCCAGCAATTTCGTCAAGGTCGAGCGATTGCTGCCGCCGGATTACACGCAGGAACAGTTCGCCATCGCCTGGTATGAATCCGGCGGGACGATTGAAGCGGACCGCGATAAATTTCCCAAACTGGTCGAAACGCTCAACAATAGTTACAAGCAATTCCCTGAATATCGTAAGGTCTCCGAAGGCGACACGAAGATTAATTCTTACGACGGCCACGAGTTTCGCTTCGAGAGCATCTCGCGCAATACGGACAAGGGCGATATTAAATTGTGGGGCCGCATCGTCTTTCTCCCGCCGGGCGTCGCCGGGGAAAAGAACGGACTCATCCTGCTCATGCTCGCCACCTCGCTCGCGCCTGAGCTTTCAAGCATCTCGGATGTCGGCGCGAAGGGCGAGATGCCTATGATTCTGGACTCGTTCAGGTTCGGTAAAGCTCAATGACACGAGTTCGGAGTTCAGAGTTTCAATCAGACATCGAACTCCGAATCGCTAACTCCGAACTCTACACTTAACAACTGCGAACTTCTTTAACACGCTTATGAAAATCGTCCTGCTTGAAGAGCGCCGTGGGCAGCAGCCTGCCGAACATGCGTTTGATTTGGAGACCCTGAGGGTCGGACGCGATCCTGCCATCTGCCAGGTCGTTTTCGATCAAACAGAATGGCCGATGGTCTCGCGCAAGCACGCGGAGTTTCGCCTGCGCCAGGGGCGTTGCCAGATTGTTGATACGAATTCGAGTTTCGGAACTTTTCTGAACGGGAACCGTGTCACCGAGCCGACGCTTCTGGAGGCGGGCGCGCAGGTCCAATTCGGCGCGGGCGGTCCCATCCTGCGCGTCGTCGAAATTGAGCGCGCGCCGTCCGCATCATCAACCCCCGCCGCCGTCATCGCGGATCACTCCGAAATGGAAACCAGACGCGACCCCGTTCCAAAATTGGACCAGGAAGCCATCACCGCTCAGACGCCGGTCGCGCCATCGCTAACGCCGCCACCGACACCGACACAAAAACGCGCCACGCCTCCCGCCCCGACGCCAAAGCCCTCTGCGGTACAGACGCCGCCACAGCCACGGACTCCTGCCAGGACTCCGACACCAGCCCCCGTGCCTGTCGCCCCGCGCGCCGTGACGCCCGCACAGGTCGCGCTCGTAGAGTTGGTCCACGAGGGGACGGGCAACATCGAACGTATCCCGCTGGCGAAGGAAATCATGCGTCTCGGACGCGACCCTGAGATGGATGTGGCGATTGATGCGGCGTCCGCCGTGGTCTCGCGCCGTCATGCGGAGATACATCGCCAGTTGCAGGGCGAGTACTTGCTCTTCGATCTCGGCAGCTTTAACGGCACGCTCGTCAACGAACAGCGCATCACTCAACCCGTCCCGCTCTTCGACGGCGACCGCTTGCAACTCGGCATGGGTGGTCCAATTTTGCGTTTCATAGACCCCGCGCATCCGGCTCCCGCGGGAGGGCATCACGCGGGCCAGAGAGTCGTCAGCGGCGTCGGCCAGCCCGCAGTCATTTCCGGCATCCGTCCCGTGACTGGTCCCATCGCGGATGTCGCGGGGATGTCCACGGTCGTCTTCAAGGCCGGGACCGATTCCTTAATGCCGCAAACGGCTGGACCCGGCGGCGCACCGTCGCAACTGCTCATGCAGCGTCTTTTTGAAGGACGCCCCGCGCTCACCATCGGACGCGCCCCAGACAACGACATCAAACTGGACGGCCTGCAAATCTCCAATCATCACGCGCGCATTCTCAACACGGGCGGGCAGATTGCGATTGAAGATGTCGGCTCGACCAACGGCGTCTTCGTCAACGGCGAGCGCATCAGCGGCAGGCGCGGTCTGCAAAACCGCGAGATAGTCCAGATTGGTCCATTTATCTTGCAGGCGGACGCGCAGCATGGCGTCTCCGTCTTCGACGCCCGCTCGAAGACGCGCATAGACGCCATTGACATCACCAAAATCGTCACGAATCGTTCCGGCGGCGGCAAGATTAAATTGCTCGATGATGTGGACCTGACGATTAACCCCAACGAGTTCGTCGGCCTGCTTGGCCCATCCGGCGCGGGTAAGTCCACCCTCATGGATTCCCTCAACGGGATGCGCCCGGCATCGAGCGGGCATGTCCTGATTAATAATCTGGACCTCTATCAACATCTGGACTCGCTCAAGCACTCCATAGGTTATGTCCCGCAGGACGACATTATCCATAGAGAGTTGACCGTCTATCGCACGCTTTATTATGTCGCGCGGCTGCGCCTCTCGCGCGATGTCTCGACACAGGAGATAGATCAGATCGTCAATGAGGTGATGGACGTGACGGGCCTCGCGGAGCGGCGCGACGTGCCCGTGGGCCAACTGTCGGGCGGCCAGCGCAAGCGCGTCTCCATCGCCGTCGAACTCATCACCAAGCCCTCGGTCATCTTTCTGGACGAGCCGACATCCGGCCTCGACCCCGCGACCGAAGAGAAAATCATGAAGCTCTTCCGGCAGATAGCCGAGAGCGGGCGCACCGTTATCTTAACGACGCACGCGATGGAGAACGTGCGGCTCTTCGATAAGATAGTGGTCATGATGAGAGGCAAGCTCGTCTTCTACGGTTCGCCCAAAGAGGCGCTCGCGCACATCAAGGCCGATAGCTTTAAAGACCTCTACGACAAACTCGAAGCGCCGATTGACGAGCAGGTTTCCAAACTGCCGCCGCTCCCACCCAACGCCACGAAGGAACAGCAGCAGGCTTTCAAACATCGCAAGGAAGATGTTTCAGAGTCGGTCGCGGAAGAATGGAAGCGCCGCTTTCAACAAACGGAGATTTACCAGCGCAACGTCGTGCGCCCTTTGAGCGGCTTAAAGCGCGACGCGCAGGCCGCCGCACCCGTCAAGCGTCGCCCGACCGTGACGGATGCCGTGCGCCAGTGGGGCACGCTCGCACGCAGGTATATGGAAGTGTTGGGGCGCGACAAATTCAACCTGCTGATTCTCTTCGGCCAGGCTCCTCTCATAGCCCTGCTCACATACCTTGTGGTCGGCGAACACGCGACCAGAGACTTTCCCTTCTTCATGGTCTCGCTGGTCGCTATCTGGTTCGGCACATCCGTCTCCGCGCGCGAGATCATACGCGAGCGCGCCGTTTACAACCGCGAGCGGATGGTTAATCTCGGGCTGCTGCCATACGTCGCCTCCAAACTCTTCGTGCTCTCTTTGATAGTCGGTCTACAATGCGTCCTCCTCTTCGGGACGCTCAAGCTTTTGGACTTCGCGGGGCTGATGAAACTGCCGGGGCTTCTCTACGGCGTTCCGCAACTGCTCCTGATGATTCTGACGGGGATCGTCGGCATCGGTCTCGGCCTCTTCATCTCCGCCATCGTCAAGACGAGCGAGATGGCGACGAGCCTCGTGCCGTTGATACTGATTCCGCAGATTCTATTTTCGGGCCTCGTCGGAGTGCCGTCAGGAGTCTCGAAGGTCGTCGGCCTGACGATGCCCGCGACGTGGGCCTTTGACGAGATGAAGCAGTTGTCCCAACTGGACACCGTCAGCGAAGAGGGTTCGGACTCGAACGGGCCGAACAGCGGACGCGGTCTCAAAAAACACACGGAAGACCTCAACGATCAGAATCTCGAAAAGGCGCGCAAGGATGTCGAGAATTATAAGAACGACGCCGAACAGAGCCAGAAAGATTTCGAGCAGAAGATGAATGACTATGTCCGCAACGCGCCCACGAATCCGTCGCTCGAAAAACCGACCGCGCCCTCGGCTCCCCCCGCCCCGAAAGTGCCGGAGGCCGTCAAAGTCCCCGAAGACTTGAGCAGCTACGTCGAATTCCTGCATCCCTGGGGACACATCCTGCTGGACCCCCTGGTGCTCCTGCTGATGTTCTTCGGTCTCATCATTGCCGCCATCATGGCCCTCCGCGCGCAGGACATTGGATGAAGAGCAGAGGCTAGAGGCTGGAGACTAGAGGCTGGTTGAAGACAACTGCTCTTCACTAGCCTCTCACCTCCAGCCTCTAGCCTCTGCTTTTCCTAGCCTCCAGCCTCTGCTCTTACTTGCTCTTGACCATCTGTATCAAGTCACGTAGTTTACAGATGGACGAGTTAATGTCTGTTTGAAGAAAAGGAAGTAATAATCATCATGACTGCTCCACAATCCCGTCAACCCGGAAAGAATTTCTGGACCACTCCGCGTCTCGCGCTGACCTTCGTCGCGCTCGCGTTGTTAGCGGCCTTCGGCATTTCCAGTTGCGGCGGCGCTCCGAAGGGCGGGACCGGAAATACGAGCGCGACCGGCCCTGCGGCCTCAAACGCAAATAAGCCGAGCGTGACGGTCAGCCGGCAGAGTGCGCCCGCGCCAGCGCCTCCGACGGAACCTATGATCCTGCCCGCGAGCCTGCTCGGCGCGACCTTCAAGGACATAGACGGTAAATCGCTCAAACTTTCGGATTACTCCGGGAAAGTCTTAATCGTTAATATGTGGGCGACGTGGTGTCAGCCTTGCCGCCAGGAGACGCCGGAACTGGTTAAATTACACAAGGATTATAAGAGCAGGGGACTCGAAGTCATCGGGCTGGCGACGGAGCAGAACGACGCGGACCTGGAGGCGGTCAAGGATTTTGTGAAGGAACAGAAGGTTGATTACAAGGTCGTCTATGATGACGGGAGCCTCGCGGGCCCGCTGGTCCAGATGACACGAGGCCGCAGCGTCATCCCGCAAAGCTTCATCATCTCCCGCGACGGCCACATCATCGGACACTTCGAGGGCTACAGCCCCGTCTCGACTCCCCCCAAACTACGCGAAGCAGTCGAGAAAGCACTCTAAGAATACAGAGGCTAGAGGCTGGAGGTGAGAGGCTAGTTAAAGGCAACTGC
>DASYML010000008.1:0-69664 GCA_036009045.1 Pyrinomonadaceae bacterium
CCTTCAACCTTATCCCCGTAGGGGATGAATATGACAGCCGTGGGCAGCGCCCCAGGAACCCTCTCCACCACACAATGCGACCCTGAAAGGGTCGCAATCTATTCTGGGCCAATAACCGTGGGCGACGCTTTACGAGTTTGCCCCCGGCTCTCACAGGTTGCCCTTTCAGGGCACAGACTGCTTGTCAGTCAACCGCTAGAGAAAAACAAGAGGCTGGCAAGAGCGTCATGCTCTTACCAGCCTCCAGTCTCCAGCCTCTAGCCTCTACTTATTAATTCTGCGCCTGCTGGCTCTTCGGGTCGAAGGGTGTGGCGAGGAAACGTTTGGCGACCGTTTGCGCGTTGTCGTAAGTGATGCCGGTTGAGACGGCCTTATTGTATTCGGCGACGGCGCGGGCGCGGTCTCCACGCGCGTCGTAGGTATTGCCGCGTTTGATGTGAGCCCAGGCTTCGATCCAGTTGGGCTTGAGGTTGCCGTCGAGCGCGGCCTGCAAGTTATCGAGCGCCTGATTCCAGTTGCGCTGTTCGAGATAGAGCAAGCCCAGGTTGTAGTAGACCCACGAGTTGGATTTATCCAGCTTGAGCGCGGCTTCAAATTGCTGCTGCGCCTCCGCGTACTGCCCTTCCCTGAATAGCTCTATCCCGCGCCGCGCGACCACCGCCACGCGCAGTTCATCCGACATCCGCAGGATTTTATTGTTCGGGTCAACGATGACCTCTATCGGCGAACCGTTGGACTCGAAATCGAAATCCTCGCTCTTGCCCTCCATGTTGACGGAGGTGGTCTGGTTATCACCCTCCGAATGAAGCTGGACTTCGACGGGCATGTTGAGGCTTTCGAGATTCTGTTTGACGGTCCCGCGCGTGCGGAATTTCCCTCCGCGCGTGCGTATGATTTGATAGTCCGCGCCGAACTCAGGCACGCCCGTGCCCTCCACCCACTGCGCGAAGAAGTAGCGCATGTTGCGCCCCGCGATGTTGGTCGTCAGTTTCTCGAAATCGTCAATCGAAGCGCTCTTGCCTCTATACTGGTCCAGGAACGTGTGCAGCAGTTGAGCGAACTTTTCTTTACCCAGAGTCTCGCGCAACATGCGAAAGACCATCGCGCCCTTGTAGAAAACGATGGATTGATAAGCGGCGGATTGATCGTCGAGCGCTCCCGGAGCGCGCGCAATCGAAGCCGTCGCCTCAAAGGTCAAGGCGCGTTCCAGTTCGTCGCGCTGCGCCGCGTCGAGCGGGCCGCCCGTGAGCGTCGTCTCGCGCAGGGCAAAAGAACTCCACTCCGCAAGGCCCTGTGAAATCCAGGCATCGTCAAACGCACGCAGGCCCACAGTCTGGCCCCACCACTGGTAAGCGACCTCACGTTGGAGACGTTCTTCGGGAGCGACGTGCGCGGAGTCGAAGAGTTTGGTGGAGAGGAACATCATGCCCGGCGCGGCGTAGGCGTCTAGAGTCTCATCGTCCGTCTGCGCGACCGTGAAGCGCGTCCCGAAGGCGGGCGAGCCGTACTGCTGCGTGTAAAATTCCAGCGCCTTGCCGATCATCTCCGCGTAGCGGTCAATGCGGTTCTCGCTTCCCGGCAGCGCGTAAAACTGTATCTCGTATTTGCCATAGTGCAGGTCCTTAATGATGTAAGGACCGGCGGCGATATTGCCTATCAGCGCGGGCTGGCTGTGGACGAAGCGATAGCGCGCGTTGCCGTCTTTGCCGGGCGGCTGCTTCGTCACGGGGCCGTCGCCGGAGCCTGCGACCTGCATGTTCTGCGGGACGAGGATGGTGATGTCGGCGGTCGCGCGGTCGGCTGCATAATCATGAAAGGGAAACCAGCGCGCGGCGTACATCAGATACGAGCCTTCTGGACCAATATAAGCCAGCCGCTTGGTAGCGAGCGGCCCGCCCTCCGGCGAGACGAGCGCGCCGCTCCAACGGAACCTGAGCGTCAGGGGCTGGTTGGCCGGGACGACTTCGCCGAGGTCCACGCGCACGTTCGGCCCTAAGGCTCCCATGCCGACGGGGTCCTGAACGATGCCCGTCAGGGGCTTCCCGTTGCGTTCGACGGTCTCGACCTTGAGCGAGCCGTTGAGTTCAAAGATGACCGAGCGGGTCGCGTCGTAGGGGATCAGGGTGATGTCCGCCCCCGCGCGCAAAAGATGCTGGTCCGGTATCAGTTGGGCTTCGATGCGATAGCTGGTGATGTCGAACCGCGCTCCGGCCTGCGATTGCGGCTGTGCGCTGGCGTTCAAAAAGAGTCCGAAAAATAGGCTCAAAGCGAGCGCGGCTGTGTTGAGAGAGAAAAATCTGGTTTTCGTCATAAGGCTCTTTCGTCAGGAGCAAAGGTTCATTACAGTTTTTATTACAGTGACCGCCCGCGTGCAAGCCCTTGAGCATTAAAGACGCTTCCGCAGCCTCCCATCCGCACGGCGAGGAGTGCTCTCAAAAGCTTTCTGTTGCGGCCTCCTTTTGGATGGTCGTTTGAGGCTATAGGTTTGCCGCGCCGTCGGCAGGAAAGTACTTTTAGGCTTGGAATTGTGAGCGTAGGATGAACCTTTGGACACAACAATTCACCACAGAGACACAGAGGACACAGAGTAAGCACAGAGAAAATATTTCAAACTTCTCTGTGCGTCCTCTGTGCGCTCTGTGTCTCTGTGGTGAATTTTCATTCCCTTAAAATTGGGGTTGAGGGAAACAATCTGCTAAGCTTGACCGTATTAGACGCGTAACTTCATCCCTGGCCGGACTCCTCCGAAAATTCGGAAAATGCACACGGATGAAAACGCCTTTCGGCCCTGACTATTTCAAACTCAAAAAGAGGAATTGCTTCTATGATCAGGAGAGATAAATTCATCATCGCACTGCTCATGTGCGTGCTCACGGCGGCCAGCACGATTACGGCCCAGACGCCGCGCAAAGTCAGCGTTAATTTTAAAGAGACGACTTTAAAGAACGGCCTCCGCGTGATTACGGTCGAGGACCATAGCGCGCCCGTCGTCTCCATCAACATCGCCTACAACGTCGGCTCGCGCAACGAGCGCCAGGGCCGCACGGGTTTCGCGCACCTCTTTGAACACATGATGTTCAAAGGCTCTGAGAACGTCGGTTCGGGCGAGCACTTTCTGCTCGTCTTCAACAACGGCGGCAACATGAACGGCACGACCAACGAAGACCGCACCGTCTACTTCGAGGCCCTGCCCGCCAACCAGTTGGACCTCGCGCTCTTTCTCGAAGCGGACCGCATGCGCAGCCTCGCCATCACCAAGGACAATCTAGACAACCAGCGCAACGCCGTGCAGGAGGAGCGCCGTCTGGGCGTGGACAACCAGCCCTACGGCAAGAGCGGCGAAGTTCAGCAGGAACTGCTCTACGATAACTTCGCTTACAAACACACGACTATCGGCTCGATGGAAGATTTGAACGCGGCGACAGTCGAAGACGTGTCCCAGTTCTTCAAGACCTACTATGCGCCCAACAACGCCGTGCTCACGCTCGTCGGTGATTTCAAGACGGACGACGCCGTGGCTCGCATCAGGAAAAACTTCGAGGCTATCCCGCGCCAGCCGGACCCGCCCCCCGTGGACATGACGGAACCGGAGCAGAAGGCCGAGCGTCGCACGAGCGTCGAAGACCAACTCGCGCGCCTGCCGCAGGTGGACATAGCCTTCAAGGCTGTCCCCGGCAATACGAAGGATTTCTACGCGCTACAGGTTCTCTCCGCCGCGCTCCAAACGGGCCGCAGTTCGCGCCTCTACCAGAGGCTCGTCAAAGAGAAGGAGATGGTTACGAACGTCGGCGGATTTATGGACGAGAAACGCGGAGTCGGCGCTCTCTACATCAGCGCGAACCCGCGTCCGGGCGTCAAGACAGAAGACGTTGAAGCCGCCATCTATGACGAGATAGAGCGCGTCAAAAGCGACTCTATCGCCGACTGGGAATTGCAGAAAGCGAAGAATACGACCCGCCGTAATTACTACAACGGCATCCAGAGTTCGCTCAACCGCGCCATCACCATCGGCCAGTACGCCGTCTATTACAACGAGCCTGGCCTCATCAATACGCGCACAGACAAGGTTGACGCCGTCACGCGCGAGGATGTCAAGCGCGTCGCCAATAAATATTTGCAGCAGTCCAACCGCACCGTCGTCATCACCACGCTGAAGGCGAAGAGCGATGGCGCGGCCCGCGCCGCCGGGCAGTAGAGAAGGAGAGAGAAGAAGAACATGAAGATATTCAAAGCACATCACACCAGGCTACTCGCGGCTTCCCTGATGCTCGCGCTCGCCGCTTCCAGCGCGCTGGCCCAGGGGCAGACCGGACCGGGAGCGCCTTCGACCAAGGGCGCCGTCATCAAGGGACGCGCGCCCGTCAGTAAAGAAGTCCTCAAAGTAAAACTCCCGCGCGCACAGGAAGCGACTCTGCCCAACGGCCTGCGCGTCGTCGTTTTGGAGGATCACAAAGTTCCCACCGTCACGATGCAGATGGTCATCCTGAGCGGCGGGCTTTCCGACCCCTCCGGCAACCACGGGCTGGCGGCGACCACCGCCGCGCTCCTCCGCGAGGGAACACAGAAACGCACGAGCAAGGAGATCGCCGAACAGACGGAAGCTCTCGGCGCGACCCTCAACACCAACGCGGGTCTCTCGTCGCTGACCTCCACGGTCTCCGCCTCCGGCCTCGTCGAGAATCTGGACCAGACGCTCGACATCTTCGCGGACATCGTGCGTAATCCGAAGTTCGCGGCTGACGAAGTCGAGAAGTACAAGACGCGCACGCTGGCCCAGTTGCAGTTCCAGCGCTCAAGCCCGCAATTCCTCGCCGCAGAGCGTTTCTATCGAGCCATCTACGGCGCGCACCCGGCGGCCTTCGTCGCCCCGCCCGCTGAAGCCCTCAAGGGCACGACCGCCGCAGACCTCGCGCGCTTTCACGGGACTTATTACAGGCCCAATAATTCGATCATCGCCATTGTCGGTGACGTGACCCTCAAGGAGATGATGCCGAAGATCGAACGCGCGTTCGGTGACTGGCAGAAGGGCGATGTCCCGCAGACGAGCATTCCGGTAGCGCCCGTGCAGAGCAACTCGCGCATCTTCCTGATTGACCGTCCAGGCTCTGTCCAGACCGTCCTCCAACTCGGCACGCTCGGCATCGAGCGCAACGACCCGGACTATTTCCCGCTGCTCGTCGCGGACAAGATTTTCGGCGGCGGCCCGGCGGCGCGTCTCTTCCTCAACCTGCGCGAAGACAAGGGCTACACCTACGGCGCTTATAGCAATATGAGCACGTCGAAATATCGCGGGGTGATGATGGCGAGTTCGGAAGTGAGGACGGATGTCACCGCTGGCGCGATGAAAGAGTTCATGTACGAATTCAAGCGATTGCGCGAAGAGCCTGTCACGGCGACGGAACTCGACAACGCCAAGCGCGCCATCATCGGCGGCTTCGCCCTCTCGCTCGAACAACCGCAGGCCCTCCTGCAAAACATCATTACGCAGAAGATTTATGATCTGCCTGCGGATTACTGGGACACCTACCCGCAAAGAGTCGCGGCCATCACCGCCGAAGACGTGCAACGCGTCGCGCAGAAATATGTCAACATGGGCCACCTGCAAATCGTCGCCGTCGGAGATGCCTCGAAAGCACGCGACGTGCTGGCGAAGTACGGCAGCGTCGAAGTCTACGACGCAGAAGGCAAGCCCGTGCAATAGCAAGGCAGTAACATCCCCGTAGGGGATGAAGATGAGAGCCGGGGGCAAGCGTCAGCGTTGCCCCGGTCAAGATAGAGTTCGACCCTGAAGGGGTCGCATATTCAACGTTGAATGTGCGACCCCTTCAGGGTCGAACTCTATCTTGGACTATAGCGGTTCTCAATTGGATGCGAGCATTGCGGCAAGCGTCCTTGTCAGTCCCGCCTGCTTAAGCTGGGCGGGTCGTGGCTGAGCAAGGAAACCCGCCCGGCTTAAGCAGGCGGGACTGACACGTAGTCGCACTCAATTGCAAGCCTCTATAATAACCGGGGGGTGCTCACGGCTCTCATATTCATCCCCTCGCGGGGATGTTCCCTCACCCTCATGGCTTTCCACAGGTTCTCTATGGTGTCGGCGATGGCGCGGGGGTCTGCGACGGTACAGGCGCGCTGTTGCTCGTGTTTGAAGTTGCGGGCGAGGCTGGTCCAATTTTCTCATCGAGGCCGTCGAGCGAGCCGTTGGCTTTGCGGTAGAGTGCTTCTATGACGGCGCGGCGCACGGGGTCCGGGCCGCTGCTCTTGTAGCTCTTGTAATAGTAGGTGAGCGCCTCCTGTTGATTGCCGCTGGCCGCGAGCGCCGTGCCCAGATGCCACAGCGCGGCCTGCGATGAGGGAGTGCCTTCCGGCAGCACGCTGACGGCGCGACGCAACCGGACCAGAGCCTCACTCGTCTTATCCTGATTGAACAAAGCTAACCCGGCCAGATCTTCCAGCCGACCGCGAAGGATATTCGAGAGGACGTTGCGCGGGGCTTCTGCGACGTTGGGAGTCCCGCCGCTGGCGATGGCCTGCGCGCGTATCGAGCGCAGTTCGTCCGCCTGGACCGCGATGGTCGAAGTGGAGGCGGTGAGCGCGGCTTCGATGCCGCCGGTCGCCGCTTCCGTCAATTCCAGGACCAGCGGCAAAGCGACTCCGCGTTGGACCAGTCTGCTCGCCGCGTAGAGTTGACGATAGGCGCGCATGTTGTCTTCGCCCGCCGTGAAATCCTTGATGGCGGCGACCACTTCCGCTTCCTTGATGGCGTCGCGTTCGCCCTGCGGGTTGAGCGCGAAGCCGAGCGCCAGCAGGCCCTTGAGCATCCGCGCATTGTTAGGAGAGTCCGCCGCGACGGGTTGAAAAATACTGGCGCGACGTTCGGGCGCGAGCAGTTCTATAAAGTCCGACGCGTGCGCTTGATTACGCCCGGCGAGTTGCGCCTGAATCTCTCCGTCCTTCAAAGCGAAGGAGCGCGACAATTCTTCCAGAGCCTCTTCGTAGAGACCCGTCGCGGCGAGCACGTTGGCGAGTTCATAATTGAGCGTCGGGAAATGACCGTACTGGCGCGCGTAACGCAGCGAGCGTTCCGCGTCCAGAGGGCGATTGAGTTGGACCAGTGACCGCGCCATAGCGATGTGTGCCCATGTGTAACGCGGCTCGAAACTCGCGGCTTGTTGGGCCAACTCAAGACCACGCGCGCCATCTCCATGCGCCGCGTACCAGTAGGCCGCGCCCACCAGCAGCGAGAGATTACGCGGGTCATCCTTGAGCGCCGCTTCGAGCGACGTTTCCGCCTCCGCCTTCTTGCCCAGATCGAAGAGCGAAAGGACCTCACCGGCGCGCGCGCCCTTGTCCGTGGCGTCTGCCTTGAGTTGTTCGCGGTAGAGCGCCAGAGCCTCTTCGGGCTTGCCCGTCGCGCGGCGTAAGTCCGCGAGACTCCTTCGCGCGCTTGTCGCCTTCGGTTCGAGTTCGAGAGCGCGTGCGTACTCCGTCGCCGCATCATCCAGGCGCAGGGCGATGCGTCTGGCCGCGCCCAGAGCAAGGTGCGCCGCAGCCATCTCCGGCGCGAGTTTGACGGACATTTCCGCGATACGCGCGGCGTCCTCCGCGTCCTCTATGCTGAGATAAAAATCCGCGACGGCGAGCAGACGCTTCGGGTCATCCTTGACCTTGTCTTCGACGAGATGCGCTGTCTCGACGGACGCCGCGCGCTCGCCGCGCACGAAGAGATTCAAGGGTATCTCCGAGACGACTTCTGCGAACAACTTGTCGGACATGCTGGCGGGGCTTTCCGTAATCGCCAGGCGAAACTGTTCGGTCCCGCCCGCCACATCTCCCGCCTTCAACTTCTCATCTCCGAGAGCGGCGCGCGCGCTGACGATCAATTCCGCCGCGCGTCCCTTGAGCGCAGAAGCGGGATGAGCCTCTATGAAAGCCTTGAGCCTTGTGATGCGCTCGGCGGGCGCGAGTGCGAGCGCATCATTCAATTCAGACTTATCTGCATCATCGCCCGCCGTCACGCTCGCGCTCTCTTTCGGCGTCGCCTCACTCGCCTTCGCTGTCGCCTCTCCGGCGTTCACATCAGCTTTAGTGTCAGCCTCTACCTTGGCGTTAGGATCAATCTTGCCAGCATCGTTCCTGACGTTAGCATCATTCTTAACATCCGCATCGGTCCCGGCGTTAATATCAGTTTTAGCTTTCGCATTCGTCGGGTTCTTCTCCGTCCTGGCCGTCCGTTTTCCCGGTCCAGCCGTTCCCTTTTTGGCGCGCGAAGATTTCCTTACGACGGGCGTCTCTTTTTCTGTAGCTGCGGTGCTTGTGTCCGAGACGGGCGCGGCGTTGTTCGTGGCGGGCGCGTCGCTCTGTTTGATGGGCGCGTCGGTCTGCGCGACAGGCTCTGCATCTTTCGGCGCGGGGGTCGCAATCGTCCGGCTGGCCGCTTTTCTTTTCCTGCTCGTGGTCGGAGTCGTTTCCTTCTTTTCTGCGTTCGCTTCCCTGGCCGTCTCAACCGTGGGCGCAGACTCCACGCGCGTGCTCGTCGGACGCGTCACGTTATAAGCATACTTCTCATCCATGCCTTCTATGATCAGGCCGCGCTGGACGGCGAGCGTGGAGACTATCGTCTGCACCGCCGTCATCAATCCTTCGCTGAACTTGCCCGCGCTCAAAGGCGCACGCATGCGGCTGTTCATCTCGCCTATCAGACCGTCCGGCAAGACCGCCGCGAGGGCCTTGTCGAGTTGCGCGAAAGACTTGCGGTCGTCCATCGAGACGAGCAGTAAGAGCGCCTTCTTCCTGCCGCCCGTGCGCGCGTTGATGCCCCACTCGCGCGCGACCTTGAGCGAATAATCAGAGACATCCTCGCCGCCCGTCGTCTTGACCGTCACGACCGCAACATCTATCCCCGCCTGCTCCTTCAGACCCGTGAGCATCGCCTCCAGGCGCTTGTCCGTCTCCGTCTCGATAATCGCCGCGAAATCGTTGACGTGACCATCAAGCGCCGGAACAGAAGATTGAGACTCCCCCTGCGCTCGCGCGAGCGGCGCACCCGTCCAGAGCACCAGCGCGAAAGCGAGCGCGAACAGAGAAACGAAGGCGAAGCGATAGTGTGATTTCAATAAACGAAACATGGCTTTAATAATCAGACCTTCCAATTGGCATTCCCTTGATTGTTATTCCGCACCCGAATCTATTGTAACCTGACAACTCACCACCGCAGACATAGAGGACGCACAGAGTTATTGAACGCTCAACTCTCTGTGCTGACTCTGTGCGCTCTGTGTCTGCGGTGGTGAATACTTCTCTCCATTACCCTGAACTTTTATCGCGGCTTCTCAATCGTGCTGAAGGCTTCTGTGAGCACGCGGCCCACGGAGTTGCTCGGAGCCTGGACGCGCAGGAGGGCGGCGAGCGTCGGGGCGATGTCGGAGGGCATCGCGGATTGCTTGTAACGTCCGGGAGTGATGCCGCCTCCCATAATCATGACGGGCACATGCGTGTCATAGGAATAGGGCGAGCCGTGCGTCGCCAGCACAGGAGAGTCCAGCAGGTATTTGAAAGGCTCGTAGACGAAGACGACATCACCGCTGCGTCTGGCGTAGAAACCGTGCAGAACGCGGCGCGCTAAAGGGTCTGCGGGCGAGACCGCGCCGCGCTCTAGCTGCGCGCGTGTGAAATACCTGCGGATGCCGGGCACGGTCATCGCCGCTTCGCCCCCGACGCGCTCGATTTCTTCCATCTCAACTCCGTCGCGCTTGAGTGCGACCGTGTTGAAATAAACGTTGTCGTTGAAGAAGGCGTCCTTGAATTTATCCCCCTCCTTGTATTTGAGAATATAGTCTGCGGTCGGGTCCGGCTGCGCGTTCTTAGGATTGTAGCGCGCCGTGAGGGCCAGATGAATCGCGCGCAGGACATCCACGCTCTGGATGCGCCCGCCCGGCAGGCCCAACATGTTCGAGTGCTCTGGAATCGGCGCGACGCCGTGATCTGCCGTGAAGGCGACGACTGTTTTGCCGAGGCCGACGCGCGTGTTAATGAAATCGAGCAACGCGGCTATTTGACGGTCAACGCGCAGGGTCGCGTCCATGACCTCCTGACTGTATGGCCCGAAGCGATGGCCGACGTAGTCGTTGGCGGAAAAGCTAACGGTCAGCACATCCGTCTCTTCGTCCTCGCCCAGATGCTCATTCGTGATCGCCTCTTTGGCGAAGTCAACGAGCAGGTCGTTGGAGAAAGGCGAGTAGTCGAGCGCTTCATAAAAGTCCTGGCCGGGGCGCTCAGCACCGCCCTTGATGATGTGAGGGAAACTGTTTGTATCGCCCGGCGCGTCAATCAAACTTTCCCAAAGGGGAGCGTCCGCGCCAGCGCGTTTCAAATATTCGCTCTCCGGCAACAACCTCTCCCAGCGCGCGCCGAAATATTTATCGGCGGGCCTCTGCGCGTCAAAATTACTGGCCCAGGCAGGGAGTTGATTAAAGTAGTAATCGGATGAAACCATCGCGCCGCTCTTCGTGCCGAACCAGTAAGAGGCGTTAGCGTGACGCCCTGCGGGCAGGATGGCCGAGCGGTCCTTGACGGAGATGCCTATGACCTTGGCGCGGTCGTTCGTGGCGAGACGCAACTCGTCGCCGAGGGTCGAGGCCATCAGGCGACGCGGGCTGGACGCGCTCGCTCCCGCTTCGCCGCCGAGCAGTTTCGTGCTCTCGTCCGAAACGCTCGTCACACGCTTGCCCGTATCACGGTCAAACCAATCGTTGCCGACGATGCCGGTCTCTGCGGGCCAGGCCCCCGTCATCAGGGTCGCATGACCGGGGGCCGTGTAGGTCGGCATGTGATCGTAATTGGCCTCAGTCCAGAGAGCGCCGTCGCGCATCAAACGCCGCAGCCCGCCGTCCACGAAGAGATCGCCGAAGCGTTCAAGGTAATCATAACGAAACTGGTCCACCACGATGAGCAGGACCAATCTGGGGCGTGGCGCGCTCGCCTCGGATTGTTTCGGCGCGGGCGCGGGCGCGGGCGTGCCGCGTCGCGTTTGCGAGACCGTCCCGCTGGCCTGCGTTGTCCGCCCCGCGCGTGGGCCATGTTGGCCCAGCATATTCCCACCGCCAGACGTGAGACAGACGAGGAGCAGTGAAACGATAAAGCCCCTGAGGCTTGGCCGCGTGTGACGCACTTGTTTCATATTTTTCAAATCATTCCAGAAGCGTTCGGATGTTGTTTCCGGCTCAATCGCATGAGTTGATATAGCGGTTTGCAATTGAGTGCGACTACGTGTCAGTCCCGCCTGCTTCAGCCGGGCGGGTCATGCTGGACCAGAAACCCGCCCGGCTGAAGCAGGCGGGACTGACCTGACGCTTGCCGCCATGGTCCCATCTAATTGGGAACCGCTATAATTCGAGCGGCCATGATAACATCAACGAAAGGAGAAGGGCGAAAGGTGAAAGGCGAAACCTGAGATAAAGCCTTGCTTTAAGCTACTTCAAAGCATTAAAATTGAATCACGCCGCAGGGCGTGGCCTCACTTTACTTTCGCCTTTCGCCCTCTCCCTTGCCCCTTAATTCTTCTCTGGAGTGTTTTGAAGTGAGCGAATTTGACGAAGCATGGGCGCGGGTCCTGGCGGAAGCGGAGCAGCGTGCGCGTGCGAGCGGGCGCGGTGAAGTCGCGGAATATCTGGCCCTGCGCGCCACCAACGATCTCGCGCGCAAGGCCGGGATGGACTGGTTGTTCAGTACCTTCACGATGCTCGCGGGTGCGGCCAATCGCGCGGGCGCGAGCGTCCAGGTCAGCAAACAGGACGGACACCGTTTTCGCGTCGGCGCGGCGACGATGGTCGGCTCGCTGTTGACCTTTCAAATGGGCGTGCGTCAATTGTTCGTGGAAGCGGGTTGGCCGCGCGCGCCGCAGGATGGCTTCGTGCGCGGCGGCGGGCTGGCGCTCGCGCACGTCAAACACTTCGGCGACCGCGCGGGCGATGCGGAGTTGATGCTCGCACGCGGCGCGAACGGCACGCCGCAATGGGTGGTCCTGGAAAAGACGGGAGTACGCACAGTGCTCATGGAAGAGCGCGTGCGCCGTCACATCGCGCGCTTTCTTGGTCCAGCTTAGATGCCTCACGATATGCGATAGCGCCTGCACGTTTTGGAAGATGCTGCATCTGAGAAGCGCGTTCTCAAACAAAACAGAATTGTTCCGCGCCTCATGATGCTCTCTGATTCTGCGCTTCTTTCAGCAGCTTTCACAACTCAATTCATCACTCACAGTTTCCTTTTCGGCCTCACGGCACAAAGCTTGCCAGCATCGTCTCGCGTAGTCGCGTTCCACCCGCGCAGAGCGTTTCAAAGGTGGCGCGTGAGAAGGTGGCAGACACCCGCCAGACACCTGTCAAAGATGCTCTGGCGAGGTCGCCTCCGATAAGAAATTTTAGTGAGGAGATAAGAGCTTATGAAGAGACGAAACAGATTTATCCCGACCGTCATCATGGCCGCTCTCGCCGCGCTGTGTCTGCCCGCACTGGCGGCAGCGCAAGGCACATATGACCCCTACGGTCGCCCAGATTACAGGCGCGACCGCGATGACAACTATCGCCGGAACAACGGTCGTTATGACTTGCGGCAGGTGCGCGACAGCGCGCGCCGGTTGGAGAATGCCAGCGACCGTCTGCAAAAAGATTTGGACCGCGCACTGGACCACAGCCGCGTTGATGGGACTCGCCGCGAAGATAATATCAATCGGATGACGAAAGACTTTCATCGCGCGGCGGAGGATTTGAAGGACCGCTTAGGCGACGGGCGCAACCTCAACCGCAGCGAGAACGAAGCGCGCAGGGTCTTCGACCTGGCCTCTCAGATTGGCCGCATCATCCGGCGCAACGCGCTCTATGATAATCGCGTCGCCAACGACTGGTCGCAGGTGCAACAGGAATTGAACATCATCAGCGATGGCTACGGCTATCGTCTCAACGGCTACAATAACAACGGCAGGTACAACCCGCGTAACGACAACGACAACGACTACGGGTGGAGACGCTGGCCGAACTAATTGGTCCAGAATAATGTTTGCGGGTCGCAAGTTCGGGACTCGCAGGAAGACGCAAAGCCTCGTCCATCTTTCAAGAGTGGACGAGGCTTTGCGCATTTTAGTTTTCGCGTTTTGACTGTCGTGTATGCCAGAATATGAGCATGACAGGCACGCTCTATATCGTGGCGACGCCCATCGGTAATCTTGAAGACATCACACAGCGCGCCCTGCGTGTGCTTGGCGAAGTCGAACTCATCGCCTGCGAGGACACGCGGCGCACTGGCGTCCTGCTCAAACATTACGGCATCAAAACGAAGATGCTCAGTTACCACGAGCACAACGAGCAGGCGCGTGCCGCCGAACTCTCAGAGATGCTCTTGAGGGGCGCGAGCGTGGCGGTCGTTTCGGATGCGGGCACGCCTGGCATCAGCGATCCGGGCTTTCGTCTCGCGCGACTGGCGACAGAGATGGGCGCGCGCGTCGTGCCCTTGCCCGGAGCAACGGCCTTCGTCGCGGCGCTCGTCGCATCCGGCCTGCCGACGGATGAATTTTTCTTCGGCGGCTTTCTGCCCGCCCGCGCGACACAGAGACGCGCGCGCCTTGAGCAGGTACGCAGCCTGCCCTCCACGCTCATCTTTTACGAAGCCCCGCATCGCATCGCTGTGACGCTCTCCGATGCGCTTGAAATCTTAGGCGAGCGCGAGGCAGCGGTCGCGCGCGAACTGACCAAGCTGCATGAAGAGATCGTGCGCGCACCCTTGAGCGAACTGGCCTCGCGCTTTGCCACGGAAGGCGCCGCGCGCGGCGAGATGGTGCTCCTCATTGACCGCGCGGGCGCAGGCGGCGAGGCCGTCTTGAGAGACACCACGCAGGACATCGCCGCTCGCGTCGCGGCCTTCGAGGAAGAAGGATTGGACCAGCGTGCCGCGCTCAAAAAGGCCGCGCGCGAAATGGGCTTGAGCCGCGATGAAGCTTATCGTCGTCTCGTCGCTGAACGCGCGCGTGAGAGATGATGAAGGACACGCTCAGACTTTTTGATTTTGGAAAATAACAGCGCAGAGATGAAAGGCATGGACACGCTGTAAGCAGAATTTTATGCAACCCTCATCGGCTCTTCCAAACGATCAGCAGTGCCACGTCTGTCACGCGAAGATGCTGCCGCGCGCGCTCTTTTGCTCTGCCTGCGGCGCGCGTGCAGAGGAGACGCCCGCCGAAACATTGCGCGGCATCAATTTCCTCCTGGACGAGTTGGAGCGTTGGGAGATGGCGCGCATCATCACGCCTGAGCAGGCTGCGACCTTGCGCGAGAGATACGAACAACGCAGGTCCAATTTACGCGCGCAGCTTGCGCCCTCCAACGGCGAACACGCGACGCAGGACCAGCCGCCGAAGACAGTGACAGAGACGGTCTTTGAGAATACCTCTCAAACACCGCCACTACATTCGACTCATACGCGCGACGCATCCGCTCAAGCTAAAGACGCATCCGCACAGGCCGGTGAAGCATCATCGCAGTCTTATCGCTCTGCTCAGGCATCGTCACGCTCTCGTTCGACTGGTCCAGAAATTCGGCCAGACAGAGCGCAGCCTGCGAGGGAGCCGCGCACGCTTCTGGAAACTTTGAGCGACCCGCACAACCTGCGCCTGCTGCTCTACACGGGCGCGGCGATGATCGTCGTCAGCGTCGTCCTCTGGCTGCGCGACGTGCTCTATCTCAAGTTGCAAGAGCCCGTGGTCCAGGCCGGGCTGCTGGCGATTGCGACGCTCGCTTTCATGGCCTCCGGGTGGTACGCCATCCTGCGCACGCGGCAGCGTCTGACGGGCCGCGCGTTGACGCTCGTCGGCTCGCTGCTCGTGCCCGTCAACTTCTGGTTTCTGGTCCGCTCCGGCCTCATCGAAAACAACGGGCGCGCGTGGATAGTCTGTGCCTTCTGCGCGATACTCTACGCGCACACGGCGGCGTTGCTGCGCGAAAAACTCTACGTCTACTTGGCAGCCTCTGCAAGCATCGCGACCGCGTGGGCGCTCGTCTTTCGCGCGGAGCGAGAGGCGTTCGGCCTCTACGCGCTGACCTTGATGCTGGCCTCGCTGGTCTTTCTTCATCTCTCAATATTATTTCCGCTCGGAAACGAAGTTGGAGAAAGCGTTGCGGGCGATGATGAGAGGCAAGATCCTGGGGATGAGCCGTCGAGCCTCCATCGTGGTCCCTCTTCGATTAATGGTCCAACATTTAAGACGGGTCGTTGGAGCTACGAGCTATGGAGCGTGCCTCTCATCCGCGTCGGGCTTACAGGCGCGGCCTTGGGTGCGCTGCTCTACATGCCCTTGCGTCTTGGGCCAACGCTTTCGCTTTATGACGGCCTGTTTCATCTGAGCACGAATCGTTACGACGCCAGCATAGCGATACTGTTGTTCGCCGCGTGGGCCTACGCTTTATGGTTCACGGGTCGTTTTATCTACACGGACCGGCGCGTGCTGGCCGTCACGCTGTGCGTGCTCGCGTTCTGCTGGGGATTGATTCTCGCGCTCGACGGCCTGCGCTTATCGGATTCGACTAATCTGCTGGCACTCTCTCTAACGGCGCTGGCGATAGCCCTCGCGCATCGCATCGCGCGGGACGAGGAGAACGCTCGCGCGCTCTACTACGCGGGCATCATCGTCGGCGTGTTGCTCGTCCCCGTCGCCTTCGTCTTCATTCTCGACGCGCAGGCTTTGACGATGACGCACAGCGCGTCCGGCGTATTTCTCGCGGCATCCTTCGCACTGCTCAGCGCGCCTCGCTTCAATCAAAAGTTCGGACAATTCGTCCTCGCTTCTCTATCGGCCATCTTTGCGTCGGCGGCATTCGTGATCGCGCTGGTCAGCGCGCACCTGCGTGCGGAGACACTTTACGCGGTGTGCGCGGCATGGCCCTTCGCGCTCTACATGGGCGCGCGGCTGCTGCGGCTGCGACGAATAGAGCCGCAACTCGCGGGGCCGTTCGCGCTGGCGGCGGATGCATGGTTTGTCCTGATGCTTTTGTGGTCCTCGATAATCGCGGCCCTCTTGAATGTGGACCAGGAACATGTCGCGTCATGGCGCGTGCCGCTCTGGTGCGTGCTGCTGGCCGCGAGCCTTTACGGGGCCGTGCGCGCCGTGCGCGAGAGTTCGATTTTCGGAGCGGGCTTCGCTTCCCTCGCATTACTGGTCCTGGTTGCGACTTTCTTCGACGGCTTAAAGCAATTGGGCGTGCTGCCCTCTAACTTGCCGGTCGCGGCCTTCGTCATTTGCGCGGCCTTCCTCTTGCCGAAAGCGAGCGTGCTCTGGCCGCCATCGCGGCCTGAGGCGACAAACGCCAACGGGTTATCGCTGGAAATGATTGTCCGTTTTGTCTCGGACCTGTCCGTGATTCTCTGCGGATTAGTGTGGTTGGCGCGGGCGGTTGATTCGATTGAGAGAGGCGGATTCGGCGCTGCCTGCGTCCTCTTGCTGGCTCTCTCGTACTGGTCTGAGCGTGCGGCGCGCGGGCGGCAAGGATGGATAGCAGACATCGCTTTCATCTGTGCGGGCGCGTTTCTTTTCGCGCTGCTCGTCTCGCTGCGACTGGAGACGCGATGGTTCGCGCTTGCCTTCGCGCTCGTGCTGCCGACAACATTCTTCGCGGTGGGCCAGGCGGCGCGTGCGCGCGGAATGTTATGGCTGGAACATCATGCAGACGGCGCGGCGTGGGTCGCGGGCACGCTCGCTTTCGTCGCCGGTCTCATGCAAGCCGCGCCGCATTTGCGGACGGGCGATGCGTTATTACTCGCGCCATGTTTGACGACGGGCGTGCTGGCGCTCCAAGCCTTCGCCGCGAGCCTCTTGATTACTGGACCAGCGCGCGTCAAATATTTTCGCGCGGGACTTTTGACAGCGATTATCTCCTTCGCGCTCGCCTGCCTGCGCGCGGGTTACGACCCCGCAGCGGACCTGGAAATTTACACTTCGCCCGTCGCCGTCGCGCTGCTGCTGATAGCCTATCTCTCACTGCGACGCGAATGGGAAGAGTATGAGCGCGACACGAACGCGATGCTCTGGCTAGGCAGTTTGATGCTGTGCGCGCCGCTACTTTTTCATGCGTTGGAATTTCGCTTGCTGCGGGATGTGCCCGCGCCGTGGCGGGACCTGGGCGTGCTCTGCGCGTCGCTCGCGCTCATCCTCTTCGGGGTCTTAGGCAGACTGCGCGCGCCCGTCTCCATCGGCATCGTCACGCTCCTCACCGAATTACTGGTCCTGACGGTGACGAGCGTGGAATGGACGCAAGTCCCGCTCAAGGTCTATCTCGGCACGGTCGGCTCGCTACTGATGATTGCGGGTTGGATGCTGGGCTTTCGCCGCGAACAACTCATCAACATGCGCGAGCGTCTTCACCAACGCCGCGAACACATGCAGGAACGCTTCGGCAAATGGAGATGAAGGGCAATGCGGATTGCGGATTGCGGAATGAAGAAAGAAGAATTACTCAAGTTGAATCATCTTCTTCATTCCGCAATCCGCAATCCGCATTGCCTCTAGTTTCCTCTCAATGCTTCGGGCAGGGGCTTGTCAACGGCGGGGCGTGTGGGGAGGTTCGCCACTTCCCACATCGTGAGATAGACGGTGCGCGTGACCTTCTGCATCTTGTCGTAGTCAATCTTCTGCGGTTCATCGCCGGGGCGGTGGTAGTCCTCATGCACGCCGTCGAAGAAGAAGATGATGGGGATGCCTTTGCGCGCGTAGTTGAAATGATCCGAGCGGAAGAAGAAGCGGTTCGGGTCTGCGGGGTCGTCGTATTTGACGTTGTAGCCGAGGTTCAGATACGACTGGTTGACGCGGTTGCTTAATTGGCCCAATTCCGTGCTCATCATGGTCGAGCCGATGACGTAAATCTCGTTGGGCCCGGTCAGTTCCGCGTTCAAGGGATTGGTATCGCCTTCCTTTTTGCTGCGACCGATCATGTCTATGTTGAGTTGGGCCACGACCTTGTCGAGCGGCACGGTCGGGTTGTCTGTGAAATAGCGCGAACCCCACAGGCCCTTCTCTTCGCCGCAATGCCAGACGAAAAGAATAGAGCGTTTGGGGCGCGGCGTGGTGTGGGCCAACGCTTCGGCCATAGAGAGAATCGCGGTCGTGCCCGAACCGTCGTCGTCCGCGCCGTTGTTGATGCTGTCGCCGTTCTTGTCCGGCGTCGGGCTGATGCCTATGTGATCGTAATGCGCGCCGACAGCGACATACTCGTTCTTGAGCACAGGGTCGCTGCCTTCCCAGATGGCGACGACGTTCTGCGTTCTGGCGGGATCATTCTTAGCGACGACGTTGATGCTCACCTGCTTGTCGGGTTTGAGCGCGAAAGGCGCGGCGGTGTTGCCGGATGCGTAAGCATCGAAGAGGGCGTTGGCGTTCTGTTTCTCTCCCTGAAAGAGAGTCGCGGCCAGCCTCGGCGAGAGAATTATCCTGAGCGGTGCGCTGCTGCTGACTGTCTGGGCTTTTGCGACTGAGGCCACGCCGCGTTCCATCGAGTTCTGACGAGTTCGCTCCCAGCCGGAGAGAATCTGAAAATCCGGGACGAGCAGGATGGCTTTGGCTCCCTGCTTTTCGGCGTATGCGCCGGGGTCCATCCAGTCCACGCCGCGCGTCCCTTTGAGGTCCGTCTGCACGACGCCTTTCGGGAGACCGTTCATGGAAGTGGTGACGACGACGATCTTATCTTTGGCGTCAATGCCCTGATAAGCATCCATGTTTTTCGACTTGATGAGCCAGCCGTTGCCCGCGTAGACGAGTTGGCCGCTGGCGCTCCCGCCGTTCCCGACGGCGATGAAATCTTCGCCCGGCTTGTAGGTTTGCCCGTTGAGTTCGAGGCGCGTCTGCGACGCGTCTATCTTGTCACGACGGAGCGCGATGTGTTGAAAGAAGGTGCCGTCGTCTCCGCCGGGCTTGAAGCCCCAGCGCGAGAGATTCATGGCGATGAACTTGGCGGTCGTATCCAATCCCCTGGAAGGCGTGTCGCGTCCCTCCATCTCGTCCGAGGCGATGAAGTAGAGATAATCTCTCATCTGCTGCGCCGTAATCTGGTCCACGCCATGTACGGCGGCGGTCGCGGTGGCCGTCGCGGCGTTCGCTTTGCCGCCACGCTTCTGCGCGAAGGTGGCGGGAAACGGCGTCGCCATCGCGCCGATTAACAATAAGACAATAAAGAATCTTCTCATGTGCTCTCCAACTGAAAATAGAATTTCCGGCAAATCAGAAGGGCCGGATGCGTGCTCAATCGTTGGGAGTATACGTAAAACGGGCGAGAAAGTTTAAAGGCAATGATGAAGGCGGAGGGATGAAAGAATGTGAGGTTTTGGTAATCTTCTCACTTTGGCAGATAATAAGGTCATGACGGAGTACAATTACACTGCCTATTTTGAGAATGAAGTTCTGCGTAAGCGCCCATATCTCAAAAAAGAGTGGTGCGTTAAAGTTATAGAAAATCCAATGCGCGTAGAAATTCAAGGTAATATCAGAGTTCGCTTTTGGGGACCGGTCTCTGAATTTGGCAATCGCCTCTTCAGGATTGTAACTCTGGCGGATAGAGTTACAATACACAATGCATTTCCCGATAGTGGATTCAAATTATGAGAATAAATTATTACGCCGAGACAGATTCGCTTTACATTGACCTTTCATCCAAACCGAGCGTAGATAGCAGGGAGGTTTCGGAAGGGATTGTTTTAGATTATGGCGCGGACGGCAATCTGGTCGGCATTGATATAGATCAGGCGAGCGTCAAGCTTGAAATCAAAGAGCTAATCTTGAGTAAATTACCGTCGGAAATAAAACAAGTCGCGTAAATGCTTTTCAAGCATGCTGGACGGCCTGCACGAGACGCGTCAGCGAGTCCTTCGCATCGCCGTAGAGCATGCCCGTCGCGGGCTTGAAGAAGAGCGGGTTTTCCAGTCCTGAGAAGCCCTTGCCCTTGCCGCGTTTGAGGACGATGACGGAGCGTGCGCGGTCAACTTCGAGAATCGGCATGCCCGCAATCGGACTCTGCGGATTATCGCGCGCGTCAGGGTTGACGACATCGTTGGCTCCGATCACGACCGCGACATCCGTCGAAGGAAATTCCGGGTTAATCTGCTCCAACTCATAGAGCGAAGAATAGGGGACGTTGGCTTCGGCCAGAAGGACGTTCATGTGTCCGGGCATGCGGCCCGCGACGGGGTGAATCGCGTACTTGACCGTGACGCCCTTGGCCTCAAGAATATTCGCCAACTCGCGCACGATATACTGCGCCTGCGCCGTCGCCATCCCGTAGCCCGGAACGAAAACCACCTGCCTCGCGTAAGCGAGTTGGACCGCCGCGTCTTCGAGGCTCACCTCCCTCATCAAGCCCTGCTCGCCCCCGCCCGCAGCCTCTTCCTGCGCGCTCCCGAACGCGCCGAAGAGCACGTTGGTCATCGAACGATTCATCGCCCGGCACATCAGTATCGAAAGGATAAAGCCGGAGAAGCCGTCGAGCGTGCCCGCGATGATGAGCACATTATTGTTGAGCACGAAGCCCGTCGCCGCCGCCGCCAGTCCCGCGTAAGAGTTCAGCAGCGACATCACCACAGGCATGTCCGCCGCGCCAATCGGCATCACCAGCAGCACGCCGAAGACGAACGACAGCCCCAGCATAATGTAAAAGAACGGACTCGCCTCCGGCACGAAGAGCAGGTAAATAAAGCTCCCGACGGTGACGGCCAGCAGCGCCATGTTGAAGACGTTCTGCCCCCTGTAGGTGACGGGAGTCCCGCGCACGAGTCCCTGTAACTTGGCGAAGGCGATGAGGCTCCCCGTCGTAGTCAACGCGCCGAGCATCACTTCAAAACCGATGGCCCCCATCTTAAATTGACCCAACGCCGCGCCGTGCCTGTAATACTCCGAGACTCCGACCAGCGCAGCGGCGAACGCGCCAAACGCGTGCGAGAGCGCGGTCCGTTGCGGCATCGCCGTCATAGGAACCCAGTAGCCCATCGCCGCCCCGACCGCAGACCCCACCAGCAACCCCGCCACGATCCACTCATAGCTAACGATTTCTCTGTGGACCAGCGTGCCGATAATCGCCAGCAGCATCCCTATCTCCGCCAGGTGCATCCCGCGCCGCGCAGATTCAGGATGGCTCAAGCCCTTCAACCCCATGATGAAGAGGATAGAGGCCGCGAGATAAGTGAACTCTATAAAATAATTCGTATAGTCAGTCACGTTTGTTTCCGTTGATGAAGTTTAGATAAATTCCCGGTTGAGTGTATGGAATGGGGAACTCACCACAGAGGCACAGAGGACACAGAGGACGCACAGAGGATTAAACTTTCTTCTCTGTGCGTCCTCTGTGCGCTCTGTGTCTGCGGTGGTGAATATTGCTTTCCATATACTCAACTTAAAATCGCTCTGAACTTATCCCTTCTTGTCCTGCTCCGATGTCGTCGCCACGGCTGTCTCCTTGCGCTTGAACATCTTCAGCATCCGGTCCGTGATGACAAAGCCGCCGACCACATTCGTCGTCGCACAGGTCACGGCGACGAATCCAAGGACGGTGCTCACGGTGTTGTAATGCGCCCCGGCGGTGACGATGGAGCCGACCAGGGAGATGCCCGAGATGGCGTTGGTGGCAGACATGAGCGGCGTATGCAAGAGCGGCGGCACGCGCGAGATGACCTGATAGCCCAGAAAGGCCGCGAGCGCGAAGACGTAGAGCGCGGGAATTAATGTTTGCGATAAAGTGCTGGTTTCCGTAGTCATGAAAGGCTCTCTCTCTTTTCGATTGATTTAACGGCTCATCAATTCTTCCAACGCGGCGGCCACGCGCGGATGCAAGGGTTGGCCTTCGTACGTGACGCAGGTTGGGCCAACCACATCGTCAGTCATGTCTATGTTCAATTCGCCGTCCTTAATCAAGAGTTGGAGGAAGGCCGTCACGTTGCGCGAGTAGAGTTTGCTCGCATCCACAGGCACGCTGCCGGGCAGGTTGAGGGGCGACATGATACGCACGCCGTCTCGCTCGATCGTCTGGCCCGGCACGCCTGCCGCGCAGTTGCCGCCGGTCGCGCCCGCGAGGTCCACTATCACAGAGCCGCGCTTCATGCCGTTGACGGCCTCTTCCGTGATGAGCAAAGGAGCGCGCCTGCCAGGCACTTGCGCCGTGGTGATGATGACATCCGCCGTGCGCGCGTGTGTGGCTATCAGGTCGCGCCCGCGCCCCATCGCTTCTTCCGTCAGTTCCAAAGCATAGCCGCCCGCGTCCTCCGTCTTGATTCCGCCGAGGTCAACTTCGAGAAACGTCGCGCCGAGTGAGCGCACCTGCTCGCCCGCAGCCCTGCGCACGTCATAGCCTTCGACGACCGCGCCCAGACGACGCGCCGTGGCGATGGCTTGCAGTCCGGCCACGCCCGCGCCCAACACCAGCACACGCGCCGGAGGAACGGTGCCCGCCGCCGTCATGAGCATCGGAAACATGCGAGGCACGCTGTCTGCCGCGAGCAGGACCGCTTTGTAACCGGCGACGGTCGCCATCGAAGAGAGCGCGTCCATCGCCTGCGCGCGAGTGGTGCGCGGGATGAGTTCCATGGCGAAGGCTGTGAGGTGCTGCGCGACGATTGGCCCAAGCGCCTCCGGCTCATCCAGAGGACGCAGGAAGCCCAGGATGACCGCGCCTTTTTTGAGTTGCCGGATGTCTTCAACCGGCGGGCGCGTGACCGCCACGAGAATGTCCGCAGAAGAGAGAAGCGCCGCGCGCTCCGTAGAGATGTCCGCGCCCGCCTCAACATAGTCAGCGTCGGTCGCGCCCGCGTTGATCCCGGCCCCGCCCTCCACCAGCGCCTTTATGTTGAGGGCCACCAGTTTACGAATTGATTCCGGGACGAGCGCCACGCGGGCCTCACCAACTTGTGTTTCGCGCAACACAGCGATCTTCATTCAATGCTCCTCTTGCATCCTCTCTCGGATTGTGAATCAGGAAGGAAAGACGTATCTCAGGACGGCGGCTTGAAGGCGCGATGCTCTTCTGGTCCAGGAATAGGTTCGGCATAACCCCTTGCGAGTTTCGGCTTCAGCAATCAGGGAAGACTTGTACGCTTGATGCGCTGGCGGCGTACCGCGCAACGCTCTCACGGATGCGCGCCCGTCAGGCGAACTGTGAGAGTATAGCACCTGCTTTGAAAGAGTCTCAAAACTGCGCAGCGTCAACGCTCTCTGATGTCTAAAGAGCCGCGCCTGCTTGCCAACCGAGGACGCGGGGTTTTATAATTCCTCAATCTTGTGGCGCATTGGTGTAGTTGGTTAACACGCCGCCCTCTCAAGGCGGAGACCACCGGTTCAAGTCCGGTATGCGCTAATTGTTCATCTAAAAAAATGTCTAAGAGTATCAAAGACAGTGGCGCTCGCAAGAGCGCCTTTTTAGGTATGCCTCATGGAACGGCGGCCAACCGTTTAAGAAAGTCCGTCCTCTTCCATCTGCTACAGAAGCATGAAAAGAATATTTGTTTCAAATGCTCAGAGCGGATTGAGACCGCAGACGAACTCAGCATCGAACACAAGCAACCGTGGGAAGGCATCAGCCTTGAACTCTACTGGTCAATGGACAACATAGCTTTCTCACATCTGCGTTGTAATCGCCCGCACCGTTACAGGGGCGATGGAACAAGTAGACGTAAAGTCGGACCCGAAGGCACTGCGTGGTGCCGGAAGTGTCAGGCTTTTCGGACCGTAGCTGAATTCAATCGCAATAGATGTCGTTGGAATGGACTGCAATCCTGGTGCAAGCCTTGTTCTAATAAGCGCGCTAGATAGCCGTGACGCGCAGCCTTCACTTTGTTCAATTCTGAGCGAGTCTGAGCGAGTTGGGCCAATCAATTTAAACGGAATCCCACAAAAATCTTGACAGCGCAGGGGCCAGCCTGTTATAAGCCATGCATCCAGTTAACCGTTTACGTAAACGCTTAAATAGCTTTCCGTCGTTGTTTTCTTACAAGTCTTTTGGAGCGGCCATCTGTTAACCGAAAGGGCGGTCCGGGGTCTCCCTTTTGGGATAGGCCCCAGGCGCTCGGATGTTCGCTCGAAGCTTTGAAACGCGCCCAGGCGTGAGAAAAGTTGGGGGGGAAAGCTTTCCTTCCGGGACGCGCAAAGCGTGCGGACAACTGGCAAACTTTCTTTTTACTACTTGCCTGCTCGATGCAAGGTCGAGTTATCCAAAGGGGGAAGCATGAAATCTGACAGGGCCTTTTCGATTGCGTTGCTCGCAGCGCTGTTGCTGCTGCTGATGTGTGCGGTTCCGGCTTTAGCCCAGAGCGACCGTGGGACGGTCACGGGCACGGTCACGGACCCGAACGGGGCGGCTGTGCCTAATGCCAAAGTCACCGCCACCAACCTCAACTCCAACGAGGTGAGGGAAACGACGACGAGCGATGAGGGCACTTATACGCTGCCCGAATTGAAGGCCGACCCTTACAGGATTTCCGTAGAGTTGCAGGGCTTCAAGACCGCCACGGCGAATGATGTGATCGTCGCCGTACAGGTCACACGACGCGCGGACTTTAAGCTGGAGATAGGCGAGGTCAGCAACGTCGTGACCGTCTCAGCCGACGCGACGCCGGTCCTCCAAACGGACACCCCCGTACGCCAGACCAACGTCACGGAGCGACAGGTCAAGGAACTGCCCTTGCTCGTTACGTCGGAAGCGGCAGGGCGCACCCCGCTCGCCTTCATCTTCCTCGACAGCAACGTGACGGCGGGCAGCAGCGGCACCGGCAGCAACAATGCGACCAACGCCTCCAACTTTAGAATCAACGGCGGGCAGGGACTCGGCACGGAAATTCTGATTGACGGCGCGGCCACGCGGCGCACGCAAAAGGGGACCTTCTTCACGGAGGTCGCTCCCGGCCCGAACGCTTACCAGGAGTTCACGCTCTCGACCAGCAGCTACTCCGCCGAATTCGGCAACTCCTCCGGGGGCGTCGTCAACTTTACGCTCAAGTCCGGCGGCAACGCGTATCACGGTGAGGTCTATGACCTCTTTCAAAACAACGCTCTCAACGCCAATAGCTTTCTGAACAACGCGCAGGGGTTGCAGATCAACCGCGACCACCAGCATGATTTCGGCGGCAATATTGGCGGGCCAATCATGCTGCCGCGCTTCGGCGAGGGTGGGCCAACGCACTACAGCGGCAAGGACCGCGCCTTCTTCTTTTTCAATTTTGAGGGCTATCGCTTCGCGCAGGGCGAGAACGTGCTCGTCTCCGTCCCGACCCTCAGAATGAGACAGGGAGACTTCGGCGAACTGCTGACGGACCCGGAAATCCTGCGCCGCAACGGTGGGCCAATCTTCATCTACGACCCGACGATGCCCGTCAACGCGCGCAACCAGATTCCGGGCAACGACCTGCGCGGGTACATCAGCCCCGTCACGGGCGGGTCCATCATAGACCCCGTCGGCTTTAATATCGCTCAGTTCTTCCCGACGCCGAATCGTCCGGGCGTGTTCCGCAACTATCTGGCCTCGACCACCGTCCCGAACACGATGAACAACCCGACCTTTAAGCTCGATTTCATCCTGACGCCGAAACAGCGACTGGCCTTCAGCTACTCCTTCCGCAACAACACGCGCATCAACGGGGGCGCGCCGCGCTTCCCCGCGCCGTTCGTCGGCGACGGAGTCTGGAACCAGTTCTTTAAATCGCAGTTCTTCCGTTTACAACATGACTACACGATTGGGCCAACGCTGCTCAATCACTTCAACGCTGGTTACAACCGCTATGATGTCGCCAACCGGAATTTCACGGAAGGCTTCAACGAACTATCGCTCGGCTTCCGTCCAGGCTCTATACAGAACAAGGCTTTTCCGAAGATAGCTTTTCCGGGCTACGGCGACGCGGCGGACCCATTCAATCCGAACGTGCGCGCCTACCAGGGCATCGGCTCGACCTTCTTCAGCGACCGGCTGCGCGATAACGCCGCCGAACTCTCGGACTTTGTGACCTATGTGCATGGACGACAGACGATGAAGTTCGGCGCGGACGTTCGTTCGGCGCAGTTCAACGTTCATCAATTGCTGGACCCAGGCGGCGAGATTAACTTTCGCGCCAACCAGACGGCCAACAACTGTTGCGATATTCCGAGCCAGGGCTTTCCGATTGCGAGTCTCCTGACGGGCGCGACAGAGTTCTCCTTCAATAGCCAGCAGACGATAGATCCGGGTTGGCGTCAGTTCACACAGTCCTACTTTGTCCAGGACGATATTAAGGTGAGCCAGCGACTGACCTTGAACGCGGGGATACGCTACGACTTGCCGGGCCTGCGTCATGAATCGCACGACCGCTTTCGGGGCTTCGACCCGACCGTGCCGAATCCTGCGGCGGGCAATCGTCTCGGCGCGATTGTCGGCGCGGGCGGCCAGAGCGGATTACAGGCCCAGTATAAGACTCTCGCCAAGCCGGATTATTCCAACATCGGACCGCGCATCGGATTCGCTTACTCGCTCAATGATCGAACGGTCTTGCGCGGCGGCATCGGTCTCTACTACGCGCCGGTGCTCTACGGCTTCGGCGGCAACAACACGCTGACCGAAGGGACCATCGGTTACAACTCGCCGCGCCCCGCCAACATCAACGGCGGCGCGGACGCCAACCCGGACCTCTTCCTGCGAAACTACAGGAGTATGCCGGGGATTGACCCGAACGGCCAGTTCATCGGCAGCGACATTGATTACTTCGACAAAAACTTCAAGACCGGGCGCACGCTGCAATATGGCGTGGACATACAGCGCGAACTGCCCTACAACTTCGCGCTCCAACTGAGCTACACGGGACACCGTGCATCGCGTCTGAGGTCCGATCTCGGACGCATCAACGCCGTGCCTCTCAACGCTCTCAAACTCGGCTTCGAGTTATTGAACAAGCCGCTCCGCGATGTCACGGCGGCGGAGCGTGCCTTCGCGCAGAGCGCGGGCATCACGCTCGCGGCCAGCCCCGGCGCGGTCTTTACAGGTTTCGACGGCAGCGTGGGCCAATCGTTGAAGCCTTTCCCGCAGTACGGCTTCATACGCAATCAGCTTGAGAGCCAGGGACACAGTTGGTACAACGCCGCGACCATCAAACTCGACCGCCGATTCGCGCGCGGCATCCAGTTCGGTCTCTCCTACACTTTCTCTAAGCTCATCACGGATGCATCCGAAGACCTCTTCGGCGGCTCGCCCATCGGGAGCATCATCCAGAATCCATACGACCGCAACTCTTTGAGGTCCGTCTCGCCCAACAGCATCCCGCACGTCTTCGTCGTCAACTACCTGCTTGAGCTTCCCTTCGGTAAAGGCAAGCGCTTTCTCAATCAGGGACGCTGGGCTGACTTCTTCTTCGGCGGCTTCCAGTTGAGCGGCATTCAGCGCTATCAATCAGGCTTGCCGCTAGTCATACGCCTGACCGGGCAGGATGCCTTTACGGGGAGTGGGCCAACCGGCTTCAACACGGACATCCGTCCCAACCTGACCGGGCAGCCGATTCTGACGAACAACACTCAACTGGTCAACGGTCGCGCGCAAATCTTCAACCCGAACGCTTTCTCAACTCCGCCGAGTTTTAATCGCAACGCACCGCCGGAGTTTGTCGGCGGCTCGATCAATCCCGCCTACATTAGTTACTACGCGGACCCGTTGCGATTCTTCGGCAACGCCCCGGCGGTCCTTGACCGTGCGCGCGACCTGCCCTTCCTGAGCGAAAATATCAGCCTGCTCAAGAAAACGCGTCTCACCGAAACCATGACGCTGGAGTTGGGCGCGGAGGCTTTCAATATCTTCAACCGCCACCGGCTCAACCAACCGGGCAGCGATCTCAACGAGGGAGTCGGCTTCAGCTTCTCAAGCATTGATGCCGGATATGGCCCACGCATCGTCCAGATTCGCGTGCGCTTCATCTACTAGTCAACACGGTCTGAGAGGCGAACGGCGCGGGAAAGTGTCCATCAACTCTTCCCGCGCCGCTCGTCTTTTAACGGCGAGACAGTGAGGCCCAAGAGCGGTTGACGATATGGAAAAGACAGTCAGGCGCAGAGCTACAGCGGAGGGGGCGCAGAGCGTCAAGCGATACTCTCCGCGCGTCCTCTATACTGCCTCTGCGGTGAATTATTTTCCGCGTACGCTCAATAACGGATTCAACTCTCATACACAATCCGAACGTTCGACGCGCATCGCATCCGTCTTCTCCTTAATCTTCTCGCTCTCCTTCATCATCGGAACGTGGAGCACGGCGCTTGCCGTTCAGGCCCAGACCGCTCCCGCGAAAGAGAAGGCCGCAGCGCTCGTCAACGAAGGAGCGGCGGCGCTCGAACGCGACGATTTAAACGCGGCCCGTCAATCATTCCAACGCGCTCTCGAAGTTGACAGGGACAACGTCGCGGCGCACACCTACCTCGGCGTCATCGCTGACCGCGAAGGCAATCTGGTCGAGGCCGAAAAACATTTTTCCGCAGCCGCCATCGCCGCCCCTCTCTCGCCCGAAGCGCGCAATAATCACGGCGCGATATTGCTCCGCATGGGCCGCCGGGAACAGGCCGCGACTCAATTTGAAATCTCTCTGCGTCTAGACAAAAACCAGCCCAGCGCGCTCATCAATCTGGCCCAGATTCGCTTTGCCGCCAACACGCCTGAAGGACTCCAACAGGCGCGCGAACTATTAGAAAGAGCGCGCGCCATCGCGCCCGACGCGCAGATCGCGCGCGACCTTCTGGTGATCGCGCTGCGCCAGCGCGAGACAACTGCGGCGGCACGTTTTTACGCTGACTATAAAGAACAGATAGCGGGCGCGCGGGGCCGTCTCATCGAACCGCAGGCGCGTGCGGAACTCGGCGCGGCGCTGCTCGGCGCGGGCCTCGCGGATGAAGCCGTCAACGAATTGAACGCCTCGTTGCAGGCCGCCCCGAACAGCGCGGATGTCATACTCCTGCTCGCGCGTGCTCACATGGCACGCAAAGACATACAGGCTGCGGGCCGCACGCTGGAAGGGGCCGTCGCGCGCGGCCTTGAGGCTGGTCCAATTTACGCCGCGCTGGCGGATGTCTACGAGATGAGCGGGCACGTCGAGAACGCCATCCCGGCGATGCGTCTCGCCATCGAGCGCGACCCGCGCAACGAGCAATATCGCTTCCGCTACGGGATGCTCCTGACGGATACGCAGGCGCCCGGCGCAGCCGTCCTCCGCTTGCAGGAAGCGCTCAAGATCTTTCCCAATTCGGCGCGTCTCTGGTTCGCCCTCGGCATCGCGCACTTCGCGGACCATAACGCCGAAGAGGCCGCCAGAGATTTTCAGCATGCGCTTGAAGCCGACCGGAAGTTTGCGCCCGCGCTCGCTTACATAGGCATGACGGAGGCGGAGCAGGGCCAGTACGCGCGCGCCATTGAGGACTACGAACGAGCGCTCGCCGTTGACGAAAAATTAACGGTCGCGCACTACCTTCTGGCCGACGCGATTCTCAAGGAAACTTCGCCGGACCTCTCGCGCGCCGAATCGCATCTCCAGCGCGCCGTCGCACTGGACCAATCATTCGCGCCCGCGCGTCTCGCGCTTGGCAAACTCTATGTGCGCCTTAATCGCCTTGAGGATGCCGTCGCACAGCTTGAGCGCGTCATCGCTTTAAATCCGAATCTGGCTGAGGCGCACTATCAACTTGGCCGCGTCTACACACGCCTCAAGCGCGAGCGCGAGGCACAGGTCGCGCTCGCAACCTTCAAGCGCCTCAGCGACGAGCAGAAAGAGCAGGCGCAAAACGAGCGGCGCGAGATTGTCCGCCGTCTCGCCAACGTGATGTTTTAAGTGGGGAGTCTGAGAGTCTAGAGTCGGGAGTCTGAAAGTTTTAAAGTTTGAAGTCTGAAGTCTTGAGTATGAGGTTTTGATTTGAGGGGCTGGCTCTTTGTGTCAGTTCCGAGTTATCAGCGAGGGGGTTTCTGTATGTTGATTTTTTCTCGTCTTGTTTCGTGCTGCATGATTCTCTGTGGTGCGGTGATGATGGCGAGCGCGCAGCAGCCAGCCGCTTCACAGGGTCAAACCGGGGCGCAGGCTCAGGGTGCGCCCGTGGTTGACGAGTGGAGCGACGATTTTGACGGGAACGCTCTGGACCAAACCAAGTGGGAGCGTTTCACTTTTGAAGGAGCGAGCGGCGGCAAGATCGAAGTCAAAGAGGGGCAGCTACGTCAGCGCGGGATGGGCGGCTCGCGCTTCGGCGTGCGCAGTAAGCAGGGCTTTACCAGCGACCGTTTCATCGTCGAAGCGACGGTCGCCAGGGTCGGCACGGCGCTTCCCGAAGAGGGCCAGAAAAGTCTCCCCCTGGGCTTTGCGACCATCTCCATCATGTTCGACAGCACGGGCCGCAATCGCATCGAGTGGATTCTCACCAGCGAAGGCACGTTCGAGGCATGGTCCGTGATTGACGGCAGGGGCGAGCGCCTGGACAACCGCAAGCTCGGAACCAAGGTAGAGCATCCGACGCTCGGCATCGTCCGTCGCGGCGATGAATTCTTCTTCATGCTCAACGGCCAGCCGGGCCTGCAAAAGACCATCAAGAATCTGCCGCGCTCTTTTCACGTCATGCTCTACGGCTTCGGCTCATCGGAAAACAACTGGGACAACGTGCGCGTCGTGACGCCCAAACAGTCCTGACTGACAGTAGCTGTTTTGGAAAATAGTTAAGAGACCTACTTTCATTGGATGAAGGCGAAATTGTGAACTCACCATCGCAGACACAGAGAGCACAGAGTCAGCACAGAGAAATTGATTCAACAACTCTGTGCGTCCTCTGTGCTCTCTGTGTCTGCGGTGGTGAACTCCTCTTTCATAAGCGGTCAAGACAAACTGAATCACTAACTGACGAAATCAAGTACAGACAGATGTATCGCGCCGGATGATGAAACGCATACAAGATAGACGAGCGCCCTTTGGAACAGCCGGAACGGCCTGCGCCCTTTTGCTCTGGCTGCTCTTCTCCTGCGCCGCGCACGTCTCCGCGCAGGTTATCAAGCTGGACCAGGATTGGCAGTTCTTCGCGGACAAGGCGGGCACGGCCAGGAAGCCCGAAGCGCTGTCCTCGGACCCGTCCCTCTGGCGCAGCGCGCGCGTCGGTCTCTCATGGAACGCGCAGTTCGCGGACCTGCGCGATTACATGGGCGTGGCCTGGTATCGCACGCGCTTTGCTGCCCCGCAGGTCAAACCGGACGGTCATGTGCTCCTGCGCTTCGGCGCGGTTGATTACTACTGCGAGGTCTTCGTCAACGGCCAGCAGGTCGGCGCGCACGAGGGCGGCTATACGCCGTTCGACTTAGACATCACGAAGGAAATTAAACCCGGCGCGAATGAACTCCTCGTGCGCGTGATAGACCCGCCGATGGATGAGAAGGAGAACGCCGCGCGCTTTCCAGATATGCTCTACAAAGAGATACCGCACGGCAAGCAGAACTGGTACGTGCAGACGGGCGGCATCTGGCAACCCGTGACTTTAGAGATACGCCCGCGATTTTATATCGAGCAAATTCATGTAACGCCGCAAGTCAACGGCGACTTTCAATTGGATTTGAAACTTGGCGGAGTAACTCAAAAGGATAAAGATGCGCTCGTTGACCTTGAAATCTTCTTGAACGATCCTCAGGGGAAAAATGTTTATCGGAGAAGCTTGCTGGCGGGAACATCCGGCCAGCATACCTATCTTGAACATCTCCCTTCTCCGCCACAGCTTTGGTCGCCGGATAAGCCGTCTCTTTATACGCTGATTATTAAAACGATGGCCGTCGAAAATGGTCGTGTTCTGGCTGGCTCTTATTCAGACAGCGCGAGCGCGCGTTTCGGCTTTCGCACTTTTGAAGCGCGCGGCAATAAGTTTTATCTCAACGGCCAACCCTTCTACATGATCGCGGCGCTGGACCAGGATTTTTATCCTGAGACCATCTACACACCGCCGTCCGAAGAGTATGTCCGCGACATGATGCTCAAGGGCAAGCGGCTGGGCCTCAATCTGCTGCGCTGTCACATCAAGGTCCCCGACCCCGTTTATCTCAAAGTCGCGGATGAAGTCGGAATGCTCGTCTGGTACGAGATACCTTCATGGAATGACTTCAACCACTTCAACGCGAAGGCCGCCGTGCGCGGCGAGAAGATTTTCGCGGAGCAGGTCCAGCGCGACTGGAATCACCCGTCCATCGTCATCCAGAGCATCATCAACGAATCGTGGGGCGCGGACCTCAAACAACAGGACCAGCGCCAGTGGCTGCGCGCGGCCTTTGCGAGAGCGAAGATACTGACCGCGCCGCTCGGTCGCCTGATAGTTGATAACAGCGCGTGCTGCGACAATTTCCATGTCCGCACGGACATCGAAGACAATCATCGCTACAACTCTATCCCGGATGACCGCGCGGCTTTTGATAGCTGGGTCGCGGATTTTGCGACGCATCCGAAGTGGAACTTCAGCCCGCATGGCGATGCCGAAAGGACAGGGCAGGAACCGCTCGTGCTGTCGGAGTTCGGCAACTGGGGTCTGCCAAAGCTGCCAAAGGATTTGCCGTGGTGGTTCGACCGCGATTTCGCCGGGCGAGAGGTAACGCGTCCGGCGGGTCTCTTTGATCGCTTCAAAGAATTCGGATTCGCAAGTCTCTTCAAGGACTACAACGCGCTGGCCGAAGAGACTGAGTGGCATCAATTCGTCTCGCTCAAACATGAGATTGAAGAGATACGCTCTCGCGGCTCCATTCAGGGCTACGTGATTACCGAGTTCACGGACATCAACTGGGAAGTCAACGGTCTCATGGACATGTGGCGCAACCCGAAAGTTTACGCCGCAGAGCTTGCGAAGGTTCAACAGCCAGACGTGATTCTCGCGCGCCCGCAGAAGGTCAACTATACGAGCGGCGAGCGCGTTGAGATGCCGACGCTCTTCTCTCATTACAGCGCCAGGGATTTGAGCGGCGCGCGTCTTTATTGGTCCACTGATTCCGGGTCCAAAGGGAGTCTCCCCATTAATGGACCAATCAAACGCGCGAGCGTCGCGCCGCTGCCGTCAATCTCTTTTCCCGCGCCGCAGGTCAACGCCGCGCGCCGCTTGAGATTGCTCCTCAAGGTGAGCGGGCGCGATGGCTCTCTCCTCGCGGAAAACAGTTACGACCTTTTCATCTTTCCGAAACCTGCGCCGGAGATACACACGGCGCTGATGGTCTATGCGCCTGACGAAGACAGCGTCGAGCCTGCGCTCATGAAGGCGTTGCGCGCGGCGGGTTACACGGTGCTACAGTTTGACCCGAACAACAAATTCGGCACGCTCATCACCACTGTGATTGACAGGCGCGTGCAGCTTTACCTGCAAAAAGGCGGGCTGACGATTCTCCTCGCCGGAACGAAAGAGGCTCTGCCCGCGGACTCCAATTTCAAAGTGACGCCGCGCGCAGGCTCGGACCTGGACGGCAACTGGGTGACAAATTTCAACTGGATACGCGCAGGAGAGTTGCCCTTCAAGACCATCGCCTTCAACAAAGTCTCCGGCTTCGAGGCCGAGGCAAGCATCCCTCGCTTCATCATTCAGGGCGTGCGCGGTGAAGATTACGGAGATGTCATGTCGGGCATCTTCTATGGATGGCTCAACAACAACGCTGCGCTGGCGATGGGAATGCGCGCGGGCGAAGCGAAGATTTTCGCCACCACCTATCGCTTCGACGCGTACGGGCGCGACCCTTACGCGACGCACCTGCTCGACGCGATGATTCGCTATACGCGCGCACCGAACTTCGCGCCGAAGGCAAGTTTGATGAAGAAATAAGTGATCGTGATTCAGTTTGAGATTGAGTGAAGATGAAAGACGGAGTTGAACCTTCAACACGATGAGGTTGAGCCAGATGCAGCAAAGACGAATCACGCTGGAAGACGGTCGTTACTTAATCTTCTACACTTTTGAAGACGAGGCCGCGCCATCGGAAGCGAGCAGTGACATCGAGAGCGCAAAGAGAGTCGAGCCTCAAGCGAAACCGCAGGCGGAGGAGGAACGTTGAGTGTCTGAGCTTCGTTGGAATCCTTTACTCGGCGAATGGGTGGCGACGGCGACACAAAGGCAGGACCGCACCTTCCTGCCGCCCAAGGACCACTGCCCCCTGTGCCCGACTCAGCCCGGAGGCTTTCCCACGGAAGTGCCCGAAAGCGATTACGACGTGGTCGTTTTCGAGAATCGTTTTCCGAGCCTCAAACCCGACCCGCCACCGCCCGCCGTCGAAGGCACGGACCTCACTCCGGTGCGACCCGGCCAGGGCGTCTGCGAAGTCGTGCTCTATTCGCCGCATCATTCTTCGACGCTCGCGGATGAACCCGTCGAACAGATTGACAAGCTGGTGCGCGTCTGGACAGAGCGCTATCAAGAGTTAAGCAAGCTGGACTTCGTCGAATATATCTTCGTCTTCGAGAATAAGGGCGAGGCCATCGGCGTCACCCTCCATCACCCGCACGGGCAGATTTACGCTTACCCTTTCGTCCCGCCGCGCGTCGCGCGCGAATTGGACCAGTCACTCGCTCATTATCAAAGCACGGCTCGCTGCCTCATCTGTGATGTTATTAATCAAGAGCGAAGCGACGGGCGGCGCATCGTCGCGGAGAATCGTTCCTTCATCGCGGTCATTCCCTTCTTCGCGCGCTGGCCTTACGAGGTCCACATCTATGCCTCGCGCCACCTGCAAGCGCTCACGGATTTGAGCCGCGACGAGCAGAAGGACCTGGCGGAGATTATCAAGATGGTCATCGTCGCCTTCGACCATCTCTTCGACATCTCGTTTCCCTACATGATGGTCATGCATCAGCGCCCCGTGGACAACGGCCTGTATGATGGCTCGCATGACGGCTCTTATTCTTACTATCATTTCCACATAGAATTTTATCCGCCTTTGAGGACGAAGACTAAGATTAAATATCTGGCGGGCAGCGAGACGGGCGCGGGCATGTTCATCAACGACACGCTGGCCGAAGAGAAGGCAGCGGAGCTTCGCTCGCACGTCACGCCCGTCGTCTGGACCAGTAATAGAGACGGCCATCAGGATGCAGGAGGCGCGCGAGAAAGTTGATTGAGACGAACACATTGCGCGCCGCTTTTCGCGAGATTTACGGCACTCAGCCGAGGCTCTTTCGCGCTCCGGGCCGCGTCAACCTCATCGGCGAGCACACGGATTACAACGATGGCTTTGTCCTCCCGATGGCGCTTGAGCGCGCGACCGTCGTGGCCGCCGCGCCGCGTCAGGATAGGCGCGTGCGTGTTCATTCGCTGAGCCTCAAAGAGTCCGCCGAATTTGATCTGGACCAGCCTGGGCCAACACGTAGAGGCATCTGGCTGGATTACGTGGAGGGCGTCGCGCAATCTTTGCTGAGCCGTGGCGCGCAACTACGCGGCGCGGACCTGGCGATTGATTCGGATGTGCCGGTGGGCGCTGGGTTGTCTTCCTCCGCCGCGCTGGAAGTCTCCGTCGGGCTGGCGCTGCTCTCTCTATCGGGAGTAGAGATTGACAGGGTCTCGCTCGCGCTGGCGGGACAACAGGCGGAGCATGTGTACGTCGGGACGAAGTGCGGAATAATGGACCAATTCGTGGCAGCTTTCGGTGAAGCAGGACATGCGCTCCTGATTGATTGCCGGGAGTTGACGGCGACACCGTTGCCGCTCGATACGACGAGCATGGTCGTCGCCATCTGCGATACGAATGTCAATCACGCGCTGGCCTCTTCGGAGTACAACACGCGGCGCGCGGAATGCGAACGCGGAGTTTTGATATTAAGCGAAGTCTTGCCGGGCATCCGCGCGTTGAGGGATGTCAGCGTGCGTGATTTTGAAAAGCATGAAGAGCTATTGCCCGAACCCATCAGGCGACGCTGTCGCCACGTCGTGACGGAGGACGCGCGCACCCTCGCCGCAGCCGGAGCCTTGCGCGCGGGCGAGTTGGAAAAGATGGGCCAATTAATGGTCCTCTCACACGAGAGCCTGCGCGACGATTACGAAGTCAGTTGCAGAGAACTGGACATCATGGTGGAGATTGCGCTCAAGGTTGAAGGCGTCGTGGGGGCGCGCATGACGGGCGGCGGGTTCGGCGGGAGCACTGTCAATCTCGTCCGCCGCGATGCGCTCCAAGAGTTCCGCGAGACCATTGACAGGGAATATAATAAAGCTACCAACCAACACCCGACCATCTATGACTCAGAGCCGGGCGCGGGCGCGAAGGAGATAACACAGAGTCAGGAGTCTGAGAGTCTGGAGTCGTGAGTCGAAAGACAGGCTCTTGCTCTTGACTCACGACTCCAAACTCCCAGACTCCTGACTGTTGAAAGAGATGCGTATTAAAGACGTGGCGCGCGAGGCGGGGGTTTCGACAGCGACCGTGTCGCACGTCATTAATAATTCGAGGTACGTCACGGAGCCGACGCGTGAGAAGGTCTTAAGCGCGATTGAGAGGTGCAACTATTATCCGAATGCACACGCGCGCAGTTTGGCCTCCGGGCGGAGCAATATGCTGGGCGTGCTCGTCTCGGACATCGCCAATCCGTTCTTCCCCGAACTGGTCAAGAGCATAGAGGCGGCGGCCTTCGAGCGCGGTTATGATTTGATTCTCTTGAATACGAATTATGATGCCGAACGCACGTCCGGTTATATCAAGCGGCTCATCCAGCGCAAGGTCGCGGGCGTCGCCCTCATGACTTCGGAGATGGACGCGGCGTTGATTGACGAACTCGCGCGCTGTCATGTCTCAGTGGTCTTTCTGGATTCGGGTTCCGCTGGCGAGTGTATGAGCAACCTGCTCGTCAATTATGAATCGGGGATAGACGAAGCCGTGGGCCATCTGGTCTCGCTGGGCCATCGGAAGATCGCTTACATCGGTGGCCCAGGCAGGCTGCGTTCGGCCATCAAGCGGCTCGAAGCTTTTCAGAGCGGCATCGCGCGCCATCTGCCGGAAGATGCGCCCGCCACGCCCGTGTACGAGGGAGACTTTCGACTCGAAGGCGGAAGACGGGCGGCGCGAGAGATGTTGTCGGCGGGCGACTTGCCGACTGCCGTCATCGTCGCTAACGACATGATGGCGCTCGGAGTGATGCAGGAGTGCCGCGCGAGCGGCGTGCGGATTCCGCTCGATTTGTCCATCATAGGTTTTGACGACATAGCATTCGCGGAGTTGACGGACCCGCCGCTCTCGACCGTTTGCCTGCCGCGTACGGAGCTTGGCCGTCGGGCCGTCGAAGCCTTGATGCTGACCATAGAGGGAGCGAACCGTCAAGGGCTGGAAATGCACATCCAGACCCATCTCGTGATACGCGGTTCGACGGCGCAGGCGAGCCATAGAGTGTAAGACGAATGCTCTTTCTTTGCGCCTTTGCGCCACCAGCGAGAAACCATCTCACGCAAAGGCGCAAAGAAGACGCAAAGATTTCTGGGCCAGAACGGTAAGGGATTTTGTAAAAGATGAGAACACACATCAGCCGGTCATTATTTAAAGCGATACTATTCAAAGCGGCGCTCGCTTTGACTCTGCTCTCGGCTTGCATGGCGGGTGCGACGGCGCAGAAGCGTGCGACTTATGAAAATCCGGCCATCGCCGGAGATTACCCGGACCCTTCCGTGATCCGCGTCGGGGCGGATTACTGGGCCACCTCGACTTCTTCGGATTGGGCACCGGAGTTTCCCATCCTGCATTCGCGCGACCTGGTCAACTGGGAGGTCACGGGCGCAGTCTTTCAGAAGCGACCGGATTGGTCCAACGGAAATTACTGGGCACCGGAAATCTCGGAATATCGCGGGCGCTACTTCGTTTATTACGTGGGCCATAAAAAACCGGACGGCCCGCTCTGCGTCGCGGTCGCCACGGCCAATAGGCCCAACGGTCCATACACGGATCATGGTCCAATTATCTGCCAGGATGACGGCTCGATTGACCCCGTGCCGGTAACGGACGAGCGCGGCGAGCGTTACCTCGTCTGGAAGGAAGACGGCAACAGCCGCAACCAGCCGACGCCCATCTGGGCGCAAAAACTTTCGAGCGATGGGACGAAACTGGCGGGCGAGCGCAAGGAGTTGATTCGCAACGATGCTTCATGGGAGGCGCAACTGGTTGAAGGTCCATTTATCCTGCGCCGCGACGGCTGGTTTTACCTGTTCTATTCGGGGAACGCCTGCTGCGGGCGCGAGTGCAATTATGCTCTCGGCGTGGCTCGCTCGCGCAAAGTTCTAGGCCCCTGGGAGAAGAATCCGGGCAACCCCATCCTGCGCGGCAACGAGACCTGGAAATGCCCCGGACACGGCAGCATCGTCTCGGACCAGAACGGCAAAGACTTTCTTCTTTATCATGCCTATCACGCGGGGGATACCGTCTACGTCGGGCGTGAGGCGCTGCTCGATGAGGTGAGTTGGGGCAAGGGTGGTTGGCCCAACATCAACGGGGGGCATGGGCCAACGGGACGCTCTGCGTCGCCGCTCGGCGCGCGCGAGCGCAACGCGGAGTATTTATTCGTTGACGAGTTCGCTGGTCCAAAATTAATGCCGGGCTGGCAGTGGCCGCAAAGCAGCGCCCCCGTCGCGCGGATTGATGCGTCGAACGGCGGATGGCTCTTGCTCTCGTCGAAGACGACGGCTCATCCGGGCGATATGCTGGCGGCTGTCGTCGCGCGCTCGACGACCGTCGGCAACTACGTGGCGACCACCACCGTCAACCTGAGCGGGATGAAGCCGGGCCAGTTCGCGGGCCTCAGCGCGTTCGGCGATCTGGAGAATGCTCTCGGCGTGGCGGTCGGCAGCGGCAAGGTCGTGGTCTTCAAAAGAGAGAAGACCGTGGACACGATTGTTGGAGATGTGGACGCGCCCGCTTCAAATAATATCTGGCTGCGCCTGACGGCGAAGGACGGCCATCGTTTTCGCTTTGCGATGAGCACGAACGGGCGCGACTGGAAAAATGTCGGGGATGAAATGGAAGGACAGTATTTGCCGCCCTGGGACAGGGGCGTGCGCGTGGCGCTGACGGGCGGCGGGGCAGAGGGAGCCGTCGCCAGGTTCGGCTCGCTGCGTATTACTCCATCGCGTTGAATCGCGTGGAGAAGCATTTCCACGGCGGAGCATATTTTTGGACCTTTAAATCCATTGGAGAAGAGGGATCATGAAATCATCCATCAAGCAACGTAAATACATCGCGGTCTCGCTGGTCGCGGTCATGGCCTTGTTCGTTATGTCTGCGGCCTGCGCGAAGAAGAGCGCGGGCGGCGGGGGCACGGGCGGCAAAATCGTCGTCGGCTTTTCGCAAATGGAGAACAACGGCCCGTGGCGCATCGCGGAGACCAACAGTATGAAGGAGGAGGCGAGAAAGCGCGGCGACAAGTACGAGTTGGTCGTGACGGACGCGCAGGGGCAGACCTCCAAGCAGGTCTCGGATGTCGAAGACCTCATCGCGCGCAGGGTCAAGGCAATCTTTCTCGCGCCGCGCGAATTCGAGGGACTCGCCCCGGCGATACAGGCCGCGAAGCAGGCTGGCATCCCCGTCTTTCTGATTGACCGCGAGGCTGCGGGCAAGGCTGGCGAAGACTATGTCACGTTCATCGGCTCGAACTTCGTCGAAGAGGGACAGCGCGCGGGCGAGTGGCTGGTGAAGCAGTCGAACGGCAGGGGCGGTATCGTGGAGTTGACGGGCACGGCTGGCTCTTCCGTCGCCAATGACCGCTCGCAAGGCTTCAAGAATGCGATTAAGGACAAGCCTGAGATGCAGATTATCGCCAGCCAGACGGGAGACTTTACACGCGCCACCGCACAGAAGGTGATGGAGAACATCATCCAGTCGAAGGGCAAGGAAATCACAGCCGTCTACGCGCACAACGACGAGATGGCGCTCGGCGCGATTCAGGCGCTGCAAGCAGCGGGGATGAAGCCGGGCAAGGATGTCCTGGTCGTCTCCGTGGACGGCGAGAAGGCCGCGCTGCAAGCCATCGCACAGGGCACGATGAATGTCAGCGTCGAATGCAATCCGCGCTTTGGGCCAATCGCCTTCGACACGCTCGAAAAGCATCTCAACGGCGAGAAAGTCTCCACCAAAATCATCGTCCCAGACCGCTTCTTCGACCAGAACAACGCGCCGCAGTTCGTCAACGAAGCATACTAAAGGCAAGTCAGGAGTCTCGGAGTCTGGAGTCAAAAGCAGTTTTCTCTTCCGACTCATGACTCCAGACTCTGGACTCCAGACTATTGGATGGTTTTTATGGTTGAAACACTCCTCCGCATGGAGGGCATCAGGAAAAGTTTTTCGGGCGTGAGGGCACTTGATGGGGTGAACCTGACGCTTGAGCGTGGAGAGGTCCACGCCCTTGTCGGAGAGAACGGGGCGGGCAAATCCACGCTGATTAAAATCATGACGGGGGCCTATCGCCGCGACGCGGGAGAGATGTGGCTGGAAGGCCGGTCAGTCGAATTTCGCTCGCCGGAAGAGGCGCAGGATGCGGGCGTCGTCGCCGTTTACCAGGAGGTCAACCTGCTCGCGTTTCGGACGGTCGCGGAGAATATTTATTTGGGACGCGAGCCGCGACGCTTCGGTTTGATTGACTGGAAGTTGATGAACCGCAAGGCTGGTGACGTGCTCAAGAATCTGGGGCTGTTGATAGACCCACGCGCGACGCTCGGAAGTCTTAACATCGCTCTGCGCCAGATGGTCGCCATCGCGCGCGGCGTCTCGTTCGGCGCGAAGGTAGTGGTCCTGGACGAACCGACCAGTTCTCTGACAGAGCGAGAGGTCCAGATTCTCTACGACGTGATTCGCCGTTTGAAAGAGCAGGGAACGGCGGTCGTTTATATCAGTCATCGTTTTGATGAACTGTATACCATCTGTGACAGCGTGACCGTCCTGCGCGATGGCAAGTATGTCGCCACGCGCCCGCTCGCGGGGTTGGAAAAATTGGACCTGGTATGCCTTATGCTCGGCAAACAGCGCGAAGAGTTACGACAGGGCACGACGCGATTTGAGCATCACGAGGCGAAGAGCGAAGAGGAACCGCTGCTGCGCGCGGAACATTTAAAGCGCGGTCGCAAATTAAATAACGTGACGCTCGATGCGGCGCGCGGCGAGATCGTCGGGATGGCGGGCCTGCTCGGTTCCGGGAGGACGGAAACGGCGCGCGCCATCTTCGGCGCTGATGCGGTCGAATCCGGCGCGGTCTACCTCGAAGGCAAACGGCTTAAGCTTCGCGCGCCCGGCGATGCGATTGACGCGGGGCTGGCCTTTCTCTCCGAAGACCGCAAGGCCGAAGGCATCATCCCGGAACTCTCCGTGCGCGAAAATCTGACGCTCGCGGCGCTGCCCGCGCTCACCAAATTCGGCATCGTCTCGCGCGAGAAGCAGCAGTTTATAGTGGACCATTTTATGAAGCGCCTGAGCATTAAAGCATCCAGCGCCGAACAAAAGATACGCGAACTCTCCGGCGGTAATCAGCAGAAGGTCCTGCTCGCGCGCTGGCTCTGCAAGAACCCGAAGTTCCTCATTCTGGACGAGCCGACGCGCGGCATAGACATCGGCGCGAAGGGCGAGATACAGGAGTTGGTCAACGAACTGGCGAGCGAAGGACTCGGCGTGCTGATGATCTCATCCGAGTTGGAAGAACTCGTCGAGGGCAGTTCGCGCGTCATCGTCATGCGCGACGGGCAGCGCGCGGCGGAACTGCGCGGCACGCAGATTTCACAGGACGCCATCATCCACGCGATGGCCGAAGGCGCTGAAGCAGAGGGCAAAAGTAAAAAGGTTAAAGGCAAAGGTGAAGAGAGCGCATCGTAGTCTTTGGATGATGCGGAGTCTCCTGATTTAGTTTCACTGCTTTGTCTTATAGCGGTTCTCAATTGGATGCGAGCATTGCGGCAAGCGTCCGTGTCAGTCCCGCCTGCTTAAGCTGGGCGGGTTCCTGTTTGAGCTAGAGACCCGCCCGGCTTAAGCAGGCGGGACTGACACGTAGTCGCATTCAACTGCAAACCGCTATAGTTCGATTTCAAGTTGTTCTTTCGTGAGATTGATGATTGATCTGCTCAAAGAGAGAAGGATAGTTTCCAGTGTTCGTAGAGACGGCCAGTGGTCTGTGCTGACGGGTCTCGCCGCGCTGGTCTTGATGGCCGCGTTGATTTTGAGCGTCTACCTGCTCGTGCGTTATCTCTTCGGAGCGAACTACCTGAGCCTCTATTTGAAATACGGCTACTTCATCAGCCTGGCTTTCACTTTCGTCACGCTCCTCTTGAATCTGGACCAGGATAGAGAACTCATCTCAACGCATCCGTTCCATTACGCGAGCGCCTGCCTGCGTTTGATGAGAGGCCCGCTTCAGGCCGTCGGGGCGGATTTCAAGCGGGACACAGCCGACCATCACACGACGCATCATCCTGAAATTGGACCAGTTGACTCGGACGTGTGGGGCGCGGTCTCGCAGTTGGCCCAAACCTTGATGCACGTTTTCGATCTCTTCATCAGCGGCTTTTTCTCCATCGTCTTTATCATCGTCGTCTCAGCCTGGCTGTTGTTCGTCGCGCCGTTGCAATACTTCATCTTTCTCATCTGCGGCGCTCCCGCGAGGGTCATCGGAAAGTCCATGAAGAAGGCGCACCAGGCGGTTCATCAGGCGGAGACGAATATCTTGGATGTGCCCGCGAGTGAAGCCACACTTGCGGCGACGACGGCTGGCGCGGAAGAGACCGTCTCAGCATGGAAGCCCGTGAGGATGACATCAGCGCTGGCATTAATGGTCCTGTGGAGTTTGTCCAGGGTGTTGTAAGTGAGGCGAGGTTTTATTTGAGAGAGGTCGTGCGAGAGACCTTTCGAGCAATCGTTTGAACCGGGGAGAGAAGAGAATTTATGCAGGATGCGACGCAGGTAAATCGCTCGGCGGGTGGTTCGGGTCTGTGGGGGCGACTGGTCCAGCTTGGCCCAACCTACGGGGCGCTCTTCGCGCTCATCCTGCTGGTCCTGGTCAACGTCATCTTCACCAGAAACTTCGCCTCCGCGAACAATCTCTGGAACATCCTGTTACAGGTCGCGCCCACCATGCTCGTCGCGGTCGGGATGACGCTGGTCATCGCCACGCGCGGGATAGATTTGTCCGTCGGTTCGGTGATGGCGATTGCGTCTGCGTTAGCGGCAACCTCGCTCGATAGGGGCGTCGGCGTGGCGGTCCTGCTGGCGCTCGCGGTCGCGCTCGCGGTCGGCTGTCTCAACGGCGCGCTCGTCTCAGGCTTTCGCATCCAGCCCATCATCGTCACGCTCGCCGTCCTCATCACGGGGCGCGGCGTCGCGCAGGTGATGAGCGAGGGCGGCCAACTGATTCCCTTCAGCAACCCGGCCTTCGAGTATCTGGGCAAAGGTTATATTGGACCAGTGCCGGTGCAGGTCTTGATTATGCTGTTGGTCGTCGCCGCCAGCATCTTCGTGATGCGCGCGACGAGTTTCGGGCGTTACGTCGTCGCGGTCGGGGGCAACGAGGCGGCTTCACGACTCGCGGGCATCAAAGTTCACCGGACCAAGATTATGGTCTATGCGATCAGCGGGCTGCTGGCGGGCATCGCGGGGTTGATAGAGACGGCACGCCTCGGCGCATCGGATGCGGCCAAGGTCGGACTCAACATCGAACTCGATGCCATCGCGGCGGTCGTCGTCGGCGGCACGCCTCTCACGGGCGGGCGCGCGACCATCGTCGGCACGCTCATCGGCGCGCTTATCATGCAGGTCATCACGACGAGCTTTAACATGCTGCTCATCCCCTTCTCGTGGTCGCTGGTCCTGAAGGCGGCCATCATCCTGATCGCCGTTTACATTCAAAGACCGAAGGTGGCATGAAGCAGTAGAAGTGAAAAGTAGTGATTCAATTTGTCTTGAGTGAAGATGAGAGGGGCGTTCACCACCGCAGACACAGAGGACTCAGAGTAAGCACAGAGTTATTGAATCTTCTTCTCTGTGCTTACTCTGTGCGCTCTGTGTCTGAGGTGGTGAATAATGCTGTCCCACTCACTCAAGAATAAATTGACCCGCTACCTGTTGAAACAACGAAGCGGCCTTTGCCCCGGATAAATAAAAAGCTTATGAGCCAGGCAAGCACAACAATTGACGAGATGGAATCAACGCGCGGGAGAGTGGCGCGAGCGAAGATCGCATCCTTCATCCAGCGGCAGGGCGCACTCATCGCGCTGGTCCTGGTCTGCGTCTTCGCCTCCATGCGCTACGAGGCGTTTCTGACGCGCGAGAATCTGGAAAACGTCCTGCGCCAGAACAGCATGATCGGGCTGGTCGCGCTGGGAATGACCTTCGTCATCCTGACGGGCGGGATAGATTTGTCTGTCGGTTCTCTGCTCGCGGTCGCGGGCGTCATCGCGGCGAACCTGGCCGGGCGCGGCACGCTCGTCGCGGTCCTCTCGGCTGTCGCGTTCACGACGCTGCTCGGACTCGTCAACGGCCTCGTCATCGCCAGGGCACGCATCCAGCCCTTCATCGTGACCCTGGCGATGATGATCGCGGCGCGCGGGCTGGCCCTCGCCTATACTGGCGAGCAGTCTGTGCGGATAGAGAAAATATCTGACAGCTTTACCTGGCTCGGACGCGGGCAGGTGGGAACCATTCCCGTGCCGGTCCTCATCCTCGTCGCCCTGTTCGCACTCGGTTGGCTGGTCCTGAATTACACACGGTTCGGTCGCCACGTTTATTCCATCGGCGATAATGAAGAGGCCGCTCGTCTGATGGGTTTGAACGTCGGGCGCGTGACGCTCGGCGTCTATGCCTTGAGCGGGATGCTCGCAGGACTTGCCGGAGTGATTCTCGCGTCGCGCCTCGGAGCGGGCCAGCCGGTCGCGGGCACGGGTTGGGAACTCGACGCCATCGCCTCCGTCGTGGTCGGCGGGACGCTGCTCACGGGCGGGCAGGGCGGCGTCGGTTCGACGCTGGTCGGAGTTATACTGCTCGGCGTCATCTTTAATCTCTTCAACCTGGAAGGCTCTTTCAGTTCGTGGTGGCAGCAGGTCCTGCGCGGCATTTTTCTGCTCGCCGTCGTCATCGTGCAGAATCGTCTCAGCGCGAGAAAATAGAAGGAGGCATGAGAGTCAAAGGTCATGGCACAGGGTCTTTATCAAGCGGCGGAGAGAGAAGCTTTTACGCAAGCGGTTTTGCGGGACGGCTTCTGCATCCTGCCGGAACATTTTTCCGTCGAGACGCTCAAGAAATGGCGAGAGGCGTTCGAGCCACTGCTCGAACGCCACATCGCACGCGAAGGACATCTCTTCAATCGCGGCCCGGCGCGTTATTACGTGACGGTTCCCTTCCAGCAGCCGTTCGCCGAAGCGAGCATCTATGAAGATGAAGACGTGCTCGCCATCGTGCGCGGATTAGTGGGCCAGGATGCGATGCTGTGCCAGCTTGCGACGGACACGCCCCTCAAAGGCTCCGACTATCAGGAGATACACAGGGACGCTCCGCCGCTCTTCCCCGAATTGGACCAGGAAACGCCGCCCTTTCAACTCGCCGTCAACTTTCCGCTCGTCGAAGTGACGCCTCAGAACGGTCCCTTCGATGTCGCGCGCGGAACGCACATGATGTCCAAAGAGGAAGGGATGCGTCGTATAGAATCGGGCGAGATTACATTGGAGCCGCTCACGATGCGCCTCGGCGACGTGATGATACGCGACGTGCGCGGCCTTCATCGCGGGACGCCCAACCAGACGCTTGAGCCGCGCCCGATGGTCGTCCTCGGCTACAGCCGCCGCTGGCTCTACAGGCCGGAAGTCAGCATCCGCGTGCCCCGCGCCGCGCTCGACACGCTGTCCGAACGCGCGCGCTATCTCCTGCGCTTCAACCCCATCGTCGAATCATTAGACGAAGGCTCGGAGACGGAAGTCTATCAATCGTTCGCTTATTAAGGGCGCGCCTTATTCGCCAGCCGTTTGCTCTACGAGCGGGGTGATGGCGGCCTCCAGCGATGCCTCTGTTTCTCCTGCGTCCACGTTTCCGAAGAGATACCAACGCTCGGTGTGCGCGGCGGCCTCGCCCGGTTCGAGGCGTTGCAGCGGGCCGAGCGATTCTATCTCTATGAATGTGCCTGCGGTGTAGGTCTCGTTGTTGCTGCCATAATCAGGATAGCTCGCGCCCTCTTGATAATCGAAGCGCTTGACGAAGAGCGTCCGCCGACGCAGATAAGCGGCCCACCCCTGCTTGTTGGTGATGCCCGCTTTCTGTGGTCCGGCCAGACGCTCGTCCGTCCGCAAGCGCAGATACTTTTGGCTGATGGTCCAGCGCGGGTCGCTGAGGTCCGTGTAATGCCAGAGGACGAGCGGGCGCGCGGGCAGCAGGTATGCGTCCCAGGAGAGGTAAGGCTCCTGCGGGAAGATGGCCTCGCCTCCGCCGTTCATAATCGTCAAGGCCCAGGGAGCGAGGTCAATCGCCCACTGATTCCGGTTGATGATGCGATGATGGAGGGTGACACACGTGCCCCCGGATTCAAGGCTGACGGTCATCTCTTTCTGGATGCCGGTCTCGCGTTCCGGGGCGGGCATCAGTCGGATTTTGTTGTCGGCTTCGATCTCCGATTGGAGAGGGCTGTTATCCGGCACGTAGCTGCGCGGGTTGGCCTCCGGCGCGGCCCAGAGACGATGGCCGCCCCAGGGCTTGAATTCACCGAACGCTGTCTGCGTGGCTAACTCCGGGACTTCCGCGAGGATATTATCCTGGTCCAGAAATCCGTAGCGGACAATGCGTGGACCAATATCCGTCGTGACGATGACTTCGACGCTGCCGCTCGATAACCTGTAGCAGTTGGGTTGATTTAGATAAGAAACCTTTTGCACTTTGACATCTCCTCTTGGCGAATGATAGCCTCGGCCAAAGCAGTGGGAGAAGGTCTTGGCCCACTGGCGGACTCGCTCCCCCGCAGTCCCCTTCGAGTTGAAAGTATAGAATCCCGGCCCGGCAAATAAATCTTGCATTTACAATCGCTATATGGTAGCCAGTACCGGCATTTACCACAATCTGTGGTGGGCAACCGTTTGCCCTCTATGCCCGTCCGAGTAATTCATGCTGCGACCCGAAGTATGACATTTATCGCTCCAGGCATCTGAGAAAATGAGGAGAGCAGAGTGAGCCGCACACGTATAATTCTTGATGGCCTCTGGGACTTTTACATAGACCCCCGGCAGCATTTGACGCCGCAGACCCTGGAGGGCGAAGGGGGCGCGCCCCGTCGTATTCAGGTGCCCGGTCCCTGGCAGGCCCAGTTTGAAGACCTGCGCAATTACAGCGGGGTCGCATGGTATCGCCATACCTTTGAATTCCCTAAAGGCTTTTTCGAGCAGGCGGTCCTTGAGCCGACTTACGTCCTGCATTTCGGCGCGGTTGATTATTACACCACCGTCTGGCTCAACGGGCAGAAGGTCGGAGAGCACGAGGGCGGCTATCTGCCCTTCGATTTGAAGTTGGACGAAGCGCTCCGCCCAGACGGGCCTAATGAGTTGATCGTGCGCGTGATTGACCCCGGCGACGACGAGCACATCGGCGAGAAGTTCAATTTCGCTTTCACGGAAATCCCGCACGGCAAGCAGAGTTGGTATGGTCCCATCGGCGGTATCTGGCAGAGCGTCTACATGGAGGCGCGTCACGCGACGCACATCACGGGCCTGCATATCACGCCGGACATCGTCGGCCAACTGGCACAGGTCAACATCCGCTTGAACCGTCCGGCGATTCGTGCGATGGGCGTCATGCTGACGCTGACGGATCCGCAGGAGCAGTTGAGCCTGCACCGCTTCACCCTCCGGGAGGGCGAGCAGGAATTTCAAACATCGCTCTCCATTCCAGACCCACTGCTCTGGGATACCGTTCACCCGAACCTCTACTATCTGGAAGCGGCTCTCGTCGGCGAAGAGGACTTGCGGCTGGATTCCGTCTCGTCCAATTTCGGGATGCGCAGTATTAGCGCCTCTGCCGAAGGTCACCTGATGCTCAACGGGCGGATTCTTTATTTGCGCGGAGCATTGGACCAGGATTATTACCCCGCCTCGATTTATACGCCGTTCAGCGACCTCGAATTAGAGGACCAATTCGCCAAGGCCAAGCACATGGGCCTCAACTGCCTGCGGACGCACATCAAGATTACGGACCCGCGTTATTATGACGCGGCTGACCGCGCGGGCCTGCTCATCTGGACCGAACTGCCGAACTGGGAGAACCTCACCCCGGCGGTCAAGGAGCGCGCACGCGAGACCCTCGACGGGATGATCGAGCGCGACTGGAATCATCCCTCTATCGTTATCTGGACCATCGTCAACGAGGGCTGGGGAGTGGACCTCGCGGCCAACCCTGAACATCGCGCCTGGCTCGCGGAGACTTATGATTATCTCAAGAAGTTGGACCCGCACCGGCTGGTCGTGGGAAATTCCGCCTGCTTCACAAACTTTCACGTCGTCACGGACATAGAAGATTTTCATAACTACTACTCTATCCCGGACCATTATCGCCAGTGGCGCTCGTGGGTCGAGACCTTCGCGGGACGCGCGCCCTGGAGTTTCGCGCACGCTTACGAAAACATAGACGAGTGGCGTGAGTTCCTGCGCGACCCGTGGAACAAACAGGCGCGCTCGCTCGCGCCCGAAGTGCGTCGGCGCGGTAATGAACCGATGGTCGTTTCGGAGTTTGGCAACTGGGGCTTGCCGGATGTGTCCAAGTTGAGACTCTGTTACGGAGGACACGACCCCTGGTGGTTCGAGACGGGAATTGAGTGGGGCGAGGGCGCTGTCTACCCGCACGGCGTCGAAGACCGTTACAAAACCTGGCATCTGGACAAAATCTTTCCGACCTTTTCCGACCTCGCGGCGGGGAGCCAGCGGATGCAGTTCTGCGCGCTTAAATATCAGATCGAACAGATGCGCCGCCACCCTTCCATCGTCGGCTACATCATCACGGAGTTCACGGACGTACACTGGGAGTGCAACGGCCTTCTGGACATGTGCCGCAATCCGAAGACTTTTTACGAAGCCCTCGCCAACGTCAACAGCGCTGATGCCATCGTCCCTGACTGGGAGCGCGTTAGTTTCTGGGAGGGCGAGCGTTGTCAGGTGCGTCTCGCGCTCTCTCATTTTTCGAGCACGGACCTCGGCGGGTGCAAGCTGGAATGGTCTCTGGACCAGTGGCCGGAGGTCTCCGGCGTCTTCGAGGGATTGATGCCGCGCTCCGCGCAAATCATAGAGATAGGCACTGTGGACTTTGAAGTTCCCGCGCCGGAGCGGGGCCAGCGCGTGCGCCTTGAAATGCGTCTCATCAACGCCGCTGGCGAACTCGTCACCAGCAATCACCAGGAGATGTACTTCTTCCCGCGCGCCGTGGGCCAGGCGACGGATGTCACGTTGTGCGCTCCGCCCGAACTGGCGGAGACGTTGCGCGCGCTCGGCTATAAGTTGACGGACAATCTGGCGGATGCGGACCTCGCAGTGGTTGAGAAGATGACGGATGACCTGCGGCGTTATGTCCAGAGCGGCGGACGCGTGCTGTGGATGGCGCAGACTGCGGAATCGCAACAGACCTACCTCGGCAACCTCACTATCTCGGAGCGACAGGGCCGCAGGTGGCAGGGCGATTGGGCCAATAATATGAACTGGATTCGCCAGGACCAATTATTCGGACAGATACCGACGGGCGGGCTGGTGGACTTCGCCTTCGCGGACCTCACGCCGGACCACGTCATCGTCGGTCTCAACCCGCGCGAGTTTGCCTCGGATGTGCATGCGGGTCTCTTCGTCGGATGGATACATCACACCGTCGCCCTCATCGCCGAACGACGCTTCGGCAACGGGCGTCTGATGGTCTCCACATTCCAACTGCGCCAGCATCTCCTGACGCAACCCGTCGCCGCCATCATGCTCCGCGACATGGTCATACACCTCGCCCGCGTTGACGCGGAAAAGCAGTCCGAACCCGACCAGGAACAGGACCAGAAATCCCCCGCCGTGCTCCAACCGATGCATTAAAGAGTCCAAGGTCTAAAGTCAAAAGCCGATAGTTTCCAGTTCTTGACTTTGGACCTTGGACTCGCTCGGACTTATCAAAAAATTTTCTCCGCGCGGTGTATTTCCACGTCTCAAGCCCACACTGTGAGAGCGTACAAGGTGGCCTCAAATGGTTTCACTATAATTTTTACACAAGGGGAGAATTTCGCATGGTTTCACTATTACCTTTCGTCCTCAGCTTAGCTTTCACCTTCGGCGGCGGTACGGCCAATACCGATCTGGGTTATGATACGCAGCGGCTGGACACCACCACAATATCAGTACAGTCAGATGATGCCGATACGCCTCCGCCGTGTACGTCACTCTGCAAAGGCCCGGAGGAAGTGTTTTAATCTTCTGTCCGTGCAATTACATAATCACTCGATGGATGCAGTCATCAAAGGGATGGGCCAAAAACCCATCCCTTTAATGTTGCTCGCCGGGCAGCGCGTCTGCCGCCGGGTCTCATGGCGTTCGTTAGTTTTCAAGACCTGTTTGACCTTGACATTTCGCGGGCGTGTAATACATTGACCCTCAAACAAAGTACACATCAGCACCCTTTGATTGAGGAGACACATGAAGACATCCCTTTCCGACGATTCGATGCGTGAGGTCACATCAAGCCTGGAGGAAGCCAACCACTCCTTCGCGCTCAAGTATCCGGGCGAGACTGGCCGCCGCCAGCCCGTCCACACCGTCTACGGCGGCGCTCATCTCTTCAAAGCTGACTCCGCGCGCAGGCTCGGCGCATTGGCCCGCCGCTCGCTCGAACAGTACGCGCCGGACGCAGCCTCATTCGCCAAGGCCACCGGCCTGCCGGAAGCGTTGGCCCAAACGATCTATACGCGCGTGCTTGAAAAATTGGACCGCGAGCCGGTCGAGGATTTTCGCATAGACTTTGAGGACGGCTACGGCAATCGCCCGGATGAGGAAGAAGATGGTCACGCCGAGATGGCCGCGAGCGAAGTCGCGGCGGGTCTCGACAATGGCACGCTCTCGCCCTTCATAGGGATTCGCATCAAGCCTCTGACGGAAGAGTTGCGTGCGCGCAGCCTCCGTACGCTGGATATTTTCGTCTCGACCCTGTCGGAAAAGAGCGGCGGGCGGCTGCCGGAAAATTTCGTCGTCACGCTGCCGAAGATTACCGTGCCCGAACAGGTCCGCGCGCTCGCCAAAATTTTCGCGGAACTCGAATCTGCCAACGGTCTCGCCAGCGGCTCTCTCAAGATGGAGATGATGATCGAGACGACGCAATCCATCATCACTCATCGTGGCGAGATAAATCTTCCCTTATTGCTCGAAGCGGCTGAAGGGTGCTGCGTCGCCGCGCACTTCGGGACTTACGATTACACGGCCAGTTGCAGTATCACCGCCGCGCACCAGCACATGCTGCATCCGGCCTGTGATTTCGCGCGACACATGATGCAGGTCGCCTTCGCGGGCACGGGCATCTGGCTCTCCGACGGCGCGACCAACATCATGCCGGTCGCGCCACATCGCGCCACGGTGGCTGGACCAGAATTGACGCCGCAGCAAAGGGAAGAGAATCGCACGGTGGTGTGGCGCGCGTGGCGACTTCATTACGAACACATCCGGCATTCTCTGACGAACGCTTTTTACCAGGGTTGGGACTTGCACCCGGCACAGTTTCCGACACGCTACGCAGCCGTCTACGCCTTCTTTCTGGACAGCCTGGAGGCGGCGTCCGAACGTCTCAGCAATTTTGTGGAGAAGGCGGCCAAGGCGACCCTCGTCGGCGATGTCTTCGACGATGCGGCCACGGGCCAGGGACTGCTCAACTATTTCCTGCGCGCCATCAACTGCGGGGCCATCACGGAAGAGGAAGCGCTCCGCCTCTCCAGCCTGACCCTGACGGAATTACGCTCAGGCTCTTTCGTCAAGATTCTCAAGAGCCGTCAGGTCCAATAAAAACTGTGCACGCCATAAACCCACCAGCCACGTTCCGTTGCTTTTCATAAACCGTGGGTTGGGATACTATAAGCCGTCAAACAATCTCAACGTCTCCTCTTTTGTAAATGCTGAAAGGCTCGCGGCATTTTCGGCATCGGCACAACGGTTGGCCGCTCCCGCTTCCGGCAAATTTCGATGGGAAAGGAAAATTCCATTTTGCAGACCCGGCACTACCTTACACTGCTTTTGATATTGTGCTGTTCATCTCTCGTCACGGGCCAGTCCAAATCCAAACCGAGCGATAAGTTTAGGCAGCTAGAGGAGACGCTTCCGACGGCGAACGAGTACCGCACGGCTTCGGGCGCGCCCGGCCACAAATACTGGCAGCAGCGCGCGGACTATCGCATTGATGTAGAGCTTGACGACGTGCAACATCGCATCACCGGCACGGAGACGATCAACTATCACAACTTCTCGCCGGACACGCTCGGCTATCTCTGGCTCCAACTGGACCAGAATATCTTTGCGAAAGATTCAGCGGCCATCAAGACACAGACCGCGCCCGGCTTCGAGCGCTTGCCTTTAACCGCGCTTGAGAATCTGGTCAAACGCGATTTCGACGGCGGCGATAAGATTACGGCGGTGCGTGATGCGAAGGGCGCGACGCTTCCCTACACGGTCGTCGGGACGATGATGAGAGTTGACCTGCCACAGCCTCTGGCGTCGGGCCAGTCCGTCGTCTTTTCAGTTGATTGGAACTACAACATTACGGATCAGCGCAAGCTGGGCGGGCGCTCCGGCTATGAATATTTTCCGCAGGACGGCAATTATTTGTATGAGATAGCGCAGTGGTTTCCGCGCATGGCGGCCTACAACGACGTGAGCGGCTGGCAACACAAACAGTTTCTCGGCGCTGGCGAATTCACGCTTGAGTTCGGTGATTACAACGTCCGCATCACCGCGCCTGACGATCACATCGTCGCCGCGACGGGCGTCTTGCAGAATCCTTTAGAGGTCTTGACGAAGGCGCAGCGCGACCGTCTCGAACAATCTAAGACTGCACAGAAGCCCGTCCTCATCGTGACGCCGGAAGAAGCGAAGGCCAACGAATCGAGCAAGCCGAAGGGCAAAAAGACATGGTCCTTCGCGGCTAAGGATGTGCGCGATTTCGCCTTCGCGTCTTCCAGAAAATTTATCTGGGACGCGCAACTGCACAACGTCGGCGGCAATCGTGTGATGGCGATGTCCTTCTATCCGAAGGAGGGCAACCCGCTCTGGGGCCAGTATTCGACGCAGGCCATCATGCACACCTTGAACGTCTATTCGCGTTACACCTTCACGTTTCCCTACCCGACGGCGATTTCGGTTAATGGACCAGTCGGCGGCATGGAATATCCTATGATCTGCTTTAATGGTCCAAGACCGGAACCCGACGGGACTTATCCGGCGAGCACGAAGTACGGACTCATTTCCGTCATCATTCATGAGGTCGGGCACAATTTCTTCCCGATGGTCGTCAACTCTGACGAGCGACAGTGGACCTGGATGGACGAAGGCTTGAACACTTTCCTGCAATACCTCGCGGAGCAGGAATGGGAGACAAACTTTCCCTCTCGGCGCGGCGAGCCGAAGAACATCACGGAGTACATGGCTTCGGAAGCGCAAGTGCCGATTATGACCAACTCGGATTCGGTCTTGCAGTTTGGCAATAACGCTTATGGCAAGCCTGCGACCGCCCTCAACATCCTGCGCGAGACGGTCCTGGGCCGCGAACTCTTCGATTATTCTTTCAAGGAATACGCGCGGCGCTGGAAGTTCAAGCGGCCTATGCCAGCTGATTTCTTCCGCACGATGGAGGACGCCTCCGGCACTGACCTTGATTGGTTCTGGCGCGGCTGGTTCTACTCTACCGACCACACGGACATCGCCATCGAGAACATACATCTCTACACGCTCGACACGCGCAACCCTGAGACGGAGAAAGAGCGTGCGCGCAGCGAAGCCGCCGCCCAACCCGAAACCCTCTCGCAACAGCGCAACAAGAGCATCCCGAAACGCGTCGAACAGTTTCCCTCGCTCAACGATTTCTACAACACTTACGACCAGTTCAAGGTGACGGACCGCGAGCGCAAAGAGTTTCAGGACTACGTCGCCACGCTGACAGACCGCGAGCGCGAACTGCTCAACTCCGGCACGAACTTCTACGTCGTTGATTTAAAAAACATCGGCGGCCTCGTCATGCCCGTCATCCTTGGCGTGGAATACGCGGACGGGACGACCGATGAACTACGCATCCCTGCGGAGATTTGGCGCTATAACAATTTCGATGTCTCGAAACTCATCGTCACGAAGAAAGAGATTAAGTCCATCGCGCTCGACCCGCACCTGGAAACTGCGGACGTGGACCTCTCCAACAACTTCTTTCCGCGCCGCGTCATCAAGTCCAGATTCCAAAATTTCAGGGACCAGCAGCGCGCACGCAATCCCATGCAGGAGCTAGAGCGCAAGCCGCAGCCGGAGGGCCAGACGCCAAAACAGCCATGAGTCAAACGCGTTATCACATGACCATTAGCTTATCTTTCATCATGCTCTTACTCGTATGCGCGGGCGATTTCTGGACCACGAACGCGCACACGTTTCACACGAGCCTCGCGCAGATGGAATACAACGCGCAGGAAAAGTCCGTGGAGATTTCCCTCGAAGTCTTCACCAACGATCTCGAAGCGGTGCTCAGCAAACGCAGCGGCAAAAAGGTGCGGCTCGATAAAACGGATGGCGCAGCGGGCCTCGTCCTCGCATATCTACAGGACACGCTCAACCTGAAGAACAGCCTCGGCGAGATCAAGAAACTCTCATGGGTCGGGATGGAACCGAAGGCGGATGCGATGTGGCTCTACGTCGAAGCCCCCATGCCCGAAGGTCTGTCGGGAGCGTCCCTGCGCGACCGCCTCTTCTTTGAATTATTGGAGGACCAGGTCAACATCGCGCATCTCAAGTATGAAGACAAGAAAGCAGACCTCGTCTTCAAACCCGGCGATGAGTTCAAAGCCATCAGCGTGACGCAACGCGAGCAATAGCTGGTATCCGTTGAGCTTAGGGAAAGATAATTCACCACCGCAGACACAGAGGACACAGAGTAAGCACAGAGTTAAGCATTCAACACTCTGCGCTAACGCTGTGTCCTCTGTGTCTGCGGTGGTGAACAGTTATACAGCACATTCATCTACGGTAAGAGAGCGCGGGTGAAATCTTTTCACGTACTCTCTATATGCTGCGACCTCACGTTCCGCATCATTCCCGGACCATCCGAGATATTTTTGCGCGATACTTGCCGCCCTCTCATCATCCTTCAAGCCCGACGCCGAACTCAAGCCCACCATCGTCCGCCGCATCAGGCAATCCGACAGCGTCCGCGCCATCTCATGACGAAAGGCGAATAAGATTTCCGCGCCGATGGCTCCCGTCGAAGGGCTGAAGGATTCGCTCAAGAGGTCATCTCCACGCATGGCGATTTCCAGGACCAGCGCCGCGCGCGTCCCATAAATACGCAGCAATCTTTCATTGATGCTCGCGGAAAGCAGGCTCTTATTTTTGAACTCAGCGCTGAAGGCCGCGAAGTCATTTGTCGAAGCGCCCGGCAGAGGCTTGCGGGCCGTCATGCAGGCGGGCGCTTTCCGGTCCAATTTTACGAAGATTAACTCCAACGCCTGCTCAGAGAGATGCCTGTAAGTGGTCAGCTTTCCCCCGACGATGGAGAGCAGTCCGCCAACTTCCGGCGCATGATCGTGTATGAAATGTCGCCGGGTAATGCCCTTCTCTTGCGCCCCGGCGGTGAAGGCCAGAGGCCGCACGCCGGAGTAGGTGTAGAGGATGGAGGCGCGCGTCAGATTGGCTGCGGGCATGACGCGGTTCGTCTCGCGCAGCAGGTAGTCTATCTCATCATCACTCGCTTCGACGCGGTCCAGGTCGCCTTCGTAACGCAGGTCCGTCGTCCCTATCAGATAGTGGTCGTTCCACGGAATGATGAAGAAGGGCCTGCCGTCCAAAGCCGCTTCGACGTAGAGCGCACAGAGGGGCGCTCCTTGAAACTCTTTGACGACGAGGTGGCTGCCCTTCGTGCCTCCGATTAAGCGACGGGCCGGATGTCCTAGCCCGGCTTGAATTAATTGGTCCACCCAGGGTCCCGCGACGTTGACCGTCAGGGGCGCGCGCGCGATGTGGCCGCCGCTACTGTTAAGCAGGTCTGTGAATTCGACGCCGCGCACGCTTTCCTCATTCATTATCAAACGGTCTACGCGCGCGTAAGTGTGGACCGTCGCGCCGTGGTCGCGCGCGTCGAGCGCGTTCTCAAGGACGAGCCGTTCCGCGTATTCGACTTGAGCATCATAATAGAGGGCCGCGCCGCGCAGTCCCACCGGAGAGAGACCGGGCACGCGCCGCAACGTCTCTTCAAGCGAGAGCATGTGATGGTGGTCCAGAGATTTGCCGAACGAAAGCAGATCGTAAGCGAGCATCCCCGCGCGAATGGTCAGCGGCCCGCGCGAGGCTTGCGCGTAAATGGGAATCAACATCGGCAGCGGCCTGACCAGATGGGGCGCATGACGCAGGAGCAACTCGCGCTCGTGCAGGGATTCCCGGACCAGTCCCAGTTCGCCGTGTTCCAGATAGCGCAGCCCTCCATGAATCAAACGTGTGGACCAACTCGAAGTGCCCCCCGCTATATCTCCCTTGTCCAGCAAGAGCACACGGAGGCCGCGCAACGCAGCATCCCGCGCGATGCCCGCGCCGTTGATGCCAGCCCCGATGATGATGGCGTCAAACTCTTTCGCTTCGACCATCAACTCTCCCAGGCTTTCGCGCGTTCCACAGCCTTGAGCCAGCGCGTGTGTAGACGCTCACGCTCCTGCTCGCTGATCTGCGGTTCATAACGTTGGCCCAGTTTCCATTTTGCCTTGAGTTCTTCGCGGCTCTCCCAGAAACCGACGGCGAGTCCGGCGAGGTAAGCCGCGCCGAGCGCGGTGGTGTCCGTGATGAGAGGCACTTCGACGGGGACTCCAAGAATGTCAGACTGGAACTGCATCAGAAATTTGTTGACGACCGCGCCGCCGTCCGCGCGAATCTCCTGTAGACGAATCCCTGAATCGCGCGCCATCGCATCCACCACATCTCGTGTCTGGTAACACATGCTCTCAAGGGCTGCGCGTGCGAGATGCGCCCGCGTTGTTCCGCGTGTGATGCCGACGATGATGCCGCGCGCGTAAGCATCCCAGTGCGGCGCGCCGAGTCCCGTCAGCGCCGGCACAAAATAGACGCCGTCGTTCGAGGCGATGGACTTAGCTAAAGTTTCGGACTCAGCCGCATCGTTGATGATGCCGAGTCCGTCCCGCAGCCATTGAATCGCCGCGCCGGTGATGAAGACAGCGCCCTCCAAAGCATACTCCACGGGCTCGTCTCCGATGCCCCACGCGATGGTCGTCAAAAGTCCCGCGTGGCTCTCAACAGCCGCGCGGCCCGTGTTCATCATCACGAAAGAGCCTGTCCCGTAAGTGTTCTTCGCCAATCCTTCACCGTGGCAAGCCTGTCCGAAGAGCGCAGCCTGCTGGTCGCCCGCGATGCCCGCGACGGGAATCTCCTGACCGAAGAAAACGGCGGGGTCCGTCGCGCCATAGATGTATGAAGAGGGTTTGACAGACGGCAGCATGGCGCGCGGCACGCCCAGTATTTCCAGAAGCTCATCATCCCAGCGCAGGTCGTGTATGTTGTAGAGCAGGGTCCGCGAAGCGTTGGAATAATCCGTGACGTGCGCGCGGCCCCCTGTCAGTTTCCAGACGAGCCAGGAATCAATCGTGCCAAAGGCTATCTCTCCTCTTTGAGCGCGAGCGCGCAGGTCCGGTATGTGGTCCAGAAACCATTTGAGCTTTGTGCCTGAGAAGTAAGGGTCAACGACGAGTCCGGTCCTTGAGCGAAAAGTTTCTGCATGGCCCAGGGCGCTCAATTCATCGCAGGTGGCCGCCGTGCGCCTGTCCTGCCAGACGATCGCATGGGCCAAAGGTTCTCCGGTCGCACGGTCCCAGAGGAGCGTCGTCTCGCGCTGGTTGGTGATGCCGATGGCCCGCAATTCGCTCGCCTCAACGCGCGCCTTCAAGAGCGCATCACCGGCCAGCGCGATGCATGAGCGCCAGATTTCATTCGCGTCATGCTCGACCCATCCGGGCCTCGGGTAGTACTGCTTGAACTCCGCATAAGCCTGGCCCTTGACGTTGCCTTCATGATCGAAGATGAGAACCTTCGTCCCGGTCGTTCCCTGGTCAATAGATAAAATGTAACTCATGAAAAGCAATTATGAATGATGAAGGCGGAAGGATGAAAGCACGGAGGCCAAAGACAGAGGCTGGAGGCTGGTCAAGAACAGTTGTCTTTAACTAACCTCTAACCTCTCTTCCCAGTCTCTAGTCTCTAGCCTCCAGCCTCTGTCCTTCCATTTGACTCGTCGGCGGATTTAGCGTAGATAACTCTTGTTCGACGGAACATCCCAAGAGACAAGCTATATTTTTATGAGAAAGTTTTTTTTAATCCTTCTCTCAGTCTCGCTCGCGCTGGGGCTGGCGGGTTGCAAGCGCGGCGGCAGCAGGTCTCAGGCTAATCAACGCGCGACGCTGTCGGGTGACGCGACGGCGGCCACTTCATCATCGAACGAGACGGCGAGCGAGGACGCTACGGAGCAGCCGCCCGCAGAAGAGACCGCCGAGCAAAAGGACGCGCGCGCGCTCTTCGACAAGGGCAACGAACTCTACAGAAACGACCGCGACCGGGAGGCCATCGAAGCCTTCAAGCAAGCGGTTAATCTGGACCCGGAATTCGCGGAGGCACATCTCAAACTGGGACTCGCCTATGCCGCACAGGGGCAGGCGAAGGAGGCTAAGGAGTCTTATCAAAAAGCGGCGGACGCGTATAAAAAACTGGTCAAGCGCGAGCCTAAGAACGCCGACGCGCAATTCAACATGGGCATGGCCTACTACAAACTGAATCAACCCGAAGAGGCCGTCAAGGCTTACAGGCAGGCGGTCAAACTGCAACCTGACGATGGAGACATGCTTTACGAACTCGGCCTCGCGGAGATGAAATTGGCCCAGTATCAGGAGGCCGTCAACGACCTGCAAAAAGCCACCGAACTGGACCCCGATAACTTTCGCGCGAGCGAGGCTCTGGACAAAGCCAAAGAAGGGTCGAAGCGTATGCAGGAGGCCCGGAAGCGGCTCGAGGACCAGATGAAAAAGCAGGACGCGGCGAATAAGAATAAGAACCAGAACGGAAATACGAATACCAACTCCAACTCAAATTCCGCTCCGGCCACGAGTCCGAAACCTGCTGCCAGGATCATTTGAAGAGTGAGCGACAAATTGCGTGGATGCGGATTCATTGATGAAGGGACGTGAAGGATGAAAGCGCCACTGCCTGATAACGAGGCGGCCAGACTTGAGACGCTGCGGCAGTATCAAATCCTCGATACTGACCCGGAAGAGACGTTCAATGATCTGACGCGTCTGGCGGCCTACATCTGCGGGACGCCGATTGCGCTCATCACCCTCATTGACATGAACCGGCAGTGGTTCAAAGCGCGCGTCGGGATGAGCCAGCAGGAGACTTCGCGCGACATCTCTTTCTGCTCTCATGCCATCTTGCAGACGGGTCCGTTGGTCGTGCGTGATGCGATGGACGATGCGCGCTTTGCGAGAAACCCGATGGTCCTTTCCGACCCGTATATCAGATTCTACGCAGGCTCGCCGCTGGTCACGCCGGAAGGCTTCGTGCTCGGCACGCTCTGCGTCATTGACCGCGTCCCGCGAGACCTCACACAGGAACAGGTCGCGGCGCTCCGTGCCCTCGGCAATCAGGTCATCACCCTGCTCGAAGCACGGCGAGAGATAGCCTTTCTCACGCGCGCCCTCGATAAATACAAGCGAGCGGCAGAAGACTTTCGCGCGAAGCTCGATGAAAAGGATGAGAGCGGCGCGGAAAAGTAATTGGCCCGCGCGGAATTTAGAGTGCATGTTAAGTGAATCTGCAAGGCTGACCGAAAAGCCATCTGCGCCCTGAAAGGCCGAATATGAGAGCCGGGGGCAAGCCTCAGCGTCGCCCCCGGTTATTGGCCCAGAATAGAATTCGACCCTGAGAGGGTCGCACATGCAATGTTGAGATGCGACCTTTCCAGGGTCGAATTGTGTTGATGCGAGCAGACCGGGGCGCTGGCCCCCGGCTCTCATATGTATCCACTGTCGTGGATACATTGAAAAGCTTTCGGCCAATTAATCTTTCAAATAATTTTCCATACCAAATAGTGCCGGACGTGCACCATCTCGCATAAATAGTTTTCCTGCCAACCAGATTTTTCCAGAAAAAGCCAGACAGAATATCTCGCGCACGTTGAAGGGCGGGCACGGGCACGCCTTTTGCTCAAGGGCAATCAACAGGTAAAGCCCTCGCGTAGTGCTTTTCTCTCCGAACACGCTGGGAGACTTTATTCTCCCTTCGCACTCTATGTGTGTTCGCAGCGAGCGGTCTCTCTCTCTCTTCTGCATTGAAAGATAAGGAGCATAAACTTTATGCGTTCCGCCCGATACTTCTCAAAAGCCTTGCTGTTGTTGCTCATCGCGTTGTGCGTCTCTAATACGCGCGCGGCCACCGCTACTGATGATGATGATTACCCGGACGAATATGATGTGACGGCGCGCGTCGTGCGCGTCAGTCTCTTGAGCGGTGATGTCAGCCTGCGTCGCGCGGGGAATACGGACTGGGAACGCGCGCGGCTCAACCTCCCGCTCGTCGAAGGCGACACGCTGGCGACGGGCCATGATGCGCGTCTCGAAATACAGATTGACTCGCGCAACTTCCTGAGGGTCTCCGAAGATTCCGTCCTGCGCCTCGTCACCCTGCGTGATGAAGGCATCGCGTTGAGCCTCACGGAAGGCACCGCGACGCTGCGGCTCGCGCGCTTCGACCACGACCATGAATACTTCGAGATTGACGCGCCGAAGACGACGCTCGCGGCGGAGAAGGGCGGCCTCTATCGCCTGGACGTATCGCGCGAGGGCAACGTCCATCTCACCGTGCGCGACGGCGGGCGCGCACGCATCTATTCGGAGAACTCCGGCTTTACCCTGCGCGACGGTCGCACGGCGGACCTCGTCTACGACGGGTCGAATGAGCCTGACTGGCAATTGTCGAAGGCGAACGCTTTCGATAGCTGGGATGATTGGGTGGACCAGCGCGAGAGATATTTGGTCCAGCGTCTGCGCTATGAGCAGCGCGACCGTTATTACGATAACAACGTGTGGGGCGCGGAAGAGTTGGACTCTTACGGCGACTGGAGTTACGCGGGCGATTACGGATGGGTCTGGCGTCCGCACATCACAGTCATCAATAACTATCACGACTGGGCACCGTATCGCTACGGGCACTGGACCTGGTGTCCGCCTTACGGTTGGACCTGGGTGGGTGATGAAGCGTGGGGCTGGGCACCTTATCACTATGGCCGCTGGGTCTATTACAACAACAACTGGTGCTGGGCACCTCGCGGTTACGGCTATCACTACTCGCGCGCGTGGTGGCGACCCGCGCTCGTCGCCTTCGTCTATATCCCCACATCTTACGGCGAGCACGTCGCGTGGTATCCATTGGGGTACGGCCAGCATGACCCACACTCGCGTCGTTATCAACAGAACAAGCCTGAGCGACTGACGGCGCTGCGTTCAAATGATGTCGCCAGACTTGAACGCGTCAACCCTGCGGCCCTGCGCGCCGTGACGACGCTCCCTGCTCGCAACTTTGGTGTTGATGATGCGCGCATGCAACCCGCGACGACGGAAATCGCGCGCCGCGCCATCGCGGGCGACCCGGTGCGAGGGCGTCTGCCAATTGTGCCGGCCAACGGCGCTGCCGACAACAACGGCAACGGCGCGGCTGGTCCAATAACGGGCAGGCCCATGCGACCCGCGCGCGGCGCGTCCGCCTCGCTCCAAGTCCCTGCGGCCACGCTGCCGGAACGCCCGACCGGAGCGGCTGCGCGCAGACCCGGCGCTCCGCTCGATGATGAACTTCGCCGCACGCGCCTCTATAACGGGCGCGAGCCGCGCGACGTTTCCGGCGGCAATGAGAGAAACAGCGGCGGCAGCGGCACGCAGGATGTAAGAGACAGAGACACTGGAGCGGTCACGCGCCCCGCGCGTCCCGGCGTCGTGCGTCCCACACAGCCGCGCGTGCCTGTGACTAACGATGGCAGTGAGCGCGGCGAGTCCAGAGAGCGCAGGCCGATGCAGGAGCGTCGTCCCATGCCTGACGCGCCGCAACAGGAACAGCCAAGCGCGAGGCCGCCGCAGAGTCCCGGCAGAATTACTGGACCAGACAGGCCCACCGAAGAGAGGCCCGTCGAATCCGAGCGTCCGGCGAGACCCGGCAGGCGCGAGCCTGTAGACAGACCGCAGCCGGTCGAGCGACCTGAGCCTGAGCGACATGAGAGACAGGAAAGAGTCGAGCCGCCAGCGCGTCATGAATCGTCGCCGCGCCCCGAACCGCCGCAGAGGTCAGAGCCTGCGCCTTCGAGACCGGAACCGCGCCACGAAGAACCGCCGCAGCACAGAGAGCAACCGGCGCCTTCCCGCCCGGCGGACCCACCAAGAGAAAAGTCCGAGCCGCCGCGAGAACGCGAACGCAATGATGCGCCCGCGCGTCCATCGCGTACTTCGACCAAGGACCCCGAATAACTATAGCGCACGCGCGCGTGGCAACTAAAAAGGTCCAATTATCGCGGCCACGTCCAACGCAAGGAGAGCCGCCACGGACAGAGAGACATACTTGAAGGCAGAGGGCAAAAGCCCGAAGAGCGAAAGTGAAGCGGGGGCTGCCGCATCACTCCGGCCCACGGCCTTTTCCCTGTGCCTTCATCTCTCTGCATTAAATCTGATGAGCCTCCCGGCAAAAGGAAAAAAGATGAGACACATAGCACGAATTTCTTTCCTGATAGTTCTCTTCTCGGCATGCGCGGCCTTGAGCTTGGGCCAGGAACGCGTGCGCTCCGTCAACGCCTCGGTCAGTAACTCTCTGGAATCCAACGTCGGCACGAGCGCGAGAATTTCCGACCCGACGTTTATTCCCGCAGGCTCGAAGGTCTATGTCAACGAGATTAAAGGCTTCGAGGGATTCGAGAATTATCTCGTCGCGGCCTTCAAAAAGAAGAAGGTGGATTTGCTCGTCGTGACCGACAGGGCGCAGGCCGACTTTGAGATTACAGGATATTCCGAATCGCAGAAGGCCGGGTGGGCCAAGATTATTTTCAGCAGCGGTCTGCCCGAAGAGGAAGCCAGTATTCAGGTCACGAATTTGAGGACCAGCGTCGTCGCCTACGCTGTCGCTTCATACAAAGTGGACGCCATCAACGGCAAGAAGAGCACCGCCGAACATCTAGCCAAAAACTTGCGGCAGAAGATGGAAAGGGACCTCAAAAAATAGGAGAGGGGGTTAGGGGTTGGGAGTTGGGGGATAAGGGTTAAGGCCCGTGTAAATTCAAAGCTTAATCCCTAACCCCTGCCCCCCATCCCGCGCTTTAAAATTATGCAAGTCGCACGTTTATTTCTTTACATCGTGGCCCTGATTATCGCTTTGATTCTCGGCGCGTACGTTTTCGCAATCGCATCGAGCGCACAAACGCGCATCGAGCAAGCACCGCGACCGGATATGCAGCGCGCACTCAAAACACGCGCCGCCGCACCCAATGAACTGCCGCGCAAGGGTGGCCACGCCACGCTTGAGAGCAATCAAGCGAAGGCGTTGCGGCCTGTCAATTCTCCTGTCGTGAGGCAACGCGCGGTCGCGCATCATTCTTCCGCGCCCGCGTTTCCGACCAGCGTTTCGGGTTATGAGACGGCCCCCGCCGCCGCGACGCGCATCGGCGCGGGCACGCCTTTGAGTTTGGTCCTTCACACGTCGCAATTGAGCAACACGTCTTCCGCCGGAACAGACGAACAATACTTTGACAGGACGGGCGATCTGGTGGCGGATGAGAGGACCACTTTCGATGCCAGCGGAGGCTCTTTCGACATCGCCTTGGGACGCTCAGGCGCGCGTTATGAAGTCTACACGGCGACGCTCAGCAACGTGGCTGGCGGCTATCTCACCGTCGCGCTCGATACTAATGGAGACTACGTGCGCGACTCTTCGAGCACCTATGATCTGGGACGCGATTTCAATTTGCCTTCGGCGGGAGCGGTCGTCTCCGGCACGTCGAAGGCTGGCCGCGAGTTCGTCATAGTCTCTTCGAGCGGTTATTACAATCGCAGCAATCCGAATGACCCCAACAACGAGCCGACGGCGGGCGTCGTCCTGCTCGTGCGCGACCCGAACACCGGAGGCTTTGACAACACACGCTCGCGCGAACTCGTACGCGTCGGCAGCAACCAACTCAACAACGCGAACGCGCTCGCCCTGTTGCCCGACAACGACCTGCTCATCGCGGACTTCGACTCTGACGAACTACGCATCGTCCGCGACACCAACAGCGACGGCATCCCGGACACTCTCGACAACAAGGCATACTATTCTTACCGCTTCTCGAATGATGCGCCGCTCGACATCGCGGTTAATTCGCGCGGCGTCGTCTTCTCTCATTCATACGGCAATAATGCGGTCATGCTCGCGCTCTATGATGATAACAATGACGGCTATGCCGACACGGACGAAGTGGTAGTTGAAGGTCTCTCGCTCGACAACAATCTCTTTCTGCACGGGCTGACGGTTGACAGGGAAGGCAACGTCTATGTGATAGAGGATGCGTCGGGCGCGAGCGACACGGCGGCGTTGGGCGGCAACGGCGGCACACCTCTGATTGACGCGTTCCCTGACCCGGCCCTGAACGGTTTCCTGCGCGACCGCTCTCTCTATGCGGTCGCGGACCTGTCGAACTCGCAATCGCTGACGGGGCTGGCCTTCGGCATGGAGACGATTCTTGGACCAGTGGGCCACCTCACTTTGACCAACAGCGCGAGCCAGCGCGGGCCAGCGACGCACGACGGCCTCGCCTCCATCAACGGCAGTAACCTGACGCGCGGCGCGAGCGGCGCAACAGAGGCCGACGCACTCTCGCGCGGCCTGAGCGTATACATAGAGGGACGCCAGGCACAGGTCTTCTCGTTCAACGATTCGCAGGTTAATATTTATGTCCCGGACGCGACGGGCGCGGGCACGCGCTCTGTCGTCGTCTATCTCAACGGCTACGTTATCGCGGCTGACGATGTGACGGTCGCGCATGTCAATCCGGGCATCTTCACCATTCCCCAAACAGGCGCGGGCGAAGCGGTCGCGTTGCTCACCAACAACCTGCGCTACACGCGCGGCCCGTTCGACGCGAAGACAGACAGGCAGCCTTCCGTCATCGCCATCTTCGGCACAGGCTGGCGCAACGGCACGCCCGTCAACGTCACTATCGGCGGACGCTCCGCCGTCGTCGAATACTCAGGTCCATCCGGCGGCTTTCCCGGACTGGACCAACTCAACGCACGCATCCCGGAAGGCACGACGCCCGGCCCCGCCACCGTCATCGTCACAACCGCCAGCGGCGCAACCAGCCGCACGGATGTCTCGCTCACAATCAAGTGACGGGGAGCAGGAGTCAGGAGCCAGGAGCCAGGAGCCAAGAGCTTGTAGAAAAACATCGTTCTGTATTCTAACGTGAGTTCGACGTAAGGTAGAGCACACCCTTCAACTTTATCCACCGCAATGGATACACAATCGTATCCACGCCAGTGGATACATGTGAGAGCCGGGGGCAATGCCCACGGTTCCTGGTCCAACATAGAAACCGACCCTTTCAGGGTCGAATGGTGTTGACGCGAGCAAACCGGGGGCGACGCTCGGGCTTGCCCTCGGCTCTCACAGGTTGTCCCTTCAGGGCACAGACGGATTGTCAGTCAGCCTCTGACGTTGAACTCTCGTTATTCTACTGTCTACTGTTTACGGCTCTTAACATCAATCCGATTCTGGACAAAGAGCAGCCCGGAGCATAATCTTTGTCCCGTTTGAAAAGAAACTCCCGGCGCGCACGGAGGTCCTATGAGTCTTGCTATTAAAATCAGCCTCACTGCTTCGGGCCTCTTTCTGATGTCTGGATTATTGACGGGCATTCTAAAGTACAGAGGAATCATGACCAGCCCGACGCACCGCGCACCCGTTTACGTGGACATCGCGCACAGGGCTTCTTTCCTCTATAGCTTCGCCGCGCTGGTCATCGCCCGGCTGCTCGAATACAGCCCCTACTCGCAGGGCGTGCAAGTCCTGGCGGCCTCCGTGCCGCTCGCCTTCTTCGCGATCACGATCATGGGCTACACGGCGCACGGGTTGAAGGACGACACGGAAAACATCTTCAGCGAGCGAAACTTTACGACGACCTGGTACATGTACCTGCTCATCCTCGGAGAGGTCGGCGGCTTCGCCGTCATCCTGTGGGGCTTTCTCTCGACACAAATATTAACAGTCTAGAGTCTAGAGTCTGAGAGTCTGGAGTCGGGAGTCAAAAGCGGTTGGCTTTAAGTTGAGATATAAATTCTGCCGGGCTTAACAGTGACGTTGAGATTATAAAAAAGCAGGAGCCGCGCGCGAGATGGCGTGGCTCCTGCTTTTGAAATTCGCGGCGGGCTGTTGGAGTTGGTCCTTAGGCTGCGGCGGGACCGCCCTCTTCCGGCGTGCCTGTGCCTGTGCCTGTGCCTGGGTCCGTATGATGGTCTGCGGTGTAGAGGCGTAGAATCTCCTGGCCCTGGCGTGAGCGCGGATCAATCGTGCGCAGGTGTTTGCGTCCCTGCATCTCCCAGAGGGCTGTGACCTGTCCATCTTTCTCGACGGCGTGATAGGTGATGTCTTCCGTAGGGGCTGCGGGCGGCGCTTCGGCAGGAGCGACTGGCGCGGCTGACTGCTCTTCACCCGCTGGTGTTGCGTCTTCGGCGATACTCGGCTCGTTCTCTGACATGTGGACGAACGCTCTCCTCTCCTCAACATTCTGCTTTTGAAATTTGGTGTACGCGAATTGTGACACACGTCACGCGCGCCTGTCTAGTGAGTCTCAAAGTCCAAGGTCTTGTAAGAGTCCAAGGTCCAGGGTCCAAAGTCAAGAAGCGGAAGGTTGGTAGTGGTTCAATTTGGTCTTGAATGATGGGACAGCATTATTCACCACCGCAGACACAGAGCGCACAGAGTTTGCACAGAGAAGAAGATTCAACACTCTGTGCTGACTCTGTGCGCTCTGTGTCTGCGGTGGTGAACGCCCCTTTCATATTCGCTCAACTCAACTGAACCACTACCGGAAGATTGCTATTCTTGACTTTGGACTTTGGACCCTGGACCTTGGACTGCTTTTCATCCTTGCTCTTCATCGAGCCGCTTGACGAGGTTGACGTATTCGCCACGGTCGAAGCCGTTGGCGCGAAAGTAGTCTATGAGGTTGCCGTCGTTCCAGTTGACCATCGTGTTGACGACCTTGACGCCCGCGCGGCGAAAGCGCGCACAGAGTTCGTCCATCAACGCGAGACTGACGCCCGCGCCGTGATATTCCGGGTCTACACCAATGATTTCGAGCCAGCCCGAAAGCTCCGTCGCAAACTCCCAGCCGCGCACGTCGCCCAGCACGAAGCCAACGACGCGGTCGCGCTCTAACGCGACGAGACATGATTCGGGCGCGCGCTTGATGTAGGCCGCCGCCTTCGATTGATAATAAGCGGAGTGCGGAAGGCCCGTGATCTTCTCATCTATCCGCATCATTTCATCTATGTCGCGGACGGTCATCTGACGCACTGTGATTTCCGTCATACGCCTGGCCCTGCGCGCCCGGTGCTTGCGGACGCCGCGCACGACACGCACGGCGACCTTCCTGACCAGACGCGGCTTGAGAGCATGACTGATGATGTTGCGATACGAATCATGCCCGGAGACCGAGTTGAAGAGCGCATCATACATCAAAGGGTCTGTCTTGCCGACATCAATCATCGGGTCCAGAAATACGCGCGCGCCCATCAACATCAAACGTCGCACCAGCACGCCGTAACGATAATCGCCAAGCAGGTCCGCGCAAGCCTTCGCATAATGTTGGAAAGCGCCGGAAGAGACGCCGTGTTCCAGCATCACGGACGCGGAGCGCAGCCCCGTGATGAGCGCCGTGTTGATGCCCTTGCCCTTGAACGGCCTGAGCCAGCCGGTCGCGTCTCCGACCAGCGCGTAGCGATGCCCGTGAGCACCGCGCGCGGGAGCAGAAGGAAAGCGTCCCTCGTAATAGTTGATGCCGCCAGGATCAAACTCCGGCAAGAGATTCTGGACCTCCTCCAGCTTGAGAAATTGGTCCAGGTCGCAGGAGGTGACGTGTTCGCCCGCGATGTTGATGAGGATGTGGTCGTCCTTCGGCGTAATCGCGCCGAACTCTATGCGCGGACAACCGGGAGGCAGGAGAAAGGCGTGGACGATGTGGCCCAGTTTCTCTGTTTGAAAACGCGCGCTCGTCTCAATCGTCGTGAGATAACTCCTGAGCCACTTCGACGGTCTTTGATAACCAACGCCTCCGCTTACTCCTCCCCGGCGCGCGTGGCTGGTCACTTCTTCAAAGACGGAGAGCATGGCTTCATCCAGGCCGAACGCGCCGATGACCACGTCCGCGCGCTCGTAACGCGATTCGCTGTAGACGCGAACCTCGTCGAGCGCCTTCCCCTGCACAAACTCAATCCCGGTGACGCGCGATTTGATGACCAGCGCGCCAAGCTCGCGCGCCTGGTCCAATAAAAACTGATCGAACTCGGCGCGCTCGACCGCGTAGGTCGCCTGCCCCTCTCCAGGCTCGCCCGCGTGCGCGCCGTGTCCCGTGAGCAGCAGGTTTTCGCGCATGCCGTGCAGCCTGTAACCAAAAATCTGTCGCTTGATGAGCGAGGGCGGCAGTTGCACTCCGAGTTCGCGCGCGAGGACTTCTTCGACCGGGGGCGAGAGGACGCCGACGCACTGGTTGGCGTGGACGCCGAAATCCTTGCCCTCGAAAATCAGCACGCGCAGGCGCAAGCCGCTCGCCTTCGCTTCCTGCAAAAGCTTGATCGCGCACGCGGCCCCGCCCGGCCCGCCACCGATAATGGCGACCGTCGAGCCATCATGTAAACGGCAATCGCTCATCCTCAAAATCTACGGCGACGCCCGTCCCGCCGTTTTGCTCAGCCGCTAAAAATTTCTCCCGGCCGTGTGGGAGTTTCCGTCCCGAATACGCGTTCTGATGAGAGGAGAGGATTATCACACAAGGCTTGGAGTTGGCTAGATATTTGCTGTCGGGGCTGCGGGACTCTTGCGGGAGCCGGGTGGAAGTCAGGGGCTGCCCCTGTGCGGCGCGACATCTAAAAACTCATCAAAGCGGGCGGGGATTGGCCTGATTACCATTGACTTACCCTTCAGGTTTATCGTACAGTCCCGCCACATGGCTCAAGTTGGCCCAGCATTACCAACCAATTTGCATTTGTCAGATGTCTCCGGTAGTACCCTACTTTTAATGAATATGAGGAACACATGAAGCATATTGCTGAAGGCCCTAAGGCACGGAAAGAGGGACTGGTGGTCAGAGAGTTAGCAGATGAAGTGCTCGTCTATGACACCACGACGGACAAGGCGCACTGCCTCAACCACACCGCTGCCCTCATCTGGCAGCACTGTGACGGTCAATCTTCCGTCTCA
>DASYML010000009.1:0-13404 GCA_036009045.1 Pyrinomonadaceae bacterium
AGGGGATGGGGGAGAGGGGTTGGGGAAGAAGAGAGAAAGATTTTGCTTTACCCAACCCCTCACCCCTCTCCCCCATCCCCTCTCTCCTGCTTTTGGAAAACTGCTCGTGTAGTGGTAATTTATAGGTTTGAGGCTCGCAACGCCTGGCGGGCCGTGCGCGTCTAAAGAGGTTCCGGCGCGGGGAAATCCTGGCGTTTTCGAGTGAGGGATATGGCAGAGCTTTTCGCAAAATTCGAGGTCAATAAAACTCCCTGGTGGCCGCGCGTCGCGCATCTCGTCGGCGGCTCGTGCGCGCTGCACCTGGTGCTCACCGCGTGCGTCCTCTACATACCGGGCCTGCGCAGCGCCTTTAATCTAGCCGGAGCATTTCAGGGCGTCGGCTACGTCAGCGAGGATTATCAGAAGACGCACATCGGCGAGCGCGCGCAGCTTATAGAATTTCCGCACGAGAGATTCCAGTACCCGGAAGGCTATTTTTCCAACGGCGAGCAGCAAGCGTACGTGAACCAGAACGGCGCTCCCATCATCGTCCAGCAGTACACACCGCCGCCACCGCCCTTGAGGCTGCCGAGGTACAGAGCGCCGAGGCCGCTGCCGACGCCGAACGCGACGCCGGAAGCCAGCCCAACGCCACAAGCGTCGCCCACTCCCGCCGCGACCGTCGCGGGCAAGGATAAGAAGACGGATGAGAAGAAGACTCCAGCTGAGCTTGAACACGATAAGAAATTGGACCAGATAGCCGCACAGAATGGCGTCCAGCGTCCCAAGGCGATTAACAAAAAACCTTTCACGGACTGGCTCGCCAACGCCAACAAGATGAAGGAGAGCGGCGCGCTCGACTTGACCGGAACGATTGAGATAGTCGCAGAAGCGGACCGCCAGTCTGACGGCAAGCTGATCAACGTTGAGGTCACGCAGAAAACCGGCGACACGCAATTGACCCAGTTGGCGTATGACCTCATCTCGGCTTTGAGCGATAGCGGGGTGCTCGAATTTTTGGGCGGGACGGACCATTTGATTCTGACGCTCAAGCTGGATAATACGGATGTCGCGGCCAGTGTCACCACTGAGATGTCTTCAGAGGATGAAGCCTCCAGGAAAGCGCAGGGCTACTCCTCGCTCATCAGCACGTCGAGCCTCTTTAAAATCGGCGGAGACGAAGCGGCGGCCATCTACAAAAATACGAAGGTCTCCGCCAACGGCAAACAGATTATCCTGAGCTTCAGCATGCCGCGCCAGACCGCCGGAGACATGCTCAAAAAGCAGCTTCCGACCAGTTAAGCTTTGTTCACGGAATTTAGTATGACACGCCAGCGCCACATCTCGACGCCGTTCTTCGCCGCAGCTATCTACGCCTGCGCGTGCCTTCTGGTCTACGGCACAATCGGAGAGGCGCAGGTGCGGCAGCCTGCGGCGACGGCCAACGCGCGCCAGTCCGCTTCCGAAAAGAGCGCGCTGCGTGTCAAGGTCGCGTTCGATTTCCCGGCGGTCGAACGGGCCGTGCGTAAGGCTTGTGTCTACCACGCGATGCTCTCAGCCGCACTCGTCGCGGGGCACAACTCTGAAGAGCAAATCCGCTCCCAGAGCACGCGTCCCGCGTCAACTGAGAGGCGGGCGACGCTTGATTTTTCCATCCCCGGCGAGACCTCCTGCGCCCTTCTTTCCAGACGACTCGCAGACTCCTGAAGCCCTCCGGCGGCAAGCCTTTGGCCCTCCAAGGGACCTGCTTGCCTCGCTCTTCGCACTCCTTTACAATTGAATGTTGCGCGCCGTTCGCGCATTAGTGACTTCCGCAGCCGTGGGCCTTTTAACTGGTCCAACAGAGGGTTAAGCCAAAGCCATGATAGACAAATTTCTAACCAAAGTTTTTGGGAGCAGCAACCAGCGTTTCCTCAAAACCGTTCACCCCGTCATCGAACGCATCAACGAACTGGAACCGTCCGTCAAGAATCTCTCCGATGAAGATTTGCGCGCACGCACCGCCAACTTCAAGGAGATAGTCGCGCGCGCCGTCGCGGATGCGCGCGACATCGAAGAGCGCAAGCGTCTCGAACGCGAGGCTCTGGACGAACTCTTGCCAGAAGCCTTCGCCACCGTCAGGGAAGCGAGCAGGCGAACTACGGGCATGCGTCACTTCGACGTGCAGATGATCGGCGGACTGGTCCTCCATCAAGGCAAGATTGCGGAGATGCGGACGGGCGAAGGCAAAACGCTCGTCGCCACGCTGCCCGCTTATCTCAACGCGCTGACCGGGCGCGGCGGCGTTCACGTCATCACCGTCAACGATTATCTGGCCTCGCGCGACGCCGAATGGATGGGCCAGATTCATCGCTTTCTCGGTCTCGAAGTCGGCTGCATTCAGAACGACATGGACGACTTCGAGCGTCAGGCGGCTTATGCCGCAGACATCACATACGGGACCAATAATGAGTTCGGCTTCGACTACCTGCGCGACAACATGAAGTTCGATCTCGCGACCTGCGTCCAGCGCGGACACTACTTCGCCGTCGTGGACGAGGTGGACTCAATCCTGATTGACGAAGCGCGCACGCCGCTCATCATCTCCGGCGCGTCGGATGAAGCGACGGACAAGTATTACAAGGCCGACGCCATCATCCCGCAGCTTCGCAAGGGCGAGGACATTGACGGCAAGAAGACTGGCGATTACGTCGTTGACGAAAAGCAGCACACAGCCGTGCTCACGGAAGAAGGCGTGGACAAGGCCGAACGCTTGCTCGGCGTCGGCAATCTCTACGACCCGTCGAATATGGAACTCCTGCACTGTGTCGAGCAGGCTTTGAAGGCACACACGCTCTACAGATTGGATCATCAATATGTGGTCCAGGAAGGCGAAGTCATCATCGTTGACGATTTCACGGGGCGCTTGATGAAGGGCCGTCGCTGGTCCGACGGCTTGCACCAGGCCGTCGAAGCCAAAGAGGGCGTCAAGATTGAGAAGGAGAACCAGACGCTCGCCACCATCACGCTGCAAAATTATTTCCGTCTCTATGAAAAGCTCGCGGGCATGACCGGCACGGCGGAGACCGAAGCGGCGGAGTTTCATTCCACCTACAAGCTCGATGTCATCGTCATCCCGACCAACATGGACATGATTCGCAAGGACGGGTCCGATGTTATCTATCGCACGATTGGCGAAAAGTGGGAGGCGGTGGCCGAAGAGATTAAGTCCTGCTATGACAAGGGCCAGCCCGTGCTAGTCGGCACGGTCTCCGTCGAGAACTCCGAACTCATCTCGCGCCGCCTGCAAAAAGATGACATCCCGCACAACGTTCTGAACGCTAAATATCACGAGCGCGAAGCGGAGATTGTCGCGCAGGCCGGACGCAAGGGCGCAGTCACTATCGCCACCAACATGGCGGGCCGAGGCACAGACATCCTGCTCGGCGGGAATCCCGAATTCATGGCCCGCGAATTTCTCAAGCAGGATGAGATTGACCCGGACGAGGCGACGGACGAGCAGTGGGAGCAAGCCTTACAGCATGCCAAGCGCATCGTCGAGGATGAGCATAAGGAAGTGGTCCAGATTGGCGGGCTGCACATCATCGGCACTGAGCGCCACGAGTCGCGCCGGATTGATAACCAGCTTCGCGGTCGTGCCGGACGCCAGGGCGACCCAGGCTCTTCGCGCTTCTTCCTCTCTCTCGAAGACGACCTCATGCGTATCTTCGCGGGCGATAAGGTCAAGGCTCTGATGCAGCGACTGGGGATGGAGCAGGGCGTCGCCATCGAATCCAAGATGGTCTCCAAGCGCATAGAGTCCGCGCAGAAGTCCGTCGAAGGTCGCAACTTCGAGGCGCGCAAACACCTGCTCGAATACGACGACGTGATGAATCGCCAGCGCGAGACCATCTACGGGCTGCGCCGACAGTTGATGGAGCAACCAGACCAGCGCGAGTACCTGTTGGGCGATACGGGCGTGGCCCATGACCTGCTCGCGGACCTCACCAAGCAATACCTCAACCCCGATGTCAACCCGGACGATTGGGACGTGGAAAATTATAAGGTCCAATTACAGGCCATCTACGATTTCGACGCTGACGCGGAAGGCTTAGACTTCACGCGCGCGACTTCGGAAGAGATAGAAAAGGCTATCTGGGAGAAGCTCAAGGTCAAGTATGCGGAGAAAGAGCAGCAGATGGGCGAGGAGATGTTGCGCACCTACGAGCGCTTCATCATGCTCAACATTATTGACGCGCAGTGGAAGGATCACCTGCTCGCGATAGACCATCTCAAGCAGGGCATAGGTCTGGTCGGCTACGGGCAGAAAGACCCGCTCGTGGAATATAAGAAGGAGAGCTTCGATCTCTTCCAGACGATGCTCGACCGGATTGACACGCACACCATTCGCTCGCTCTTCAACTTGCAGGTCAACACGGAGCAGAAGCCCGAAACCATCCAGCAACGTCGCCCACCGCGTCGCGCGTCCGCGCTCACCTTTACCGGCCCGAATCAGGGCGCGGCGGCGGCTGGCGAAGAGGGCGGCAAGATTAAGACTGTGACGCGCGACGCACCCAAGGTCGGGCGTAACGACCCCTGCCCGTGCGGCTCCGGTAAGAAGTATAAGAAGTGTTGCGGCGCTTGATGAGAAAAGCGGCGGGTGCATGAGTGAGACGCACCTGCCGCTTTTCTGGTCCAACAACTTTTTTGGTCCTATAACTCATAGGAGATGATCGTTTGTTGACTCCTCGCCATCAGATGAAAGCGCCGCTCGTCGCTGTCTTTCTGCTCATCGCGGCGTGCCTTTCGCATGGGCCAGCCATCTACGCCCGCGCACAGCAGCCTCAACAGCAGCAGCCTGCGGCGCTCCAGTCGGACGAACGCGAGCGCGGCATCAATCTATACAAACAGAATGCTACGAAGGGCGCTATCAGGGAGTTGCGCGCCGCCGTCAAAAAACAGAAGGGTGATGCAGACGCCTGGTATTTCCTGGCCCTCGCGCTTAATCGTGACAACGATCTGAAGGGCGCGCGCAAGGCTTTTGAGACCGCCATCAAGCTGCGTCCGAATCTTGCCAACGCGCACACGGGCCTGGCTTACATCCTGCTTCTCAACAACAAACTGAAAGAGGCCGCGCGGGAGGCCGCGAGCGCACTGTCCATTGACGCGGGCAATGCAGAGGCGCATTACATCATAGGCATCGCGGCTCTCCGCCAGGGAGCCAATCAGAAAGCTCTCGAAGAGGCCGGCAACACGCTCAGGCTGAAAGAGAGTTTTACGCCAGCCCTGCTGCTCAAGAGCCAGGCTCTCGCCAATCTTTACTTTTCACATTACGAATTTCCCGGAGAGGAGTCGCCCGCCACACGCTACGCGCAAATCAAGGACGCGGTTGACAGTCTTGAGCAATATCTCAAGCTGGTCCCGAAGACTTCCGGCGAAGCTTTGAAGGATTCCGAGCAAGCTTTATGGCGTCAGCAGTTAGATGAGTTACGCTTTTATGAAGAGCTTGCCGACAAAGCCAGACCGGAAAGCGCGAGCACGGTTTTTGGTCCGTCCAGTGTGGAAATCAAAGCGAGAATTATGCGCAGGCCCGAACCGCAATACACGGAAGCGGCGAGAAGTCATAACGTGAGCGGGGTTGTCGTCCTGCGCGCGGTGCTGGCCGCCGACGGCCTTATCAAACATATCGTCGTGGTCCATTCGCTGAGCAACGGCTTGACGGAGGAGGCTGTCCGCGCCGCGCGCCAGATTAAATTCATCCCCGCCCAGAAAAATGGACATCCTGTTTCCCAGTACGTTCAGATCGAATACAGTTTTAATCTTTACTGAAAGATGCGCGCGGATTTAACCCTTTACAATTCCCCGCCCGTGCTTCATAACTCATCTTGAGTTCGTTGACGGCGCACCAAGTTTTCCATGAGCGCAAACATCACTTCTAATAATCCGATGGTCCAGGCCATCATCGTGGGCAAGGCCCCGCGTCCCGCGCGCATGGCTGCGGCGCGCGGCCTTCTTCCACTGCCGCAGCAGGACCTGCTCGAAGCATTAGTGGCCCTGCGCGCGAGCGATGATGATGAAATCGCCAGCGCCGCCGCCGCGACGCTCGACGCGCAGGAAGCAGAAGTCTTGCTGACCATCGCGACGGCCAAGGATGCTCCCCCGACCGTGCTCGGATTTCTCGCCGCGCGCCCAGAGGCCGGGCATGAAATCCACGAAGCCGTCACGCTCAACTCCTCCACGCCCGACGAAGCCATCGCGCTCCTCGCCGCGCACACGACCGAAGGCCCTCTGCTCGAACTCATCACCATCAACCAGCAGAGACTGATTCGCGCTCCCGCCATCATTGATGCCGTCCTCGGCAATCCCGCGCGCACCGCCGAAGCCGAACGGCGCGTCCGCGAAACGAGACGCGAGTTTTTCGAGAAGGAGCGCGGCGCGCAGCAGATCGCGGACGAATTGCGAGCCAGAGGTCAGTCAGCCGCCGCCGAATTTTTTGAAGCGGGGGAATCGCTCGACGCGGGCGAAGGCTTCTCTGTCGAGGACGCCTGGGCGCTCGCGGAGCATATAGAAGTCTCCGATGATGACATAGACGAATCATGGCTTGCGCTCGAACGCCTGGAAGAGATTTACGAAGAGCCGCTCGAACAGAGAGCGGCCAACGCCGAACGCCTTGTCGCCGCTGTCCTCAAAGAAAGCGGCGACGTGGCTCCCGAACGCATCTCGCTCATCCGCCGCATCATGCTCATGACCGTCAAGGACCGCGTCAAGATGGGCATGAAGGGCGACCGCGAGGCGCGCAATATTCTCATACGCGATTCCAACAAGGTCGTCGCAGCGGCGGTCATACACAACCCGCGCATCACGGATCAGGAAGTCGAAAACATCTCCTCCATGCGCACGGTCAATGATCAGGTGCTGCGTATCATCTCTATGAATCGCGCGTGGGCGCGCTCCTATCCCATCATCCACAACCTCGCGCGCAACCCGCGCACGCCCATCGCCGCCGCCATCAATATCCTCCCGCGTATTCGCACCCACGACCTCCAACACATCACGCAGAATCGCAACGTCTCGGAGGCCGTGCGTCGCCAGGCTTATCGCCTTTCAGAGATGCGCGGCGGCAAGTGAAATTTGACACCCGCGCGTGCCCTCTGTAGAATTTGTGCTGCCATATCCTAACTTGCAAATAGATTTCGGAATCATAAGTTCCCCGCTCAAGCCTGAGCGCTCGCCTGAATTCTTTAAAGCGTGTCGAGAAGATGTTGAGTTATGTTGACAGCCGCAACGCACATTTCGATGCACGCGTTTTATAGAGGGAGGACTACATGTTAGACATTATTGGGTGGATTATCTTCGGATTGATCGCAGGCGTCATCGCCAAACTGCTCATGCCCGGCAAAGACCCCGGCGGTTGCATCATCACTATGCTGATAGGAATCGCCGGAGCCTTCGTCGGCGGCTTACTCGCGCGACTGCTCGGCGTCGCCACCCCGGCCAGAGCGCTCGGTGATCGCAACTTTCTCATCCAATTCGCCTTCGCCGTCATCGGCGCGGTCATCCTTTTAGCCGTCTACCGCATGATTGCCGGAAAACGAACATAGGATTAGCGCTGACTTTCATATGCGCGCGATCTCAAATTCAAGGCTGAATGTCATGCCGGAGAGCGATGACATCCAGCCTTGTTTTTGTCGAACATTGGCCGCGTCAGAGTTCAGAATATTTCGGAGCCTTTTCTGAGCATGGACCACAACACATCCGTCAGCGTGTGCGTGGCAGCGCCCCACCACAGCCCAGCCAGCACGGCCCACAACGCGGCATGGCTTCCAAACGGCGATTGTCTCAAGCTCATCTCTATCGCCTGCCAGCTTCGCGCCATCAACTCCAGACTGGGTGGCCCGCCATTGACCAGCATCGCTCGCAGGTAAATCCCGCCCACGGCGATGAGCGCCAGCACGCCCGTAAAATATAGAACGCGAATCAACGTGCCGAAGAGGATGCCGTGCGACCACCTGGACCTGTGTCGAAAGACCATTTGATAAGGTAGCCAGATAAAACGAAAGACTCCCCAGCGCGTGTACTGCCTCGAATGTATGTCCAAATCCGGCCCGAACATAAACCCGCCGAACAGCATCGCACACACCACCAGACCGGCCAACCACAGGCTGCCCGTGAGACTCCACGCCACCACACAGGTCGGCGCGGCCAGCACAATCGTCACCGCATCATGTGTTTTCCCTGAAGGCATAAAGAATCTGTAGCCTCTGACGACTGTTTTTATAACACGCGTCTTATCCATCGCCAAAGATTTTGGGTGCTTGGATGTTTGTCGAAAATACTGCTGCCCGTCCGTTGAATCACGGTTTGTGAATGAAACAGAAAAATAAAAGTCGAATCTGATTCGACATATTTTATAGCATGACAACCGTAGATATGTGGAGGGAGCCTTTCAGAGAGGTCAAGCGAACTGCTTTTAATAGTTGTCCGGTAAAGACTTAGGTATTACTTTAAGCTATCAGGTGAATTTTTTTACAAAGCCCGTTTTTGATTGTCACAAAATTATTGAGATTCAGTGAAAATTTGCTTGACAAAGGAAAATAAATAAGTATAATTTCACACACACCGGAACAAGAGGGCCTGAGCAGGCAGGTTTGGGTGTAGTTCTAAGATGATTGAAAATCGTGGCTTGAGCGTTCCTCGGCGGAAACTTGATAATTGGTGTGTTGGTTTCTCAGTCGAAGACGCTATTTATTCTTACGAGAAAGGCCGCGTGGCATTATCTCGCCCGCATAAACGCACCGTCCATAAATTACAGGATCGAACATAAGCGACGATTCTCTGTTCATTGCCAACGCCACCCTGAATCTCCGAGCCTGCCACAAAATTTTAGGCCCCGTCAGTCAGCAATGATAGACGGGGCCTTCCTCCTTTTACGGATTTGAAATTTAAGCTGGAAGTCCGAAGTTTAGATAATCAACCCGCCTCACACCTTAAATCTTAAACTTCAAATCTTATAGCGGTTTGCAGTTGAGTGCGACTACGTGTCAGTCCCGCCTGCTTAAGCTGGGCGGGTCGTGGCTGAGCAAGGAATACCCGCCCAGCTTAAGCAGGCGGGACTGACAAGGACGCTTGCCGCAATGGTCCCATCCTATTGAGAACCGCTATAAACCCTCTTTCACATCGCCAGTCCGCCGTCCGCTTGAATGACCTGGCCCGTGATATAACGCGCGTCCTTCGAGAGCAGAAAGCAGGCGATGCGCGCCACTTCATCCGGTTCGGCGAAGCGGCCCAGGGGAATCTGTTCGAGAATCTTCGCGCGATGGTTTTCGTCTAGCGCGCCAGCCATCTCCGTGGAGACCATGCCGAGGGCCAGTGCGTTGACCGTCACCTGTCTGCTCGCCACCTCTTTGGCGAGCGCTTTGGTGAGACCGATCATCCCGGCCTTCGACGCGGAGTAGTTAGACTGGCCCGCCATCCCGACTTGCCCGCTGATCGAAGAGATATTGAGGACAGAGCCGCCGCCTTCCTGTCTCAGCATGACGCGCAACGCCGCCTTTGAAAAGTTCCATGCGCCCTTCAGGTTCGTGTCAATGACCGCGTCCCAATCCTCCTCTTTCATACGCAGGATTAACTGGTCGCGCGTGATGCCCGCGTTATTGACTAAAAAATCTATGCGCCCGAAAGCTTCCTTGGTCTGCTTGACCATCTCTGCCGCGTCGCCCGTCTGCGCGACATCGCACTGCATGGAGAGCGTGCGCACGCCCAGCGCTTCGAGTTCCGCCTTCAAAGTGTCTGCGGCCTCCGCGCTCTTGGCGTAATTGAAGGCGACGTGCGCGCCGCGCCGCGCCAACTCAAGCGCGATAGCCCGCCCGATGCCGCGAGTCGCGCCCGTCACAATCGCCGCCTGTCCGTCGAAAGACTTATTCGATGCGCTCACATCCTCGCTTAAAGTCTCACTCAAAATGTTCTCATCCTCCAATTATGATGAGAGGCTAGAGACTAGAGGCTGGTTAAAATATTTTGCTTTCAGCCAGCCTCTAGTCTCTAGCTTCCAGCCTCTCCTAATTTCAGTATGCGTAGATACTCTCGAAACTCCGGCCCCAGGTCATCTCGCTTCAAGGCAAACTCTACGGTGGCGATGAGGAAGCCGAGTTTGTCGCCAGCATCGTGGCGCGTGCCCTCAAAGCGCACGGCGTAGAAGGGACGCTTTTTGAGCAGGGCGCGCATGGCATCTGTCACCTGTATCTCGCCGCCCGCGCCCGGACGAGTTCTCTCAAGTTCTTCAAAGATGTCCGGCGTGAGCACATAGCGTCCGATGATGGCGAGGTCCGAGGGCGCTTCCGCAACGGGTGGTTTCTCCACCATGTCTTTAATTTTGTAGACGCCCTGGCTGACCTCCTCCGCATCAATCACGCCGAAGCGCGAGATGGCTTCGCCCAGGACCTGCATCGTCCCCAGGACGGGCGCATCGTATTGCTCATAGACATCTAGGAGTTGCTTGAGCGCGGGACGCTCCGCGTCAACGATGTCATCACTGAGCATGACGGCGAAGGGTTCGTCTCCGACGAGGTCTCGCGCCTGTAGGATGGCGTGGCCCAGCCCCAGAGCCTCGCGTTGCCGCACGTAGCTGATGCGCGCAAGTTCCGAGATGGCGCGCGTTTCCTTTAGCTCTCTGGTCTTGCCGCGTTCTTCGAGCAGGTGTTCGAGTTCAAATGAGATGTCGAAGTGGTCTTCGATGGCGCTCTTGCCGCGCCCCGTGACGATGATGATGGACTCGATGCCGGAAGCGACCGCCTCTTCTACGACATACTGGATGAGCGGTTTATCAACCAGCGCCAGCATCTCCTTCGGAGACGACTTGGTGGCTGGCAAAAAGCGCGTCCCCAACCCCGCCGCTGGAAACACAGCCTTACGCACCCTTTGGCTCATAACTCCCCTTTATAAAGACAAGTAAAGATAAGTGACGAATACTGAGTGATGAGTAAGAACACGTCTCTCATCGTTTGTCACTCATCACTCAGTACTCATCGCTCATCACTTCTTTTAACGGCACACCTGCTTGACACAAGTATAGAGCGTCGGATAGCGTGACGCCTTTCGTCTGTGACTTGTTGAAAGCATACTTGGATAACATATTTTAGAGGATTAGGACAAATGCTGGACCTCAATTTCGTGCGTGAGAATCATGAGCGCGTGCGTGCCGCGCTCGAAGCGCGCAACTTTCCCACGGCGACGCTTGACGACTTCGCAACGGCGGATACGTTGCGCCGTCGCGTGATTGCAGAATCGGACAAACTCAACGGCGAACGTAACACCGCGAGCCGCGAGATCGGCGCGTTGATGAAAGAGGGGAAAGGCGAAGAGGCGGAGGCACGTCGCAGCGCTGTGGGCCAACTCAAGGAGCGCATCGCGGAACTTGACCGCCAGCGTGAAGAGGCGGAAGCGCGGATGCATGAATTGCTTTCCACTCTGCCGAACATCCCGCATGAGAGCGTGCCTGTCGGAAAGGAAGAGGCTGACAATCAGGAAGTGCGACGCTGGGGCGCTGCGCCCGTCTTCGATTTCGAGCCGAAGGATCACGTTGACCTGGGCACATCGCTCGGAATTCTGGACCTGGAACGCGCGAGCAAAATCGCTGCGGCGCGCTTCGCCATCCTCAACGGCGCGGGCGCTCGTTTGAGCCGTGCTCTCATCAACTTCATGCTCGAACTGCACACGCGCGAGCATGGTTATGAAGAGACCTTGCCGCCCTTCATTGTCAATGAGAAAGCGCTCTTCGGCACGGGACAGTTGCCGAAATTCGAGCAGGACCTTTTTAAGCTCAGAGACGAGCGCGAGCTTTACCTGATACCGACAGCCGAAGTGCCCGTCACCAACTATCACCGCGAAGAGATACTGGATGCCTCGCAACTTCCTATGAAGTGGGCGGCCTATACGCCTTGCTTTCGCTCGGAGGCCGGGAGCTACGGGCGCGACACGCGCGGAGTGATTCGCCAGCATCAATTCGAGAAAGTAGAGCTTGTCAGATATGCTCTCCCGGAAAATTCCTATGAAGAGTTGGAAGCCCTGACGCGCGACGCGGAGATGGTCTTGCAGCGGCTCGGCCTGCCCTATCGCGTGATGGCGCTCTCGACGGGCGACATGGGCTTCGGCGCGGCCAAGACTTACGACATAGAGGTTTGGCTGCCCTCGCAAAATACTTTCCGCGAAATCTCTTCCTGCTCCAACTACGAGGCGTTCCAGGCACGCCGCGCGCAGATACGCTTCCGCCGCGCAGGAGGCTCCAAGCCCGAATATGTTCACACCTTGAACGGCTCCGGCCTCGCCATCGGACGAACCTGGCTCGCCATCCTCGAAAATTTCCAGCAACCAGACGGCTCCGTGATAATCCCGGAAGCCCTGCGACCATACATGAACGGGATGGAGAGGATAGAAAAGAAGTAAGGCAGTTTCCAGTTTTCAGTTTTCAGTTTTCAGTAAAGACCAACTTGCTCTTAACTGAAAACTGAAAACCAGAGCGGTTCTCAATTGAGTGTCTGGAACAAGGCGTTCACCACCGCAGACACAGAGGACACAGAGTAAGCACAGAGAGTTGAATGCCTGTCGCTGTGCGTCCTCTGTGCGCTCTGTGTCTGCGGTGGTGAATAATTCTTTCCATACGTTCAACTGCAATCCGCTCTAAAAACTGAAAACTCTCCTACTTGATTCTCAACTCGAAGGGCATCATCGTCATCGCTTCGCCGCGTTTCATGTGGTCCAACATGGCGGCATAGCGGAGTGTGCGGCGCACGTCTTCGGGGAGTGCGGCGAGGGCCGCGCGCTGCTGTTCGGCCTGGACGCTGGTCTCATCACCACCGCCGAAGAGGCCCTCGAAGAAGGTTCGCGGGTAGGGGAAGATGACGCGCTTGGTGCCTTTGTCGGCGGGGATGTGGGCCAACCCTTTGGCGACTTCGACGGCGCGGTCTAGTCCGCCGAACTCGTCAACGAGACCATTCTCTTTGCCTTGCGCGCCGGTCCAGACGCGGCCCTGCGCGATGGAGTCTACATACTCCGCATCCTTGTTGCGGCCCTTCGCCACCTTGGGGATGAAGCTGTCGTAATAGATGCTGCGGATCATCTCCTCGAATTTCTTTCGCTCGTCGGGCGAGAAGGGTTCCGTCTCGCGGAACATGCCCGCGTTCTTGCCTTTCAAGACGTACTCGTTAGAGATGCCGAGCCAATCATAGAAGCCCTTGATGACGGGCTTGCCCGCGAAGATGCCTATCGAGCCGGTGAAGGTCGAAGGCTCCGCGATGATTTTGTTCGCGCCGCAAGAGATGTAGTAGCCGCCGGAGGCCGCCAGGTCGCTCATCGAAACGACGACCGGCTTCTTCGGCTTGGCGTTCTCGATGGCGTGCCAGATGACATCGGAGGCGAGCGCAGAGCCGCCGGGGCTATCAACGCGCAGGA
>DASYML010000010.1:0-10624 GCA_036009045.1 Pyrinomonadaceae bacterium
GTTTGATCGTAGTCGTGCCGAGCGGCATCGCATTCCGGTGGACGATGCGTGGCGGATTCCCTGGGGCGGACGTGGCAGGCCCGAACGCGGGTTGGACCAACTGGGCAGCCTCGGCGGCGGCAATCACTTTATAGAGTTGCAGCGCGCGGAGGATACCGGGACGCTCTTCGTGCAGGTCCACACGGGCAGCCGTGGGTTCGGTCATGGGCTGGCGACAAACTATTTCGAGTTGGCCCGCGAAGAGAGACCCGAAGCGATGACCGATATTGATCTGGGCTACTTCACGCCGGACTCGAAACATTACAGGGATTACCTCAACGCGGTCGCGGCGGGCGGCAACTTCGCCATCCTTAATCGCTTAATCATCTTTGAGCAGGTGGCCGAAGCCTTCCGCGAAGTTTTCGGCGCGCAGCTTGAATTGATTTACGAGATCAGTCATAACTTGGTCCAGCGTGAATGGCATCCTGAGTTTGGCGAAGTGTGGGTCCATCGCAAGGGTGCGACGCGCGCCTTCCCGGCGGGGCATCCGTATCTCAAAGGCACGTTCTGGGAAGAGGTGGGCCATCCGGTGCTGATTCCCGGAAGCAATAAAGACTACAGCTATATTCTGCGCCCGTTGGCGGGCGCGGTGAAGAGCGGTTTTTCCGTCAATCACGGCGCGGGCCGCAGGCTCTCGCGAGGCGAAGCAACGCGCACACTCTCGCAAAGAACGATTGATGATGAGTACAGGGCCGCCGGGATTCTGGTCAACATGGACGGGCGCGTGCCGCTTGATGAAGCCGCGCCCGCTTACAAATCATCAGAGGAAGTCGTCCGCGCGGTCACGGAAGCGGGCCTCGCAGAAGTCCAGCACAAGCTCTGGCCGCTCGCCTCGCTCAAAGGCACGGACGCGGGCAAAGGGAAAAGAAGAAAAAGAGACGGGAAGAAATCGAACAAGCATCATTAAGAGTCTGGAGTCTGGAGTCAAGAACAAAACTCTTCCGCTTCTTGACTCTTGGCTCCAGATTCTGGACTCTGGACTTATTCTAACGTGAGTTCGACGTAAGGCAGAACACACCCTTCAAGCTTATCCACGACAGTGGATACATATGAGAGCCGGGGGCAAGCTCGTAGAGCGTCGCCCACGGTGACTGGTCCAGAATACAAACCGACCCTGTAAGGGTCGCACACTCAAAGTTGAGGTGCGACCCCTTCAGGGTCGAATGGTGTGGTGATGAGCGTACCGGGGGCACTGCCCCCGGCTCTCACATTCAGCCCTTTCAGGGCACAGATGGCTTGTCAGTCAGCCTCTGACATCGAACTCACGTTATTCTAAGAATGATGAGTTAAGTAACGCTGTTTGATGGTCTCTTGAATGACGGGAATCTGGCGTTCGTGGAAATATCTGTCGAGCGCGTTTTCCAGTGAGGGCATGAGGGCGGCGCGTTCGCTGCCGAGCACTGTGTAGAGCGGGCGTGGTGCGCTCAGATTGAGTTCGAGGGTCTTGCGCGCCAGGACACGGGCGGGGTCCAGGCCCGCGCGCTCCGCCACCGTGCGAGCCAGTTGTGCCCAGGTCATCGCGCCGCTGTTGGCTAAATGCCAGATGCCGCGCTCGCCGTCAATTAAGAGGTCCAGGCTCGTGTGAACGAGGTCGGGGACGTAGGTCGGCGAGATGAACGCATCATCAGCCACGATGAAGTTTTCGCTTGAAGAGAGCGTGCGTAAACAGACTGTGATGAAGTTGTATTCGTCCCACGGACCGAAGAAGGCGCTGGTCCGCACGACGAGCGCAGATGGTAGTTCATTCAAGACAAGCTGTTCAGCCGAGACCTTGCTCAGTCCGTAGACGTTAAGCGGCGCGCAATCATCACTCTCCACATAGGGCAGGCCCTTCTGACCATCGAAGACGAGGTCCGAAGAGAAGGTCAGTAATCTTATCCCAGAACGGGCGCAGGCGGCGGCCAGCAGCGCAGGCCCTAAAGCATTCTCTCTGTGACAACGTTCCGGCTCGCTCTCCGCCGCGTCCACGCGCACATAGCCCGCCGCGTTGATGATGGCCCAGGGTTCAAACTCCGCGAGCGTCTTTTCGATAGACGCGGCATCCGTGATGTCCATCTCCTGCCTCGTCAGCAGCCTGTAAGAGATGCCTCTGCCCTCGCACAGACGCGCGAAAGCTCTGCCCAGCGTGCCGGTCGCACCTGTGATTAAAACGGGGCGCGTGCCTGCTCCCTTCATATCAACACCTCGCACGAGAGAGACAGTGTCCTGCGTGCGACGACGCACGGGCGGGTAGATTAACCTATCCAGCCGACGCCACCAGCCCGGCGTGTCCAGCACAGGATGATCGTAATCGCGCCCGTGCGCCAGTTCGCGCAGCATGTGGGCCAACGCGGTCGGACGCGGAGACGTTGTCCCGCGACAATCGAAGACGCCCGGTTCATAGTGGCCTTCCAGGCGCGTCAGCAGGCTGTCCCAATCAGACACGCCGAGAAGCGACCAGGCCGTTACCGCGCGTATCAAGACACCCTCTCGCAGGAGTCCCCTGGCGGCGTCCCAAACTTCCTTCATCCAGCGCAGTTGTTCTTCGCGCGTGCAGCCCAGATGAACTTCCGTCACGGCAATCGGCAATCCGTAGCGTTCCCACGTTTCCCTGAGTAGCGCGCGCGGTCCCGCAGGGCCTTCCGTGCAAACGCGCACGGCCTCCACGTCCGCGTAGGCGTGACGGCCATTGCCTCCATGCAAGCGCGCGGGATAACGATTGAGACGATGGTCCAGGAATCTTTCGCTGGTCAGATAGTGATTGATACCGATGATGTCCGGCGGACAACTGTTCAAGCCGAACCACTCAAGCTCATCCTCGCTGAGACCTATGCCGCACAGGTAGCGCCATAGCGGATGCTCTCGATTGATGCGGCCCGCGAGCAGGTCGTAAGTGAGCCAGCGCCGCTCGTTCTCAAACTCGGCTTGATAAGAGAGCGTCGGCGTGCTGAAAGTCTTCCCCAAATCTTCCGTCTGGACCAATTTTGCGGCGGGCTGAATTTCTCGGATAGCGCGCATCGCCAGCACGATGCCGCGACACTGCGTGAGCATCGCGCGCGTAAACGTCAGGTCGTCTCTCCCGTGCGGATACCAGTGGCCGTAGAGGCCGCTGAAGCGAGCCGTCGTCAAGGGTTCGTTGACGGGCGTGTAGGCATCCACCCACGGATAACGCGTGGCGACCGCGTGCGCGTATCGCGCGAGTTTGTCGGGGAAGGCAGGGTCAACAAGGCTCGTGTCACGCGGGCCGCTGCCGTGGTGGACCAGCCCGACGATAGGCCGTATCTCCAACTCACGAAGACGCTCAAGGCGTTCGTCTGGCCAGGACCAATTCGCAGACTGATGGCCGTGAGGCGCGACGCGTTCCCATAAGACAGGGTAACGCAGGGCGCGCACGCCGAGGCTGGCGAAGTGGTCCAGGTCATGCGCGCGCCCTGCGTGCCCGTTTAATTCGAGTTGATCGAAATACTGCTCGCCAACCCGATTAACTGTACATTCCACTCCGCCCCACAATTCAATCTGGGGGGCGAGCTTCGGCTCTACAGGCATAGACATCCTTTCCGGGTGTCAGAACTCCTATCGAGTCGTTAATTCGATTTCTCTGGAGAGAACGGTGCTCAGAGCTTTCGTTTCGTGGCCTTGACCATTGCCGTTCAACGATTCGGCGCGCTTCCTGCCGCTCATCTTTGAGAAGACGGTCAGGGCCTGGGCCACTATCTGATCCATGTTGTAATACTTGTACGTCGCCAGTCTGCCGACGAAATAAACGCCCTGCGTCGAGTCCGCCAACGTCTTGTATTTGGTATAAATTTCCGCGTTCTCCTTGCGCGGCACAGGATAGTAGGGGTCGCCCTCCGCGCGCGGAAATTCATAAACGATGCTGGTCTGCTTGTGTTCCTGCCCGCTCAAGTATTTGAACTCCGTGATGCGCGTATAAAGCTGCTCGTTCGGATAGTTGACGACCGGAGCAGACTGAAAAACTTCCTGGTTGAGCGTCTCGTGTTTGAACTCCAGAGAGCGATACGGCAGCTTGCCGTAACGATAATCGAAGAACGCATCAACCGGCCCCGTGTAGACCATCTCACGATAGGGAATCATGCCCTCCACGTCGCGGTAATCGCAGTTGAGCATGATCTTGATGTTCGGGTGGTCCAGCATGTTCTCGAACATACGCGTATAGCCATGCAAGGGCATCGCCTGGTAAGTGTCCGTGAAATAACGGTCGTCGCGGTTGGTGCGGGTCGGCACGCGCGCCGTCACACTCGCATCAAGTTCCGAAGGGTCCAGGCCCCACTGCTTGCGCGTGTAGTTGCGGAAGAACTTTTCGTAAAGTTCCTTTCCCACCTTGCTGATGACGACATCTTCGGAGGTGCGAATCTGCTCGCGCGGCTCGGCTACAGAAGCGAAAAACTCTTCGACCTGGAAAGAGGTCAGATTCAGTCCGTAAAGCTTGTTAATCGTATCTAAATTAATCGGAATGGGCACGAGCATCCCGTCCACGGAGGCGAGCACGCGGTGCTGGTACGAGCGCCACTCCGTGAATCTTGAGAGATACTCGAAGACTTCGCGCGAGTTGGTATGAAAGATGTGCGGCCCGTACTTATGGACCAGTATTCCCGCGTCGTTGTAATGATCATAAGCGTTGCCGCCGATGTGCGGGCGCTTATCGCAGATCAAAACCTGCTTACCCGAACTCGCCAGCCGCTCGGCCAGCACGCTTCCGGCGAAACCCGCCCCGACAATTAAATAATCGAACATCTTATCTTCCCCCTCTGCTCACTCTAATTCCGAACCGCCACACGATTAGCTCCCGCCGCCGCCGCGACCGCGCGTCCGCCGATGGCTGTCTGTGGCGCGCTACTCTCCTGCGATGCGCTCGCAGCCGCGCGACGAGACGCGACTGCCTCTTCTATCAATTCACGCATCTCTTCCCACGTACGGTCCCAGGAAGTCTGGGCCAGAAATGCATCAACGCGTCGCACATGTGTCTTGAGGTCATCCTTCATCGCGGACTCGACCGCGCCCGCGAAGTCTTCCACGGAATCAGCGATGCGGACCAGCTTCAACTGCTCGTAGGGACGAATGACATCACGAATCGAAGTCGAGACGACGGGCTTGCCTGCCGCCAGGTATTCTGGAGTCTTCGTCGGGCTGATGAAGCGCGTTGATTCGTTGCGCGCGAAGGTGAGCAGCGCGACATCCCAACCCGCCAGGTAAGCTGGCAGTTCTGTGTAAGACTTGCCTCCCAGGTAATGTATGTTCTCGCGGCGCGGCAAGTCTGCTTCGTTAATCTTGACGACTGGTCCAATAATGACGAGATGCCAGTCGGGCCTTGCCTCCGCCAGACCTTTGATGAGTTCGATGTCCAGGCGTTCATCAATCACGCCGAAGAATCCGAGGCGCGGGTGCGGGATGTCTTTTTGGTCCACAGGGTCTTCCGTTATCTTCCTCGCCTGCGCGAAGTGCTTGACATCTATGCTTGACGGAAAGGCGTGGACGCTTCTGTGCTGCTTGCGCTTGAATTCATAGAGGCTCTGCCCGCCCGTGAAGACGAGGTCCGCGCGGTTGAAGAGTTCCGCCTCGTGAAACCTGAGCGCGGGCGGCGCGCCCTTGAAAGCGGAGAGTTCGTCCATGCAATCATAGACGACCGCGACCGGCTCCAGGTGACGCGTGAAGCTCATCGCCATCGGCGTGTAATACCAGAGAATGTGCTCGCGTATACGATGGTCTTTGAAGAGACCATCAACCAATTCTTGCAGCACGGCATCACGCGTCGCGTCGCCAGTCCCGTGCGTCAGATGCGGGACGACGACGTGCAGTCCTTCTTCGCCCTGGCTGACATCCATACGAATTGGACCATCATCGAAGACAGGCTCTTCGATAAAGAAGACGCGGCGCTCTTTGGCGCAACGGCTGAAGAGATGCTGCGGCCTTTGGTAGACGAAGTTCCAGCGCAGGTGTGAGAGGCAAACCAGATCGGGCGCACCCGGAAGCGAATCCATCCATGATTCAAACTCGCTGCTGCGGTTCAGGTCATCCGTCAACTTCGACGCGCCGCGTTTGCCTGTGCGCTTGGTTTTCAGCGAGACGACCTCGGCCTTGCTCTGCAAATTATTATTGCGAGTAGTTCTCTTCACGCTTGATTTAACTTCGCCCTGTTTTTTAATGCTGCTCATCGTTTACCTTCCTTCAACTTTCATAGTTGTTGATGTCAAGTCTTAGCCTTCACTTATCGAGCGCGCATCTCTCTTTCGCTCTCAAAAAAACTCTCCCGGCCTTTATCCTCCAACGCTCATCTAAATGGTTGACCCTCTCACTGGTGGTCCAACGATACAGTCCAGGCATCGCAAGGAGACAGTCAGACTGTCGCTTCACATACTTTCTACAAACTCAAGATCGCCGAGTAGTGCTCGCTACGCGTCTGAGTCTTCAAAGCTCCGGCATGAGTCGCTTGTGACTGTGATCCAGGCAGTCATGCACAGTCGCCGGTAGCTTCAAGAAAAGAAGCCGAACGGGCTTAATGGTCCAACAATCAAGCCGCCTGCTCGAACGCTGTGAGCAGGGCTTGAAACTAAGCAGATACGGGTCCAGTTCTTCTATGTTCATGTACTTTAACAATACTTCATGCGTTAACCGTCACGAATGTCTGCAATAACCGTGCCTGGAATAATTTTAAAATCTATGCGCCAGCACGAATCTTCCAAGCGCGCCGCACACCTGCCGTGTGCAAAAACCATACGATTGAGCGACGACTCAAAAAGGAATTCTCTTCAAGGGCGCGAGATGGATTGAGGAACAATCACCGGAGGCGTGAGAACTGTTGATAGAGACTCACTTTAATGAACGCATCAGTTTCGCTCTGTCTCGCGCCTCACCCACAACGGGCGGGAAGAAACCAATGCCCTCGACTCTCAGGCAACGCACACGTTAATTGCGAGATGAACCAATCTCACCATCAGAACCAAATAAACACTATCGGGGGTTATGCGCTTAATGTAACAGGTGTAAAGACTAACGTCTGTACGAAGACGTACGAAAAGCAAGGATGAACTAGGAAGACGGAAGCATGAAAGACAAACTATTCATCTTGAATAGCCAATCTCTCATCCTTCATCCTTCTGCCTTCATCCTTGCTTTTCCGCGATGTGGCCTGTGAGGGCGAATTCATCAACGGTCTTTTGCAGGAGCCAGAGTTGCTTGTTGCCCTGAGTGCGACCCTTCATCTTGAAGAGACGCCAGAGGCCGCGCAGTCGTTTTCCATGAAGCTCGAACTTTAACGCGCCCTGCTCCCATGCTTCGAGCGCGTCGCCGCTTTTGATACTGAACGTGCCCTCATCCCAGCGATAGACCATGCCCGCGCCGTAACTGCCTTCGGCTATCTCTCCGGCGAAAGAGTAATAAGAGAGCGGGTGGTCCGGGACCTGTACAGCCAATCGCTTCAATGCGGGATCGAGCGATGGCCCTTTCGGCACTGACCAGCTTTTCAGCACCCCGCCGATCTCCAGGCGAAAGTCCCAGTGAAGAACGCTCGCGTGATGTTCATGGACCACAAACCGCTGTCTGCCCATCTCTCGCCTCGCTTTCTCTGTGGTCCAATTAAGGCTCTCCCTGATTCTCCTTCTCCTTCAAATCTTCTTCAACCGTCTCTCTATCGCCTTCGGCAGAGCCGGGCGTTCTGCCTGGGTCGCCCGAACTCTCCGCCTCTCTCGTCTTCGACATAAAGCCTCTCTCATCCTGCCCATCCTCGCGTCTCTTGTCGTCTGCCATCTGCCCCTCCCTCATCATAAGCCCCAAGTCTCAAGTCCCAGGTCTCAGGTCAAGAAGAGAATTCTTCCGGCTCTTGACCTGAGACCTGGGACTTGAGACTTGGGACTTGATTTATGGTTTCATCACGATCTTGATGCAGTTGTCCTCATGGTTTTTGAAAGTCTCGTAGCCTTGCGGCGCGTCGTCCAGGCGGAGGCGATGAGTGATGACGAATGAGGGATCAATCCTGCCTTGCTGGACCAATTCGAGGAGCGGGCGCAAGTACTTGTGGACGTGCGTCTGGCCCATCTTGAAGGTCAAGCCTTTGGAGAAGGCCGCGCCGAACGGAATCTTGTCCAGAAAGCCTCCGTACACGCCCGGCACCGAAACCGTCCCGCCCTTGCGACAGGCATGAATCGCCTGTCTCAAAGCGTGTGGCCTGTCCGTCGCCAGAAACATCGCTGCCTTCGCGCGGTCATAGAGAGCGTCAACGCTCTTGCCGTGAGCTTCGAGTCCGACCGCGTCAATGCATGAATCTGGACCGCGCCCGCCCGTCATCTCCTTCAACTTATCGAAGATGTCCTCGTCGTTGAAATCCAGAACTTCCGCGCCGCCAGCTTCTCTTGCCATCTGCAAACGCTCCGGCACGGCGTCAATCGCTATGACACGTTCCGCGCCGAGCAGGTACGCGCTCTTGATGGCGAATTGGCCCACGGGGCCGCACCCCCAGACGGCCACCGTATCGCCCCGCTGGATATTGCAGTTTTCCGCCGCCATGTAGCCGGTCGGAAAAATGTCCGAGAGAAATAAGACTTTCTCATCCTCTATCCCTTCGGGAATTTTGACTGGTCCAATATCCGCGAAAGGGACGCGCGCATACTCCGCCTGCCCGCCCGCATAGCCGCCCATCATGTGCGAATAGCCAAAGAGACCGGACCCGGAAAAGCCGTAAATTTTCTCCAACATCCAGGCGTTCGGGTTCGAGTTATCGCAGAGCGACCACATCTCCTTCTGGCAGAAAAAGCAGTTGCCGCAGGCGATGGTGAAGGGCACTACGACGCGGTCTCCGACCTTCAGTTTTTTGTTCGCCGCTCCGACCTCCACGACCTCTCCCATAAACTCATGACCGAGGATGTCGCCCTTCTCCATCGTCGGGATATAACCGTCGTAGAGATGCAGGTCCGAGCCGCAAATCGCGGTGCGCGTAATCTTGATAATCGCGTCGCGCGGGTTCAATATCTGCGGGTCCGGCACCTGCTCCACACGCACATCACTTTTTCCATACCAACAGAGAGCCTTCATTTAACTTCTCCTTGGAGGCTAGGAAGAGAGGCTAGAGGCTGGAGGTTAGAGGCTAGTTAAAAACAGCTTTGCTTTTAACTAGCCTCTAACCTCTTGTCTCTAGTTTCCGGCCTCTAGCCTCTCTCTTCATTTACGCCGTCGCGCTGCGCCCGGATGGTTGGCCCGCGATGGTCGCCGTCTCGCCCGTCTCCATCAACTGTTTAAAGCGGCGCAGGTCTTCGTCTATCTGCTGTTCGGGATTCTCTCCGAAGAGCCTGGCGATGGTCGCGCCGACGACTCCGCCCGGCGGGTCGTACTTGAGAGACACCCTCAAGGTCGTCCCGCGTCCGCCCGTCGCAGGCTCGAAATGCACGCTCCCCGCGTTGTCAACTTGAGAGCCTTCCAGTGAGCGCCAGGCGATCAGTTCGTTTTCCTTCTCGTTATAAACTTCCGCGTCCCACTCGACGGTCGTTCCGGCGGGCGCTTTCGCCACCCAGTGCGAGCGTTTCTGGTCCAGGCTCTTGACAGATTCCAGATGATTCATAAAGCGCGGCAGGTTCTCAAAGTTTCGCCAGAAGCTATAAAGCTCTGCGGGCGATTTGTTGATGGTCAGGCTCTTCTCAACTTTGATACCACGACTTGCGCGCACGCTGATCACAGGATTGCCGCTACGCTTACTCTCGCCCGTCCCGGCGGTGTTGATGCCGGTGGCCGCGTACATATCGCAATGACCGGACGCGCCGCGATACATCAGCGCGCCGCCGACGAGTGCCAGCACGAAGCCGCCCGCAGAGCCTCGCGTCAAGCCGTACACGGCCAGCGCTCCGCCGCCGATAGCAGAAGCCCAGCGCTCCGCCTCACCGACATTCACTTCTCTCCCGCCGCTGCTGGCGACGCCCGATTCGCTCACAGTTTCAGGTGTGACTCCCGCCTGTTCCAGCGCCTGTTGCATTGATTCCGCCATGTTCTTGTCTCCTTCAAAATAGTGCTATGCGTTTTGCGAACACGTTCGCAGAAATTTGTGCGCGCAACTGTCCGAAAACGTCTCGATTTTTTGATATTCCATCAACACCACTCAAATCCTGTGCCCCAAAAGAAGAGGCTGGAGACTGGAGGCTGGGACTAGGAAGAGAGGCTAGAGGCTGGAGGCTACTAAAGACAGCAGTTCTTCACCAGCCTCTAGTCTCCAGCCTCCAGCCTCTGCTTTTACTGCTGTGCTTGCATCCAGTCCCAGGCGGATTGGATGATGAGTTGGAGGTTTTGTCGGGTCGGTTGCCAGCCGAGATCGCACCTGATTTTTTCCGAACTGGCGATGAGGACGGCTGGATCGCCGGGCCTGCGCCGCCCGACGCGGACGTTAATCTCGCGCCCCGTCACCGCGCGCGCCGTCTCTATCACTTCGCGCACGCTGTAGCCCTCGCCGCCGCAGCCGAGGTTATAAATCGCGCTCCTCTCCTCCAGAATCGAGAGCGCGAGAATGTGCGCGCGCGCGAGGTCTATGACGTGTATGTAATCGCGGACGCACGTGCCGTCGCGCGTCGGGTAATCGTCGCCGTAGATGGTAACGTGCGGGCGCGACCCG
>DASYML010000011.1:0-6741 GCA_036009045.1 Pyrinomonadaceae bacterium
CAAGCGGCAGATGATAAAAAAGTTGAAGGTTAGATTGCTCTTGAGTGTAAAGGACGGTGAGATTCACCACCGCAGATACAGAGCGCCCAGAGTCAGCACAGAGAAAAACTGATTTAAATCTCTGTGCTACCTCTGTGTCCTCTGTGTCTGCGGTGGTGAATGCCTCTCTCATATTCGCTCAACTTACATTGACCCACTGCTAAAAAAGGGCGCTGCCCCCGAAGAGGCAACGCCCGGCCAAAAAGCCTTCGCGGCTCAAAAGCTAAATCTGCGCTTAGAACTCTATGCGCCCGGCAAGTTGGACCACGCGCGGGTCGAAGGTCGAATTAAGACGACCGAAGTTCACGCTGTTGATGTTGAGCAGCGTGCGCTGTTGCGTATTCGACACCGCGAAGTTGGTGCGGTTGAGAAGGTTAAAAGCTTCCGCGCGAACGACGAACCGGAGACGCTCCTTGAAGGTGAACGTCTTGAAGATCGCCGCATCAATGTCGAAGTATTTCGGGCCATTGATGAAGGCGCGCTCCAGATAGCCAGTGTCGCCGGGCGCGGCGTTGAAGAAGACCTGCCCGCTGAAGGCGGGTGTCCCGAAGCCGTTGGCCGCGCGCCCGCCAGACGTGACCGCAGGATCAACGAAGAGCACGCCGTTCGCCACGCGATGAATCCTGAAGAGGTCCTTAATCTGCTGTTTGGTCAGAGGACTGTTGGGCGTTTGCGAGGCCGAGCGGCCCACACGGTTGAGCGTGCCGCGCGGGTCCGTGATGGTGAGCGGAGCGCCCGTCGCCAGGTGCATGAGACCTGTGACCTGCCAGCCGCCGATGATCTGGTTGAGGATGCCGCCCTCGTTCAGGAAGTGACGACCCTTGCCGATGGGCAATTCGTAAATCCCGTTCAAGTTGAAGGTGTGCGTCTGATCGTAGTCGGCGCGCACATAGTCTAGCTCTGGACGGTTGATGTCGAGCAAGGGGTCTATACGCGTCTGGCCCACGCCCTGCGCGTCCGTCAACGTCTTCTGGAAGGTGTAGTTGGCCTGGAAGGCCAGCCCCTGCGTGAAGCGACGGCGAAACTCCATCTGCAACGAGTTGTAGCGATACTTGCCGCTGTTGTTGAGCAGGATGATGTCGCGCGCGTTCGGGTTGGGCAGCAGCGGAAAGCCGTTGGCCGCGTTGTTGATGATGAAATTGAGCGCTAGGTCGGCGGGCGTTCCGGCGGTCAAATTATTTGTGAACGTCGCGTTGCTGATGGTCGCAGTGCCGCTTGGGCCAATCAACCTGACGGGCGAAGTGGGGGTCGCCGCCGTGAAGAAGTTCAACGGCTGGCAGGTTCCACCCCCGCAGAAAGCGTTGCCGGTCGCCACGAAATTGGCGCGCGCGCGGTTGAAGTCAGCCACGAAGCCGTTGCGTAGAATTTCCAACTGGTTGATGTTGGTCCCGCGCACGAGGTTGTTGCTGCGCCCGCCGACGTAGCGAATCTCGAAGGCGGTCTGGAAGCCAATCTCGCGTTGAAAGCTGATGTTGTATTCCGTCGAACTCGCAACCTTGAGATTGGGGTCAATCGCAATCACGTCGGAAGTGGCGGTGTTACCGCGACCGCCCAGGATGAAGTTCTGCTGGAAGGTGCGCGGGACCTGGAAGGCAGGTTGCGCGATGCTGGGCAAGCTGCTGAAGCGTGCGTTGAGCGAACTGCTCCCGCCGTTGAGAGCCGAAGCGGTGGTCTGAAGTCCAGCGTTGTTGTTCAGGTTATCAGCCGCGCGCACGAACTCGTCGTTGACGTAGCTGACGCGGTATCCGCCGCGAATGACGCTCTTGCCGGAACCCGGAAAGACGCCCTTGAGCAGTCCGTTACTGAACTCAGGCGTCCAGGCGAAGCTGACGACGGGCGCGAAATTGTTCTTGTCGAACTTGAAATACCTGTTGTCGCTATTAGCATTCGCGCCGACGAAATCGTAAGTGGTGTTCGGATTGAGCAGGGCCTGAACGGGGTCCGCGCCCTGCGGGATGAGAGGTTCCAGGGCCAGCCGGTTGGCCTCCTTGATGGGCGTGAACAGTTCGTAGCGCAGGCCCAAATTGAGCGTAAAGTGCGGGCTGACGCGCCACTGGTCCTGACCATACAGGGAGTAGTTCTCAGTTTTCAGCAGGCGGTTCGGCGTCGCGCCCTTGACGAAACCGCTGTCGGTGCTGGTGGCATTGAAAGCCACGCTGCCCGAACCGACGATGCCTCCAAGGAATGACAGCAAAGCGTTGGCATCAGTTAACTGCGAGGAACTAATGCCGCCGAGGGCCGTGAAGTTGGCCGTCGCAAACTGCGGCGTGTTGGTGTTAGTGCCCAGGACGTAAGTCGGGACGAGCGTGTTGGTGAAGGCTCCCGGACCAAACGGATTAATCTTGAAGAACTGTCCCTGCCCGCCGAAACGCAGCGAGTGATTGCCGCGAATGTACTCCGCGTTATCCTGTATGTTGTAGTACTTGGTGAAGCGGCCCTGGTCGTTGAAGATGATTTCGGGGTTGCCAATCTGGCTGCCGCCGATGCTCGGCAGCGAGACGAAGAAATCCGGTTCGGCGGTCGAGCGATTGAAGGTCGGCGAACTCTTGTAGAAACCGCCGCGCACCTCGTTGGTGAAGGTCGCCGTCGGTGACATGCGATAGGCGAGCGCCAGGAAACGATTCGGCGCGGGCTGATTGACCTCCGGCGCGAACTTAAAGCCGCCGCCGCCAACCAGAAAACCCGAACCGCCCTGGTCCACATCCGGGCGCTGGTTGCTCTCGTTGGTCCAGGTGTAGACGCCGTTGATAGAGTTGCGGTCATTGATGTCATAGTCAATGCGCGTCGTGAATTGATTGCGCGTCAGGTTCTGTCCCTGGACGAAGCCGAAGCCGGTCGTATTGCGCTGGTCGCCGATGTCGGTCCGGTTGCCGGTCGGAATGTTGGCGAGGAAACGGCTCTGTATCAAAGCGTCTATGCCGGTCACGGCGGTCGCGCCCGTCGGAACCGTCTGCGGGATGCCGAAGAGGTTGGTCGTAATCAACTGTCCGGGCGTGACACCGGCGGGACACAGGTTAGTGCCCGTGTTGGTGCAAGCGGCGTTGAAGGTGAAGAGGCCATTGCGCGCATTGTTGGTGAGCACCGTGCGCGTCTGGTTAGAGGTGCGTATGTCGCGCACGCCTTCGTAGAACCCGAAGAAGAAAAGCTTGTTCTTGATAATCGGTCCACCAATCCGACCGCCGAACTGGTTGCGGTTGCGGAACGGGCGCTTGGTTCCATTGAGGTTGTTGAAGAAGGAGTTGGCCCCATAGGCGGAGTTGCGGTTGTATTCAAAGCCCGCGCCGTGAAAGTCGTTCGCGCCGCGCGGCGTCACAAGCTGAATCTGCGATGCGCCGTAGCCCCTATCGGCTCCGGCGTTCTGCGTCGTCACGGTGAACTCCGCCGTGTTGTCAACGGAGGGACGCTCCGGCGCGAAGTCGCTGGCGTTCGAGCGAATAAAGTTGTCCTGAATATTGAGTCCGTCGCGCGTGATGTTGGTGAAGGATGGACGCTGGCCGTTGACGGAAGTGTTGGTCGCGCCGTTGCTCGCAGTGCCCGGTTGGAGCGTCAGCAGCGCCAGCGGATTGCGGCCATTGAGCGGCAATTCCTGGACCTGTCTGGGACTCACCGTATTATTCAATTCGCCGGAAGAGGAGTTGACGATGTCTGCTCCGGCGATGACCGTCACGTTGGCACTCACGTCGCCGACTTCGAGCGTGATAGGCAATGAGTAGTCCTGACCGACATCTATCTTCACTTGAGTGCCGGTATAAGTCTTGTGTCCGGGCGCGCTGACCTTCACCGTGTAGGTCCCGACTTCAAGCTGTGGGACGGTGAAAGCGCCTTCGCCGCTGGTGATCACTGATTGCGTTTTGCTGGTCGAATTATCTGTCACTTCGACGGTCGCACCCGGAACGACGCCCGAAGCGTCGGAGACGGTTCCGGTGAGGCGGCCTGTGTTGGATTGCGCGAACGCTGCGACTGCGAAAAGGCAGAGGGTCAGCGTCGCCACTGTCAGTCTTTTCATGGTAGGCTCCTTATGCAGTGAGACAAAAGTTGTAGTTGGCTCCACTAATTTCCGTGCTGAAGAAAAGGCTCTCCCACTCAGAAGTACGGACCTCATCTTGCTCGATAATGAAGACTTAAAAAATATAGGGAGTTATGACAAGTGGCGAATTTTACTTCGACTAATTTGCAGCAAGCGCCATGCCGTCAACTTGACCGAAAGCCAAACGTTGTATCGAAAAGAGTTTAGAGTCTCAGAGGAGTGTCAGGCGAAAATGAGGAATTTACGATTTTGGATGTTCTACAAATCTATGGAAGATTGCTGAGACGAATCCTCTCTCGCAGAGAGCGTGCCTTCAAGCCTGCGCTTCGTCGCCTTTGGCGCTGGCGGGGCCGGAAATCTTCTTCACCACCTCGAACTCGAAGTGCAGTTCCTTGCCGCGAAAGATGTAGCTCAAATAAAACTCCCAGAACTTGCGCGTGAAGCGCAGGGCCTCCCAACGCTGGTCCAGATTAGTGATGAATTCGATCCCGAGCGCGCGCCACAAATTCGCCAGGCTGACGTAAACGCGGATGGGCTTGAGTTCGACATCGGTGTAGAAGGGGAAGAGTTGGCGGTCCTGCATAAAGCAGTTGAAGGAATAGCTGTTGAAGTGGTTGCGATGCGTCGGGTCCGTGGGCCAATCCGGGTTCGAGTAATGAGGCGTCACGAGCCGTATCCGTCCTCCGGGCTTCGTGATCCGATGCAACTCTGAGATGAAGGCCATCACATCCGGCACATGCTCTATCACATGACGGCTGATGATCTCGTCAAACTCGTCGTCCGCGAAGGGATAAGGCAAATCGCCCAGGTCGTGTATCACGTCCGCATCCGTGCGCGGGTTGTAATCCATCCCGACGGCCCCAGGATACTTATTCAGCCCGCAGCCGACATCCAGAATTTTTTTGCTTTGAGAACTTGAGACCACAATCAAAGTCAGGAGTCTGAGAGTCAGAAGTTAAGAGTTAAGAGCTAAGAGCTTGTCTTTGACCCTTGACTCCTGACTCTGGACTCCAGACTATTAAGAGAGTCGAGGGCGTGAACGGGAAGGCCGAGTCGTTGCTGCAACTCTGCGTGCGTCATGCCGTCGAGCGTGATGGCTTCATCCGTTTTGAGAGATGAGCCGGGGATGATGACGAAATCGCCGCGCACGCTGGCGCGCGCCTTCAGATAATCGCCTCCCGTCAAGAGACCCGCGACCGAGACATCGCCGCCGAAATAATGATTCAAGACTCCGACCGTATGTAAGCTGGTCCCGAACCGCTCGTTCAAACGATCAAGCAGTCTCTTCAGGACGGGCGCGAAGAGCGTGCCTGTCATGATTGTTCCGTTGATCGAAGACGCTTTGACGGGCGGGCGACGTTCGAGCCTGCGCATGAGCGCCGCGAAGTCTCTCTCGAAAGAGCGCACCATGCCGATCCCGTCTTCTATCTGCGGGTAATCTCCATAATGTTTGCGGCTCGGCACACTGCGTCCCGCGCGCAGGTAAATCTCGTCGCCGAGGAAAGCAAAATTGGTCCCCAGCCTTTCATTCAACTCTCTTTGAATGAGCGTCAGTTCTTTAATCGTGCGACGACAAAACTCTGGAGTAACGGGCGTCAAACGCTCGTCCGTGTTGTAGCTGGTGAGGCCCAGAGGGACAATCGCCACGCTCTTAACGCGCGGGTGCAGCGCCGCCAGGTCTTCAATCGTGCGGCGCAAAATCTCTCCGTCGTTGATTGACGGGCAAAGGACCACCTGCGCGTGAATCTCTATCCCGGCGTCGAGCATGCGCTGCATCTTGCCGCTGATGTCGGCGCGCTTTTTTTCGATGCCGAGCAGGTACGCGCGAACGTCCAGGTCCGTCGCGTGAACGGAGACGTACTGCGGCGTGAGACGCTGCTCGATAACTCGATTCATCTCGTCGTCCGTGATGGAAGTGAGCGTCGTGTAGTTGCCATAAAGAAAGGAGAGCCGTATGTCCTCGTCGCGGATGAAGAGCGAGGGACGCGCCGTCTCAGGATTGCCCTTGCAGAAACAGAAGAGGCACTCGTTGGCGCACTGGCGCGGAACGAGTTGTTCAAAGCCCAGACCGAAATCCTCGCCCTCTTCGCGTTCGATGTCGAGTTCCCACTCTTCGCCGTTGCGTTTGCGTACTTCGAGGACCAATTCGGTTTCGCCGCCGGTCTGAAAACGAAAATCCAGGTAGTCTCGGACGGGCCGTCCGTTAATCTTGATGATGCGGTCGCCCGCCTCCAATTCCAACTCGGCGGCGAGGCTCGCGGGCGTGACCTCTGTAATCTCCACTCCGCGACGGCGTATCTGTGTCACGGCTGGCGCGACGGCAAACTCGTACATCTCAAACTCGCTTCTGCTGCACCTCAGGACGGATGAAGCGCGCACTTTCAATCTCTCTCAACACCCCTGTGCTCACCCGTCGAAAATAGAGATGGGCCAGGAAAAGATTGAGTATAACAAAGTCGGGCTGTTTTGTTGAGTTTGAGTTGAGTGAGGATGAAAGAAGCGTTCACCACCGCAGACACAGAGGACACAGAGTAAGCACAGAGTTATTGAATTATTTTCTCTGTGCGTCCTCTGTGCCCTCTGTGTCTGCGGTGGTGAATAATAAGTCTCATTAATGTTCAAGACAGATTGGACCATAAATAAGGCCAGCGCAGGAGCGCTTCATCTATCTACTC
>DASYML010000012.1:0-6780 GCA_036009045.1 Pyrinomonadaceae bacterium
GAGGGCCGTGCCGCGCGGCATCGTGCCTAATTGCGAGGGCATCACGGGCGGAATGAATGACGGCTGAGGCTGCGGTTTGACGCGCGGCACGTCTTCTTCAAAAAGGAGCGCGTAAACGATTCGCAGGAGACCGCCGATGAAAAAGAGCATGGCCGAGAGCGGGATCAAAAGTCTCGGATGAAAGCCCGCATTGACTGTCAGAATAGCCGTGATGGGCACGATCAGCACGGTGAGTAACATACACATCGCGCCGTGACGGATGCCCAGAGAGCGAGGTGAGATATTGCGTCCCTTCTTGTCCACGAAGCTCTGTGGAAGAATCCCGCCGTTACCGAGCAGTTGAATCACGCCGTCCAGGGGAAAGCCGCAACGCGAACAGAAGCGCAGTTGATCGGAAGCCTGTTGCTGGCCGCATTGTGGACAATGCATCTGAAGAATTCACCTCACGCGTCGGGATGAAAAGCAGGCGCTTATACTATCAAGCATTGCGCTATCACACTAGACTACGACGGGGCCGGGCCTAAAGTTCGCACGCGCCTCGCGCGTCTCAGAGATGAGGCAAACGCGCGTCGTTGAACAAACTGAAGACGGCGAAGGCGCGTCCCTGATGATGCGCCGCGCGGGCAATCGTTTCCAACAACAAAGAAAAGAGACTCACGCTCTCGCCCGGTGGGACCATAATCTCTTTGCGTAAGTCGCCGTCATTCGCAAATGACTCGAAGCCACGCCTGCGCGTCGCTTCGACTTCCGCCAGATATTTCAGGACCAGTTCCGGCGTCGCCAGGGATTCGGGCAGGGTCCACTCGAAAGGGTCGTCCCACAGGTTCGTCGTGATGCCGCCGAAAGTTTGCTCGATGCCAGCGGCGCTGCGCAAGAGATGTTCGCCGCAGGAGTAAACGGGGTAAGCAGCAGCGTTGTTTGCCGTGCGAGGCGCACTGTAAAGCTGCTCCGCCGGAATCAACGACAGCAGGGCGCGAGAGCGCCCGTCAATGCGCGCGAACTGTTCGTCGAGACCTGCAATCAATCCGTCCATTGACTCATTGACTCATTGGCTCATCGGCTCATTGATTCATCGGTCCATTGATTCGCCGAATCATTTCTTCAATGAGTCAATGAGTCAATGAATCAATTCTCTACCTTGATTTAGCGCGGCGGTCACTCTCTTCCAACACCGTCCCATAGCTTTTGCCGCCAAAGCTGGCCCCGTTATGGACGCGTCCCTTGGCTCCGACCCGCGCCCCGCGAGAGGGCACGCCGCGCCTCGTGACGACCCAAATCTTACCCGTGCCGTCATCCAGTTCATAAGCGCCGTTGCCGAGCACACCATAGCTGTCCGTGACGGTTCCGGCGATGGCGACCTCTTTATTATTATAACGTCCGGGGTCGCCTGTAATCTGATTGATGGTCGTCTGGCTTGGACAGGCCGTGGTCAGAAACGCCGCCGCCAACATCAACGACAGGAAAATCATTTTACGAGCCATACGCATTCTGCATCTCCTTTGTGTTTGAAAATCACATGAAGGGAGAGCGCCAGCTTTTCTCGCCACCTCGATCTCCGACACGGCGAGAAAGGGACGTGTGGCTGAAGAGATGCGCGCGCGCGACGTATGGTTTTCCGCCGCGCACGCGGCTCATGTCACACACCCTCAACGAGAGCAAGAGTTCACTTGCCGAACCAGCCCATCGGCTTGCCGGAAAGGTCCACCCACACGCTCTTGACGTGCGTGTAGAGTTCGAGCGCGTGCTTGCCCATCTCGCGGCCATAGCCCGATTGCTTGAAGCCGCCGAAGGGGACCGCCGCATTGAACATGTTGAAAGTATTAATCCAGACCACACCGGCCCTGACATCCTTGGCGAAGCGATGCGCGCGCACGATGTCTCTGGTCCAGATTCCGGCGGAGAGACCGTAGATAGTATCGTTGGCCTGCTTGATGAGGTCCGTTTCGTCTTTGAAAGTGATGACCGAAGAGACTGGACCAAAAATCTCTTCCTGCGCGACGCGCATCCGATTATTCACGTCGCAGAAAATCGTCGGCTGGAAGAAATAGCCTTGCTGGAAAGCCTCTTCGAGTTGCGGCGGCTCGCCCCCGGCGAAGACGGTCGCGCCTTCCCCGCGCGCGATTGTGACATAACCCTTGATGCGGTCCAGTTGTTCCTGAGAAACCTGCGGACCCATCTGAGTGTTTTTGTCCGTCGGGTCGCCGACCCTGATATTCCCTGCCTTCTCCTTGAAGCGCGTGAGGAATTCGTCCTTGATACTTTCTTCCAGAAAGAGACGCGAGCCTGCGCAGCAGACCTGCCCCTGGTTGAAAAAGATGCCCATCATCGCGCCGTTGACGGCCTGCTCTATGTCCGCGTCGGCGAAGACGATATTCGGCGCTTTGCCGCCGAGTTCGAGCGAGACCTTGGTGAGATTATCCGAGGCGGCGCGGGCGATGAGTTTGCCGACTTCGGTCGAGCCTGTGAAGGCAATCTTGTCTATGCCGGGATGAGAGGCGAGCGCGGCCCCTGCGGTCTCGCCATAGCCGGGGACGATGTTGATGACGCCGTCAGGGAAGCCAGCTTCCTGGACCAATTTTCCGAGTTCGAGGGCGGTCACGGGAGTCTGTTCGGCTGGCTTGAGGACGATGGTGTTTCCGGCGGCGAGCGCGGGCGCGAGTTTCCAGGCGGCCATCATGAGCGGAAAATTCCAGGGGATAATCTGGCCGCAGACGCCGAGCGGCTCGCGCACGGTGTAGTTCAACATCTGGCCGTTGACGGGAATCGTCTCGCCCTCAATCTTGGTGGCATAGCCCGCGAAGTATTCAAAATTCTCCACCACCTGTGGCAGGTCTACGTAGAGAGATTCGCGTATCGGCTTGCCGTTATCGGCGGTCTCAAGCTCCGCCAGTTCCTGCGCGTGCTGCTCTATCAGTTGCGAGAGTTTATAGATCAGACGGCCACGATCACGCGCGCTTATTTTGGACCACTTACCCTCGAAGGCCCTGCGGGCGGCCTCGACGGCCTTATCAATGTCAGCCTTGTCGCCTTCCGCGACTTCGGCGAGCGTCGCGCCGGTCGAAGGGTTCGGCGTCTCAAAGGTTTTGCCGGACTCGGCATCCATCCATTTGCCGTCTATGAATAACTGGTATTTGCGTGGCGTGACGTTGGCTGCTGTTTGTGCTGAAGACATGAATGTAGACCTTTCCGTATCCGGTAATGTGATGTGACTAACTAAAGATTTTTGGTTGCTGTAAATACTCTATCACTGCGTCGCGGGGAAAGTCCAAGGGTAAGGCGGAGGGGCACTGGGATACCTCTGGCAAGTTAGAGGGCGGTGTTCGTTTTCATCCCCGAAGGGGATAAATATGATAGCCGGGGGCCAGCACGATAGTGCGCCGCCCCGGAATCATGCCCATGATGAAGCCGACCCTGAAAGGGTCGCACACTCAAGTTTGAGGTGCGACCCTTTCAGGGTCGAAATGTGTTAACGCGAGCGTACCGGGGGCGTTGCCCCCGGCTCTCATATGCAGCCCTTTGAGGGCTGACGAAACCCTACCTCTGCCTTTAACCCTTTTACTTTTGCCTTCCCCTTAAATGCTCTTATCAACCAAACACGAAATCCCGATTGTCCTCCTGCGAGAGCAGTTGCCGCAGGACGAAGGGGAGAATGCCGCCGTGCATGTAGTAGTCCACTTCAATCGGCGTATCTATGCGGAGGATGACGGGCACTTCTTCCGTCTCGCCGTTCTGGCGATGAATGATGAGGGTCACATCCTGGCGCGGCTTGATGCCGGTTTCGAGGCCCGTGATGTCGAAGGTCTCCGTGCCGTTGAGATTGAGCGTGGCGGCGTTCACCCCCTCTTTGAACTGGCAGGGGAGGACGCCCATGCCGACGAGGTTGTTGCGGTGTATACGCTCGAAGCTCTGCGCGATGACCGCGCGCACCCCTAGCAGGTTCGTGCCCTTCGCGGCCCAGTCGCGCGAACTGCCTGTCCCGTACTCCTGCCCCGCGATGACGATGAGCGGGACGCCCGCCGCTTGATAATGAACCGAAGCGTCGTAGATGCTCATCTGCTGGCCGATGGGTTGAAGCACGGTGAAGCCGCCTTCGACGCCTGGGACCATGAGGTTCTTGATGCGGACGTTGGCGAACGTGCCGCGCACCATGACTTGATGATTGCCGCGCCGCGAGCCGTAAGAGTTAAAGTCTTCGACGGAGACGCCGCGCAGTTGGAGATAGACTCCGGCGGGAGAGGTCGGCTTGATGGAACCCGCAGGGCTGATGTGGTCGGTCGTCACGCTGTCGCCGAAGATGGCGAGCGGGCGCGCGCCGCGTATATCTGTGACCTGTCCCGGCTGCATGCGGAACTTCTCGAAGTAGGGCGGCTCTTGAATATAAGTTGATTGAGTGTCCCAACAGTAAACGTCTCCGGTGCTGGTCGGTATCTCGTTCCAGAGCGGATTCTGTTCCGCGAAGTTCTCATACATACGGCGATAGGTGTCTGGGTCCATCGCCGCTTGCAGGAGGCCGCTGACCTCTTCCATGCTGGGCCAAATGTCGCGCAGGTAAACGTCCGCGCCTTTCCTGTCTTTGCCAATCGGCTCGTTGACCATGTCTATATTGACGCGGCCCGCGAGGGCGAAGGCGACGACCAACGGCGGACTCATGAGAAAGTTGGCTTTGACGCTCTGGTGGACGCGCGCTTCAAAATTCCTGTTGCCGGAGAGGACGCTCGCGGCGACGAGGTCCTGTTCGGTGATGACGTTTTCGATGCGCGGGTCTAATGGACCAGAATTGCCGATGCAGGTCGTGCAGCCGTAGCCGACGAGGTTAAAGCCTATGCGGTTGAGATACTTTTGCAGACCCGTCTTCTCAAGATACTCCGTGACCACGCGCGAGCCGGGCGCGAGCGAAGTCTTGACGGACGGATCAACCCTCAGACCGCGTTCGACGGCCTTCTTCGCCAGCAAGCCTGCGGCCAGCATGACGCTCGGATTTGAAGTGTTGGTGCATGATGTGATGGCCGCGATGACGACATCTCCGTGGCCCAGGTCGTCCTCTCTATCGGGGAATTCGTCTTCGGGAATATCCTCCAAACGGTCGGGCGTCGGACGATTGTTCATCATCTCGATTTCGGAGAGGGTGCTAGTGTTCTTTTCGCTCAAGAGGCCCGCGCCGACGGGAGCGGTCTCAGGATGCTGCTCACCGCCGCCCGTGAGGTGTATGTCATCATCGGAAGCCTTGAAACCGTTTCCGCTGACCATGAAACGTTGCGCGAGGTCGTCAGTTGTTTTGCCGTAGCCGTTTTCGCTGGCGGGCTTTTGAAAGAGTTCGAGGAACTTGTCTTTCAACTCCGTCAACTCTATGCGGTCCTGCGGGCGTTTTGGACCAGCCACGCTCGGACGAATTTCGGAGAGGTCCAATTCAAGAGTCGTGCTGTAGTCGCATTGACCCGCGAGCGGGATGCCGAACATGCCCTGCGCCGTGAAATAGTTGCGAATCGCCGAGACATGTTCCGCAGAGCGGCCCGTCGCCTCGTAATATTTGCAGGTCTCCTCGTCCACCGGAAAGAAGCCCATCGTCGCGCCGTATTCGGGGGCCATGTTGGCGATTGTCGCGCGGTCCGTCGCGGGCAAACTGGTCGCGCCCTCGCCGTGAAACTCCACGAACTTGCCGACCACCTTGGCCTTGCGCAGCATCTCCGTCACGCGCAGGACCAGATCCGTCGCCGTCATGCCTTCGCTCAAACTTCCCTTCAAGTGGACGCCGACCACATCCGGCGTGAGGATGTAGACGGGTTGGCCCAACATGCCAGCCTCCGCCTCTATCCCGCCGACGCCCCAGCCGACCACGCCGAGACCGTTAATCATCGTCGTGTGCGAATCGGTCCCGACCAGCGTATCAGGATAATAAACGCCATTATTTTCGAGCACGCCTTTCGCCAGATATTCCAGATTGACTTGATGCACGATGCCTATGTCGGGCGGCACGACCTGAAAGCCCTCGAACGCCTGCATCCCCCACTTGAGAAACTGGTAACGCGAATTATTGCGCTTGAACTCCATCTCCATATTCTTGCGGAAGGCGTCTGCGGTGCTGGAAAAATCCACCTGCACGGAGTGGTCTATGACGAGGTCAACGGGGACGAGCGGTTCTATCAACGTCGCGTCGCGGTTCAATCGCTCGACCTCCGAACGCATCGCGGCGAGATCAACCAGCAGCGGGACGCCAGTGAAGTCCTGCAAGAGCACGCGCGCGACGATGAAGGGTATCTCCTCCGTCCTTTCCGCACCGGCCTTCCATTGCGCCAGTTCACGCACGCTCGCTTCGGTCACTTTCTTGCCGTCGAAGTTGCGGAGGACCGATTCGAGGACTATCCGAATACTCACGGGCAGACGAGAGATGGTCCCCAGTCCCTCTTGCTCCAACTGCGGCAGCGAGTAGAACTGGCCCGTGCGACCCTGTCCGAGATCAAAACTTTGAAGTGTATTGAAGAGATTGTGTGGCATCGTGACCCCATGTTTTAAGATGCAAGACCCAACGCGCTCGCGCGTCGCGCGGTGAAGGTTGATTTAAGTGGCGCTAATTACTGAAAGTTTAGTGTATGGCCCACGCTATCAAACGTCAAGAACACTCAAGAGTCAGGAGTCAAAAGGAAGAGGCTGTGAGCCTTGCGAAACGGTTTCTCAGGCTCTTCGGAGACGGGTAGTGGTTCAGTGAGCCTTGAGTGTATCGAACATTGGTATTCACCACCGCAGACACAGAGCGCACAGAGATAGCACAGAGGCTTGAATGCT
>DASYML010000013.1:0-16477 GCA_036009045.1 Pyrinomonadaceae bacterium
CACGTCGCTGGCGCGGCCCGTCATCGCCAAACGACAGATCGAAATTGCGCGTCTTGAGGGCGCGGACGCGGTGGCCCACGGCGCGACCGGCAAGGGCAACGATCAGGTGCGTTTCGAGTTGACCTACTACGCGCTGCAACCTGACATTAAGGTTGTCGCTCCGTGGCGCGAATGGGAGTTCAAGGGACGCTCGGACCTCATCGCCTATGCGGAGAAATACAGCATCCCGGTCACGGCGACGCACGCCAAGCCATACTCTATGGACCGTAACCTGATGCACGTCTCTTACGAGGGCGGCATCCTTGAAGACCCCTGGAACGAACCTCCGGCGGATATTTTTCAGTTGACGAAAGCGCCCGAAGAGGCTCAAGACCAGCCCGCATATCTCGAACTCGGATTCGAGCAGGGCGAGCCTGTCAGCATCAACGGCGAGCCATGCGCTGCCGTGGCCCTGCTTGAACAATTGAACCGTCTCGGCGGCGCGCACGGGATAGGACGCGTGGACCTCGTGGAGAATCGTTTCGTCGGGATGAAATCGCGCGGCGTGTACGAGACGCCGGGCGTGACCATCCTGCAAGCGGCGCATCGCGCGTTGGAATCAATCACGCTTGACAGGGAAGTGATGCGGCTGCGTGATTCGCTCGGCGTCAAGTTTGCGGAGAGCGTCTATTACGGTTTCTGGTTCGCGCCGGAGTTCGAGTTGATGCGTAAGATGATTGACGAGACGCAAGTTAACGTGACGGGCGACGTGCGCCTCAAGCTTTACAGGGGCAACGTGACCATCGTGGGCCGTCGCAGCCCGCTCTCTCTCTATAACGAAAACCTTGCGACCTTCGAGGCGGACAATATTTACAACCAGCGTGACGCGGAAGGCTTCATCAAGCTCAACGCGCTGCGCCTGCGACTGAGAGGATTGACTCATTGACTCATTGATTCATTTATTAATTGGGCCAATGAATCAATGAGCCGATGAATCAATGAGTCAATGAGTCAATCGGGAGATGAAGATGAAAAACTCTGATGCGATGTCGGGCGCGTTGATGTCCGTGGTAGAGGCTGACAAGGTCGGGTCTGCTGTCTCGCCGCTCGGTTTGCAAAAGACGGTGGCGGTGGTTGGCGAGCGTTGCGAGCCGCGCGCGGGCGATGTGGTCGTCGTGCGTACTTTGACGGACAGCGCGACCTACAATCTTTTGGAGTTACCGACGGGCAGGCTCGCCAAGATTAATCCGGGCGATGTGATGATCGGCGTGCTGGGACGCAGGCGCGCGCTGAAGGGCTTCGTCGGTGATGTTCCAGAGACCGTTGAGGCGGGAGATAGACTCCACTTGCTGAACATGGGCGGCGTCATAGGTCGCTGCACGGGCCATCATTCGAGCCTCAGCGATGCCATCAACGTCGAAGTCATAGGCATGGCCTGCGATGAACAGGGGCGCGTGCTCAACATCGCGGACAGAGCTTTGCCCTTGCGCGACACGCTGGACCAGACCGCGCCGATTGTGCTGGTCGCGGGGACGTGCATGAACAGCGGCAAGACTTTCGCGGCGACGGAAGTTATCAAGCAGGCGACGCGCAAGGGATTGAAGGTCGCGGCGGCCAAACTCTCCGGCGTCGCCTGCCTGCGCGACATGCTCAACATGGCGGACCACGGGGCGATTGCGACGGCGAGCTTTCTGGATTGCGGCCTGCCCTCCACCGTCGGAGCGGGCGACCTGGCCCCCGTGGCGAAGGCCATCATCGCTCGCCTTAATGAGAGCGCGCCGGACCTCATCGTGATCGAACTCGGCGATGGAATCCTGGGCGGCTACGCGGTTGATTCCGTCTTTGAAGATGAGCAGTTGAGAGAGGCGACGGCGGCTCTCATCTTCTGCGCCTCGGATTACGTCGGCGCGTGGGGCGGGATAGAGTTGTTTCGCCGCAAGGGCATCAGGATAGATGTCGTCGCCGGTTCGGTGACGGATTCACAGATGGGCCAGGATTACATCGAAAACGAATTCGGCGTCCCCGCTGGCAACGCCCGCCGCGACGGCACACGCCTCTTCGAGTTGATAGAGGCCAAAGTCCGAAATGAGTCGAGAGTCGAGAGTCTGGAGTCCGGAGCCAAGAGTTCAGAGTCCAAAGTCGCTGTGTGAACGGCAGAGTTTGGACCACGTATTTTGGACCAACAATCTTGGACCATTCAAGTTGGACCAGGAACTTCGGTCCTGTTTTTGACTTTGGACTCTGAACTCCAGACTCCAGACTTCTTTTTAAGACATGACTATTAAGGTCGGCATCTTCGGCGGTTCGGGTTATGGCGGGGCTGAGCTTTTGCGTCTCCTGCTGTTGCACCCGTCCGTGGCAATCGCGCTCGTGACGGCGAATGAGCATGCGGGCAAGGCTGTCTGCGAAGTCCATCGCAATCTGTACGGGCTGACGACCTTGCGCTTTACGCGTGCGCCGGAAGATGTGTCCGGGCTGGGAGATTTGGACTGCGTTTTTCTCGCGCTGCCGCACGGGCAGGCGATGGACATCGCGCCGCGTCTTCCGTCGCACGTCAAGGCGATTGACCTCTCAGGTGATTTTCGCCTGCGCGACAGCGCGCTCTTCTTGCAGCACTACGGGCGCGAGCAGACGGCGATGGAGGCGCAGGGCGAGTTCGTCTACGGATTGACGGAGACGAATCGTGAGCGGATAAAGGACGCGCGCCTGATTAGCAATCCCGGATGCTTCGCCACCGCGACGCTGCTCGGTCTCGCGCCACTCGTCGCGGGCAATCACTTGAGCGGGCGCGTCATCGTGGATGCCAAGACGGGTTCTTCCGGTTCGGGCGCAAAGCCCGCCGCGAACACGCATCACCCGCAACGCATGAACTCTTTTTACGCCTACAAGCCCTTCACGCACCAGCATGTCCCCGAGATAGAGCAGGAGCTACGCGCGGTCGGAGACTGGTCCAGCGAACTCGTCTTTATGACGCACTCGCTGCCTGTGGCGCGCGGCATCTTCGCTTCCATCTATGCCGAGACGAAGGACTCTATGACCAACGCGGAAGTCCGCGAGCTATTCGCGCAGTTTTACCGTGAAGCGTTTTTTGTGCGCCTCGTCGAAGGCTCGCCGGACATCAACTGGGTCAAGACGACCAACTTCTGCGACATAGGCTTCGCCACGCGCGAGCGCAGCCTCGTCGTCTTTACCGCGCTCGATAATCTGGTCAAGGGCGCGGCGGGACAGGCCATCCAGAACATGAATCTAATGTTCGGCCTTGATGAAAAGACCGGGCTGATATTGACGGGCAGCAATCCATGAAAGGAAGTCCCATGTCTCAGGTCTCAAGTCCCAGGTTGCAATCTGGCTTGAGACATGAGGACCTGGGACCTGGGACTTGAGACTTGGGACTTTTTGAAGACATCGCGGCGCTCGAAGAACGCTTTCAACTGGCGACTTATAAAAAGATGCCGGTCGCGGCGTCGCGCGGCCAGGGCGTGTGGATATACACGAGCGAGGGCGAGCGTTTTCTGGACCTGTATGGAGGACATGCGGTCGCGGCCACGGGGCATTGCCACCCGCTCGTCGTCGCGGCGATTCGAGAGCAAGCGGGGCAGCTGCTCTTTTACTCAAACCTCGTGTACTCAAACGCGCGCGCGCGTGCGGCGGAAAAATTGGTCCAGCTTGCGCCGGAGCCTTTGACCAAAGCCTTCTTCTGCAATTCGGGGACGGAGGCCAACGAGAACGCGATGCGTATGGCGCGTTTTAAGAGCCGCAGAGAGAACATCATCACTTTCAGCGGAGGCTTTCACGGGCGCACGGCGGACGCTATCAGCGCGACTTACCTGGGCAAGTATAGAGAACTTGGAAGGCCCAACGTGCCGGGCCATCTCTGCGCGGAGTTTGGCGATCTTGAGTCTGTGCGGAACATCGCGGACGAGTCCGTGGCGGCCATCATGATTGAGCCGATTCAATCTATGGCGGGCGTGCGTTTGGCTGGTCCAGAATTTTATCAGGGCTTGCGCGAGTTGGCGTCCGAGCGCGGCATCGTCCTAATTTACGATGAAGTCCAGACGGGCATCGGGCGCACGGGCGAATGGTTCTTCGCGGGGACAGAGGCTGGCGGCGGCGTGGTCCCTGACATCATCACGCTGGCGAAGGCGCTGGGGAGCGGCGTGCCCGTGGGCGCGTGCCTTGTCAATGAGAGCATCGCTTCGTGCATTAAAGAGAATGATCTGGGGACGACGTTCGGCGGCGGGATGCTGGCGATGGCGGCGGTCAGCGCCACGCTCGAAGCGATTGAGACGGAAGGGATGCTGGACAACGTGAAGGCGGTCGAGAGTTACTTGCGCGCGCGCCTGGCGGTTGATGTGCCGGAGGTCCTGCGCGTGCGCGGGCTTGGGTTGCTGCTCGGCATCGAATTTAAAGAGAAGGCCGCGCCCGTGCATCAAGCCCTCCTCCAAAGGGGCATCATCACGGGCACGTCCAGCGATGCGAACGTGCTCAGGCTCCTCCCGCCGCTCTGTTTGAAACGCGAAGAGGTGGACCTCTTCGTTGATGCTCTGAAAGATATAGTGGGTACGATGTGATTGATGCGTAGAGATTTTCTCACAACATCGGATTGGACCGGCGCGGAGCTTGAAGGGTTAATCGAGCAGGCGTTGCGATTCAAACGTGGCGAAGAACATTCGAGGCCGCTCGCGGGACGCTCAATCGCGCTCGTCTTTTTCAATCCGAGTTTACGCACGCGCGCTTCTATGCAAGTCGGCGTTTACGAACTCGGCGGCAACGCGGTCGTGCTTGAGCCGGGCGGGACGAGTTGGACGCTGGAACACAGGGACGGCGCGGTGATGGATGGCAACAAGACCGAGCACGTCGCGGAGTTTGTGCGCGTGCTGGGCAGATATTGCGCTGGCGTCGGCGTGCGTACCTTCGCGGCGCTGCGGAATTGGGAAGAGGAGAGACGCGACCCGGTGCTCGGCGCTTTCGCTAAATATGCGGAAGTGCCTGTCATCAATCTGGAATCGGCGATGCATCATCCCTGTCAGGCGCTGGCGGATATGATGACGGTGCGTGAAAAGCTTGGGCGGGAACCGCAGCGCGTCCTGCTCACATGGGCGTGGCATCCGAAGCCTCTGCCGATGGCCGTGCCGAACAGCTTCGCGCTCGCCTCCGCGCAGATGGGCCATGAACTGACCATCGCGCATCCGCCCGGCTACGAATTGGACCAGGAATTGATGAGAGAAGTAGAGACTCGCGCGCGAGAGGCGGGCGGGAGTGTGCGTGTGATGAACGATGTGGAAGAGGCTTACGCGGGCGCGCAGGTGGTCTATGCGAAAAGCTGGGGGAGCAGCAGGTTTTACGGCGCGACGGAAAAGGATGTGTCGGAGCGCGCGCCATACCGCGCGCGTTGGATGGTTGACGAGCGGAAGATGGCACGGACGAATCATGCTCTCTTTATGCACTGCCTGCCCGTGCGTCGCAACGTCATCGTGACGGACTCGGTGATAGATGCTCCAACATCGGTCGTGATAGATGAGGCGGAGAATCGCCTCCATGTGCAGAAGGCCATCATGGCGCGATTGCTGAACACGGCGACGACGTGAAAAAAGATTTCTCGCCAAGGCTCAAAGCTCGCAAAGAAGGCGCAAGGCTTTGAAGGCTTCCGTTGCTTGGCGTCTTCCTTTGCGAGCTTTGAGCCTTGGCGTGAGATTCTTTCTCTTGATTTAAAGTGCGAGGGAGATATGAAAGAGGCATCAGAGGAAATTTCCAATCAGCGGCGATTGGACCTTTTAAGAGAGGCGTTGCCTTATATTCAGCGCTTCAAGGGCCAGACGTTCGTCATCAAGCTGTCCGGCAAGGCGACTGAGAATCCGGCGAACCTCGCCTCTCTGGCGGAAGAGTTGGCGCTCATTCATCAGGTCGGGATACGCCTCTGCGTCGTGCATGGCGGCGGCAAGCAGTTGAGCGAACTGGCCCTGCGGATGGGCGTCGAGCAGACCATCATCAACGGGCGACGCGTGACGGACGATGCGACGCTCGAAATGGCGAAGATGATTTTCGCGGGCAAGATTAATACGGACATTCTCGCGGCGCTCAGGCAAATGGGCGTGGAGGCCGTCGGGCTGTCCGGCGTTGACGGCAACATCGTCCACGCGGAACGCCGCCCGCCGAAGGAGATTCTCAATCGTGAGACGGGCGCGCGTGAACACGTAGACTTCGGCCATGTGGGTGATGTCGTGCGGATTAACTCAAGGCTCTTATGCGTATTATTGGACCAGGGCTACTTGCCCGTCATCTCATCGCTCGGCGCGGATGCGGAAGGGACCGTCTTTAACATCAACGCCGACACGATTGCCTCGGAGATAGCGGTGCGGCTGGAAGCGGAAAAGCTGATTCTGTTGTCGGACGTGGACGGCATCTACGTGCGCGCGGGTGAGCCGGAGACGAAGCTCTCAAGACTCACCGTGGAGGAAGTCGAAGCCCTCGTGCATGACGGCGTGGCGACCGGCGGCATGATTCCGAAACTTCAGAGCATCGCTGCGCTCCTGAAGCGTGGCGTCAAAAGCGCGCACATCATCAACGGCACTCTACGCAACGCGCTACTCGCAGAAGTCTTCACAGACGAGGGCACAGGCACGATGATTGTCGAGTGAGACCAAGCCTGTTATTTCTGGTCCTTTATAAATGGCACTTGAGTATCAGGGATAGTTTTATTCACCACCACAGACACAGAGCGCACAGAGTTAGCACAGAGAAGAATATTTCAACTATCTGTGCGTCCTCTATATCCTCTCTGTCTGTGGTGGTGAACCGACGCGTTCGGCACTATTTTAACGAGAGTTCGACGTCAGAGGCTGACTGACAATCCGTCTGTGCCCTGTAAGGGCTGAATATGATAGCCGGGGGCAGCGCGCCCGGTCCTCTCGCCACCACACATAACGATCCTGAAGGGGTCGCACCTCAACCTTGAAGGTGCGACCCTTACAGGGTCGGCTGCTATGTTGGACCAGGAACCGGGGGCGACGCTGACGCTTGCCCCCGGCTCTCATATGTATCCACTGTCGTGGATCAGGTTGAAGGGGGTGCTCTGCCTGACGTCGAACTCACGTTATTTTATTGAAAACCGCTTTAATTTTCGTCGCCTTGATCTCGTTTCTCAATCATCTGGTCGAGGTCGTTGAGGCCGCGCGACTTCATTCTCTGGATGAAGGAGGTCGTCACGCCGTGGTCGCGGAGGCGGATGAGCAGGTCCACGTTGACGCGGTCATAGCCGAGTCCTTTGAGGTCCTGAATAAAACCTGCGCTCACGCCGTGGTCCCTCATCTCTATCAACTGGTCTATGGGCAGCCGCGTATAGCCGAGTGATTCAAGCTCGCTGATAAACTTCGTGTTAACTCCGTGGTCATTCATTTCGACCAGTTGGTTGAGCGAAAGCTGGGCATAGCCCGCCGCCTTGAGCGCGCGGACGAGGTTCGGGTTGACGCCGTGATCCTTCAACCTGACGAGTTCTTCTGCGGGGATGCGCTCGTAGCCGGACGCGGCCATGTCGCGTATGAAGTTGAGGCTCACGCCGTGGTCCTTCATCTCTATCAGGTCTTCGATTTTGCGCAGGTTGTAGCCGAGAGATTTGAGACCCTGTATGTACTCCAGACGGACTCCGTGATTGCCTGAGTCCACGAGTTGTTCCAGCGTGGCTTGCTCGTATCCCTGCGTCTTCAACTCCGTGATGAAGGCGAGGCTGACATCGCTGAGGGCCATGTAAAATTGCTGTTCGGTGGAAGGGCTGCCGTAGCCCTGCCTCTTCAACTCGGCGGCGAAGTTCGGGTCCGCAGAGAAGACGAAGTGGCCTGAGCCGTTGCCATCCTTGAACCAACCCTCACAGTTGAATGTGCCCGCGTCGCGTTTGAGTTGAAACTGTACGTGCGTGCCGCCAGACATCGCCTGCTCGCGCGTCAGCCCGCGCAACTGGTCCGGCGCGATGTGGAAGCCCACGTTGTTATTGTCATGCCCATCGCGCGACTCATAGCGGAGAGAGAATTGGACCTTATCTTCTCCGGTCCTGAATTCGACCAGCCATTGACCTGCGAATGAAACCTGTACGGCGGGAGCGCTGGCGTCCGAATATCCCGGACCCGTATCGTTGGTGTATGAGGCGGGCACGCAGGCCAACGAGAGCGTCAGCAGGCAGAGCAGGAACAGCGCACATCTTCTGTCGCCCGCGATAAATTGTCTTAGCGAATTTCGTCCGTGAAGTAAATCGGCTCTTAATTTCATCTGGAATCTCCTGTGTTGTCAGGTTAAAGAGTGCGGCACGCGCGCGAAGCAGGTTCGTGCTGTGATTTTCGCGTTCTATGAGGTAAACACCGCCCGCGTCTTGTTTGTGGCAAAAATCTGCGCGGGCCAGGATAGCGATGTGCAAGAGCCTGAGACCAGTAATGACACAGCGTCCATGTCGGCACCGCCTGCTTAAGCTGGGCGGGTACGCGGACGGCTCAGATGAGGCTGCGATAACTGCCTGTGAGGGAATGAAGCTAAAGGCACGGGTGGGGCTAAGAGTGTAGCGGCTTCCGCTAAGAGAAACCTTCCGCAAGGTGGCTGCGTGGCGACGCGCCCGCAGCATGCTTGCGCCTGTAACGCCTGTAAAGACCGTACGCGCCGACAGTCAAAATGCCCATCAGCCCCAGCCCGCCGACGCCCGCGACAACTAGATAGAAGGCTGGCGACCTCGCGCCAAATCCGTCCGGCGGGACATTAATTGGAACATTTTGCTGAACCTGCTCGACCGCCGGATTGACAGCCGCCGCCGTCGTCCGCTGATTCCAGAGCGTTTGATAAGCATGGTCGAGCATGAGCGTCGCCCGGTAGCAGTCATCGCAGGCCAGCAGATGTGCTTCAACTTCATCTTCGGCCTCGTCTGCCAGCATCCCGTTATAGTAATCGTAAACGCGCCTGCCTGACTGCGGAGCGATGCAGGCGCGTGAATCTCTGCGCTGAGGAAACTTAAGCATTTTACTCATTTCTGTCACCTTTCGTTATTGTCTCGGAGTGAGCAAAGGACAGTTTATTTTTGGACCAGTCTCAGCGTTCGTCGTCCCGGTCTCTGGGCGGAGGCGGAGGGGGCGGCCTCTTATTCCACAATGCTGCGACCATTGCCTTTTGAATCTTCACCAATCTCTTGTAGACTTTCCTGCGCCGCTTATTTCGGTCATGTTCGGAGAGGGCCTGCCATTCTTCCGCCGAGCAAAGATGTTCGGCAATCTCCATCGCATCTTTGACCTCGCAAGACAGGCGTAGAATCTCCCGGTCCAAAGGGCTGAGCCGCCTGACAAACTCTTCCAGCGCGGCGTTCCATTCCGGGTCGTCGTCGGAAAAATCAAAGGGGGGCATCCAGTCAAGTTCGCGTGCGACGCGATCCTCTCGCTTTTTTTTCCCGTAGTCTGCGAAGTGTATGTGACGCGCTATTTGCTTGAGCCAGGCCGTGAACATTCCGCCCTTGAACTGCCCGATAAACTCTATGGCCTGCAAGCGCGTTTGCTGTATTAAGTCTTCCAGGCAGAAGGCATTATTTTGCGGCTGATAAGTACGCCAGAGCTTGCGGCAGATGATTTCCACGTACTTATGAAAATCCGGATGATTCCCTAACTCTCGAAGCGCCGCTTCATCTCCTCCCGCCGCTCGCAGGGCGAGGGCGGTTAAATGGTCGCCCTCAGGGGCAGGCTCGACGGCAGGTGTGCTCATAATGATGTGCTCCTCGAAACAAAGATGAGTTGAGAGGTCCCCATTTCCTCTGCTAATCGAATCATGGCCGTGCGTCAAAGCATATTTCACTCCCACTAAATATTCCAGATACGCGGCGCATGGCTTTTTACCTCACAGCCAAAAAATATTTTTCACGGCACACAGGAAGCGTTGCGTCCCGCCTCCGCATCGTCAATCGGATTCTTGAGATAGTTCCGATTCGGGCCTGTGAGCGGCGATTGAGGAAGTTTCAGTTGACGGTCTGATGCCTTCATCTGACAATGATCTTGATGAGCGGGTTGGAGAAAAAGAGAGAGCGCCGCAGCGTGCGAAAGGGGCCGGGCGTGAGCCGTTTCGCGCGCGGTTTACTGGCGGAGTGGAAGCGGCTCGGACTGGCGCTGGCGGGCGAGCGTGTGATCGTCGCCGTCTCCGGTGGCGCTGATTCGACGGCGTTGCTGCTGGCCCTGGATGAACTAAGGCGTGCGGAACTGATAACGCCGGACGTGACCGTGGCGCACCTGGACCACGGCTTGCGCGGGGAGGAGGGTGCGGCGGATGCGCGCTGGGTCTCGGAGTTGGCCGCGAAGCTGGGCTTTGACGCTGAGATGGGTTGCGTTGCCGTGGGGGAGCGCGCGGCCTTGAGCAGGGATAACCTGGAACAGGCGGCGCGCGGCGCTCGTTACGAATTTCTGGCCGGGGCGGCTGTGAGGTGGCAGGCACGCAGCGTGTTGACAGGGCACACGATGGACGATCAGGCGGAGACGGTGCTGCTGCGCCTGATGAGAGGGAGCGGGGCATTGGGCTTGAGCGGCATCGAGACGGTGCGCGCGCTGGACCAAAAATCCGAAGTCTTACTGGTCCGGCTACTGCTCCGCTGGGCGCGGCGCGCGATGACGGAGGAGTATTGCAGGGAACGCGGAATGGAAGTCAGAGTTGACGCAATGAACGTGGATGAGAGATACGCGAGGGTGCGTGTGCGGCGCAACCTCCTGCCGTTGATGATGTCTTTCAACCGGCGTGTGGTGGAGGCCATCTCGCGTTCGGCGGAGTTGTTGAGGGATGAAACGACGGCGCTCGGCGTGGTCGCGGAGAGGCTGTTGGACGAGGCGAGCGCGGGCGCGTCGGAGTTAGACGAGATTGACTTCAAACATGCATCCGATTCTTCTCCGCTACGCGTAGATGTTTTGAGGGATGCTCCGAGGGGGTTGCGCAGGTGCGCTTTGCGCCTGTGGATAGCCAGGGGGCGAGGCGATATGCGACGCCTGGAATTGGTCCATTTAATCGCCGTGGAGGCTTTGCTTGAAGGCTCGCGCGGAGGGCGCGTCGCGGAGTTGCCGGGGGGCGCGAGGGTTTACAGGAAGCGCGGCTGGCTCTGGCTCTTGACGAAAAGAGTTGAAAAAGGCGCGGCCCCTGTCTAAAATCAAATGTTGCGGGGCCGCCACTCCTTTGAGCGAGGGCGGTTTTCGGTTTGTTGGCTGCTCCCTTTGGCGACGGGCGCGCGAGCGCAACCTGTTGGCCTGGCGGGACATCTTAAGAATACGGCTCCGGCGGGTCATAAAAATTTGAGGGGCGCTCCCCTCCGGCGGGGCCAAAAGTTTTAAGCGACGGGCGGGAGCGACAAAGGATGCCGAAATAAGTTATGATGCGGCATCGGAGGCACGAAACATTTTGAGTTCTACGGCTAGACAAATCATCTTCTGGTTATTCATCGTAGTTGGCGCGATACTGCTCTATCAGTTCTTCGCCAAGACACAGGGCAAGACGGCGAGCAGCATCTCTTATGGAGAAATGGTCCAGAAAATTCAGACCAGCGAGCTTGCCAAGCTGACGGTGAAACAATCGGAAGTCATCGCAGTTGATAAGAGTGGCGGTGAGTTCAAGGCTTCGCTTGACAATCAATTTGCCAAGGCGGACTTGATGAAGCAGGCCACGACCGTCAACAAAGAAACCAACAAACCATATGTGGAAAAGGTCGAAGAGGAGGCCGGCAGCAGCTTTATCTGGCCCATGCTCTTGAGTTGGGCACCCATCCTCTTCATCGTCGGCATCTGGATTTTCATGCTGCGGCAGATGCAGTCCGGCGGCAACAAGGCGCTCTCTTTCGGTAAATCGCGCGCCAAGCTTTTGAACAACCAGCAGAAGCGCGTCACCTTCAAGGACGTGGCGGGCGTCGAAGAGGCCAAGGAGGAGTTGCAGGAGATTATAGAATTCCTCAAAGAGCCGCAGAAGTTTCAGAAACTCGGCGGACGCATTCCGAAGGGCGTCCTCATGATGGGACCGCCGGGAACGGGTAAGACCCTTTTGGCGCGGGCGGTGGCCGGTGAAGCCAACGTACCATTCTTCTCGATTTCGGGTTCGGACTTCGTGGAGATGTTCGTCGGCGTCGGCGCGTCCCGCGTCCGAGACCTCTTTGAACAGGGCAAGAAGAATGCGCCCTGCATCATCTTCATAGACGAGATTGATGCCGTAGGCCGTCATCGCGGCGCAGGATTAGGCGGCGGTCATGACGAGCGCGAGCAGACCTTGAATCAACTGCTCGTAGAGATGGACGGCTTCGAGTCTAACGACGGCGTCATCCTGATGGCTTCGACCAACAGGCCGGACGTGCTGGACCCGGCGCTGCTCAGGCCCGGACGCTTTGATCGTCGCGTCGTCGTCTCACGCCCGGACGTGCGCGGGCGCGAAGGCATCCTCAAAGTTCACACGCGCAAGATTCCTTTGGGCGAGGACGTTGACATCAGCGTTATCGCGCGCGGCACGCCCGGTTTTACCGGCGCGGACCTCGCCAATCTGGTCAACGAGGCGGCCTTGAACGCGGCTCGCTACAACAAGAAACTGGTCTCGATGCCTGACTTGGAAGTGGCGAAGGACAAAGTCTTGATGGGCGCGGAACGCAAGAGCATGGTTATCTCGAACGAAGAGAAACGCGTCACGGCTTATCACGAGGCGGGCCATACGCTCGTCGGCTTGAAAGTCCCGAACGCGGACCCCGTTCATAAAGTGACGATTATCCCGCGCGGCATGGCTCTCGGTGTGACGCAGCAGTTGCCGGAGGGCGACCGCCACAATTACACCAAGGAATATTTACTGGGCCAGATAGCCATCCTGATGGGCGGGCGCATCGCTGAAGAATTATTCCTCAGCAACATCACCACGGGAGCGTCCAACGACATAGAGCGTGCGACGGAACTCGCCCGCGCGATGGTCTGCGAGTACGGCATGTCTGAGTTGGGGCCGCTCACCTTCGGCAAGAAGGAAGAGCAGATTTTCCTGGGGCGCGAAATCGCGCAGCACAGGGATTTTTCCGAAGACACCGCCATCAAGATTGATCAGGAAGTGAAGAACATCATTTCCGGGCAGTACGGGCGGGCCAAGCAGATTATAGAAGAGAACCGCGATACGATGGTGCGTCTGTCGGAGATGCTGTTGGAACGCGAATCTCTGGACGGCGTGCAGATTCGTCGTATCGTCGCGGGTCTCCCGCTCGACGACGACCAGCCACCTGACTCCGGCGACAGCGAGCGCCAGCAGCCCAAAGAGCCTGCGGCCAAGACGCTCAAGCCGATCTTGCCGCCGATTACAGGCAGCAATCCGGCCACGGCCTGACGGAAGTTAAAAGGTAAAAGCCAAAAGGCAAAAGTGAGGGCGCGTCCTTTACTTTTGCCTTTTTACTTTCTACTTTTGCCTTATGAAGAAACGTGAGTGGAAACTGCCGCGTCACACGCTGCCCCTCGGCCAGCGCACGCTCGTGATGGGCATCATCAATCTCACGCCGGACAGTTTCAGCAGCGACGGGCGCACCTTCAGTTTCAAGCGTGCCTTCAAAGACGCAGACGCCATGCAGGAAAATGGCGTTGACATCATAGACATCGGCGGCGAATCCACACGGCCCGGAGCCGACCTCGTTTCCGCAGAGCAGGAGATTCGTCGCGTCTCTCAGTTCCTGGATTTCTTCGTCAAATGTCATAGCTCCCTGGCCTTCTCGATTGATACGACGAAGGCCGCCGTGGCGCGTGTCGCGCTCGATGCGGGGGTCGAGATCGTCAACGACATTTCCGGCCTTCGCTTCGATCCCTCAATCGCGGAGGTGGCCGCGCGCTATGATGCCGGACTGATTTTGATGCACTCGCGCGGAACGTTTGAGACGATGCATAAAATGGAGCCCGTCTCGAATATCATGACGGAAGTCGTGGCAGACTGGCGGCGTGCCGTCACCGAAGCGCTCGGTCGCGGCGTCAAGCGAGAGAAAATCGTCCTCGACCCAGGCATCGGTTTTAGCAAGAGCCAGCCGCAGAACGTCGAACTGCTGGCTAAGCTGGACCAATTAAGAGCGGAGTTCGCGGACTTTCCTCTGCTCGTCGGCACGTCGCGCAAGTCCTTCATCGGTCGCCTGCTCAACAGCGCGCCTGTCAACCAGCGCCTTCACGGCACGATGGCCTCGGTCGCGGCGGCAGTCCTCAAGGGAGCGGACATCGTTCGCGTGCATGACGTGCGCGCCGCAGTCGAGACAGTCCGCGTGGCTGACGCGATTAAGAAGGCGACGCTTGAGAAGTAATGTGGGTCAATGTGAGTTGAGAGATGATGAAAGGGCGCTCACCACCTCAGACACAGAGAACACAGAGCACGCACAGAGAAAATATTTCAAACTTCTCTGTGCTGACTCTGTGCGCTCTGTGTCTGCGGTAGTGAATCTCACTGTCACAGACACTCAAGACCAAACTAGCTCGCTAGCTGAGAACTCATCTGTTTGACAAGCGGAAGGCTTAATTGATAATGGGTGAAAGAGTCTTACGCAAATCTGCGAGCCGCGTGGTGGAGAACAGATACATGACCTTGAGCCAAAAACTGTGGCGCGCGTTGGCGCTGCTTTCGATGTTGAGTTTCGTGTCGGGTTTCGCGGAGTGCTACAAGCCGGTCACGAAGAATCAACTGCCGTCGCGCATTAAGACGGTCGCCGTCCCGGCCTTTCAGAACAGCGCCCTGCGTTACAAGATAGAGCACCGTTTTACGGAGGCCGTGATTAATGAGATCGTCCATCGCGGGCACGGCCTGCGCGTGCAGGGCGAGCGCGAGGGCGCGGACGCGGTGGTTGACGGCGTGATTAAGAGTTTCGATGTCGGCGGCGTGCTACTGGATGAACGCGGGCGGGCGCGTATTTTTGAAGTGACCATAACCGTCGCCGTGACCGTGCGCGACCAGACACAGAACCGCGTCCTCTACGATAATCAGAACTACGTCTTTCGCGGCGAGTATGCATTCGACAACGACCCGCGCAGCTATTTTAACGAAGAGGACCCTGCGGTCCAGCGCATGGCACGCGCCTTCGCGGAGAGTTTAGTCTCGACGCTCGTCAACGGCTTTGGAGTGAACCAGGAGAAATGAGCACGCTCTCGCGCGAAGATTTAAAACGCGCGCTCAAACAGAATCGCCTTGAACCGCTTTACCTGCTCTTCGGCGCGGAGGATTATCTGCGCGACCGCGCCGCGCGCGCCATCAGCGAAGCCGTCTTGAAGGACGCGCCCCTGCGCGAGTTCAACGAATCCAGCTACAGCCTCTTAAGCACAGACGTGCAGCAGGCGATTGCCGCCGCAGAGCAACTGCCGATGATGGCCCCGCGCAGGGTCGTGCGGATGACGGATTTCGGCAAACTGCGCGAGGCCGACGAGGAAGCCTTGATGCGTTATGTGACGAGGCCCGCCGAATCCTCCGTCGTCATTTTCATCGCGGATGATCTGGACAAGCGGCGCAAGCTGAGCAAGACCCTGCTGGATGTCTGCACGGGCGTCGAATTCGCGCCGCTCGCCGAAGGTGAACTAGCTGCCTGGGCCAAGGGGCGTTTGAAAGAATTGAAGGTGGAGACCGATGAGCGGACCTTGCATCAACTCATCGCGCTCGTCGGGAGCAACGTGCGGACGCTCTCCAACGAGCTTGAGAAACTCGCGACCGCGTCCCTCGGCCACGGGCGCATCACTATGGAGATGGTGGACGGGCTTGTGGGCCGCTCGCGCGAGTTGTCCAACTTCGAGTTGACGGATCACTTGATTACGCGTAATCGCCAGCGTGCGCTGCAAACTTTACGGCGTCTGCTGGATGACGGCGTTGAGCCTTTGATGTTGATCGGCCTCCTCGCCAGCAATTATCACCGGCTCTGCCCCGTCATCCAGCAGCCGCTGCAAAGTCTGCAAAGCCCGCTTGCGATTGCGCGCAATCAGGTGATCCGCCAACTCGAAATTAGAGAGTTCGCGCGAGCGCCCGACGAGCGAGTCAACCATCTCCATCGTGATGAACCCGTTGCCGAGCGCAGCGGTAGCCAGCTTTTCAAGCTCGTTCGAGAGCGTGCGCACGTCCGCGCCGACGAGCGCCACAATCTGATGCAGAGTCCGCTCGTCCGCCTGCACCTTCAAATCTCTCAGCCGCTTCTTAGCCCACTCCGCAAGCTCCGCATCCGCGAGCGGCGCGAACTCGACCGCCACGCAAACTTCGAGCAAGGTCTTGCTGAGCTTACGCCGTTTATCAAGGTCGTCGGCGACGAAAATCACGATTGACGATTCAAAGGGACGCGCGAGGTAACGCATCAGGGCTTCTTCGTCCGCCTCGCGCAGCTTACTGAAATCCCTGACCTCGACGACGCGGCGCGGCGACATCATCGGAAGCTGCTCAATGGTGGCAATCGCCTGCTGCACGTCCGTGTTGGCGAGACTGTAGCTCGACTCGTTGAACTCACGCAGGCTTGCGCCTTTGAGACTAAGGTCTGCGATGGCACGGGCGGCGAGGT
>DASYML010000014.1:0-17701 GCA_036009045.1 Pyrinomonadaceae bacterium
GCGGAGCATGTAATAGGCCGTCTTGCCCGCGTCCTCGCCGCCGAACTGGACCATGTAAGGCGTGCTCGTATCCAGTCCCATGAAATGTAGCTGAGATGGGTCCGAAGGGGCCGGGTCGCCTATCTTGGACCAGATTTCGCACAATGATTTTCGCGCGCACGCTCCCTATCTGACCGTGAAACTTAAGTCCAATTCTGTCTCGCGAATTGGCAGATGCCATTAAGAGCCGGACCGCCAGCCACGATATTGTTGTCCTCGTCGCCGATGCCGAAGACGCCTGTAATCTCTTCGTAGCCGCTAACGGTCCCGATAGCGTAGGGGCCATCGTCCCAGAAGCCGAAGAAGGGGCCGCCGGAGTCACCGCCCGTGTCGTCACCGTGGTGTTCCAGTTCCTGACCATCACCATCCTCGTCGTCATCAATAACGTGGATTCCCCCTTGCCAGCTTGGCCTCTCCGAAGTGACGGCGCTCGGGTAACCTACCAGATGCCAGTAATCTCCACCCTCCCATCTATCCTCATAACCTCTGAATCCCAAATACCCCAGCCAGTCTCCAAGTGGGTCGCTCAAACGCATCACCGCCATGTCGTGCGCTGTCACACTGTTTCCAGCATAGCCGTGAGCATTTGTTACCCACGACTGCCCGCCAGGGCCACTGGATGAGTTGCCGTCGTAATAGCCTGCGACAAAGAGGGCCTTCCAATTTGTCCCCGACCCCCAGGGAACCATGTGGGCCGCTGTCAGCACAGAGCGCGAGCCGATCAAGGCGGCGGAGCCATACGAACTCCAACTCGGTGAAGTGGCATCTGCCCACACAAAGAGCCGACCGATGCACCGCCACGGATAGTCACCGGGGTAGAAAGGTATTCGAGCAGGATATTCCCCGTAAACGCGCCCCGAATCAGTTGGGACGACGATGCGGCCATTGCTGCGGCGCAACACAGTACGACTGACCCCGGACGGGCGCGGACAATGGCGGAGGTGCTGCCAGGGGGGTCTGTATGGCTTCTGTGGCGCGTCAGGGGCAGGGAGCGAGCCGCGTTGGTGCAATCTGGTTTCCTTAATCGCGACGCCGACGAATGAACCTTCCGGCAGGACAAGTTCTCCGTTTTCTGCCATGCGCCAGGCGCGATTAACTCCGTCTTCCTCAAGCGTCGAGCCGCCGTATGGAAGGGTGACGGTCATACGCGCGCTGGCTAAACTGGCACGAACCTCTTCCGGGACTGATTCTGATGCAGGCTCGTCATCGCGGCGTGCTAACGCGTCTGGCGTCAATGGAGTTTCTTGCATGACGTATGAATTTGCACGGTTGGTAACACTCTGTGTTCTCTTTGATGTGTTCATGACTTCTCCTTTTTGAATTGCTCTGAGGTGGTGATGTTCCTTGACGCCTACCGGTTGAGTTGACCAGCCGGGCAGAATTGAGAGCAGCATCAAGGTTCTCGGTGAGAGGCAAGCTATTTCCGGTCGGGTCGAATGAGTTGTTCGACGGTGCTTACGACGTGACCAAGTAACGTAGATTATGCCTTTGCTCTCATCCTGGAACAAGGCAAAGTTGATGGTTCAGCTAACGGTCATAAACATCTTTCGATGCCAGACGTGAATTACTTCGATGAGGAGGGACGAAGCAACAACGGTAAAGATAATACGGCGAGAGCCTTCTCAAATTCGATAAGGATGTTGAGCGCCATCAACTTTTTGACGCCCGCAGGGTACGGGTTTGTGGATAACTGTTCGACAGCCCGGACAATTTTCAACACCACATCTTTCGGCAGACTTCTCAATTCTTTTACTGCCCAAAGAAGTCTTGCGCGCTTCCTGTATGTTTCCCTTGACGCTCGTGTGCTCTTTTCGCTCAGGCTTTGTTAGTGGCGACGAGTGCGCCGGATTCAAGGTCCTTGACGAGTTGGGCAAGGAGAGGAGCGATGCGCTCAGGCTCTATGTAATCCTTGCCGAGGAGTTTGACGATGGTGCGCTTTTTGGTCTCGCCTGTGACTTCTTTGAGGAGAGCTTTGCAAAAGGCTATGACGACTTCGGGGCCGAACTGTTTGCCCGTGTTATGGCGTAGGTCTTCGACCACGTCTTCGAGCGTGCGACGGCGTTTGTAGGGACGATCTGTCGTCATCGCGTCGAAGGAGTCCGCGAGGGCGACGATCTTGGCTCCCATCGGAATCTGATCTCCGGTCAAGCCTTCTGGATAGCCGCGCCCGTCTATACGCTCGTGATGATAGCGGGCCATTAAAGGAATGTCTGCGTATGGATGTTTAATGGGCGAGAGGATTTCAAAGCCCGCCGCAGGGTGACGGTTGAGTTCGCTCGACTGCTTGGCGTCAATCCGGTAGGGCGCGTTGATGATGTCGCGTTCGACGATCAGCTTGCCGATGTCGTGCAGGTAACCAGCGACGGCGATGCCCTCTACCTCTTCCTCAGACCAACCCATCTCGCGCGCGATGGCTTCGCTGTACTTGCCGACGCGCTCCGAATGGCCCTGCGTGTACTTGTCTTTAATATCAATGGCGGCGGCAAAGGCGCGCACGGTGTCCTTGTAGATGGCGCGCTGGCCTTCGTACAACCTGCGATTCTCTTCCGCCTTGTGTTCCAACTCCGCGAGCAGGCGATGCGTGTGAATGCCCACGGCGAGGTGACGCGCCATCGAGCAGATGACATCTCTATCATCGGCGCTGAAGGGTGCGCCGCTCGCTTTGCCGCCGAGAATGATGAGACCGTTCAAGTCGCCGCGCACGACGAGCGGGACGATTAACTCTATGCGCTGCGCGTCTAAGAGCGCCTGGTGTCGCTGCCAGAAACGCTGAAGGCCGGACGCCTCATCACCGACATGGAAACCGCAGAGGCCCAAGTTTCGCAGGCTCTCTATGTCCAACGCATCGAGCGTGATGTCCTTGAGCCTCTCATCTCCGAGGCCGCGCGTGGCGACGAAGCGCAGGCGACCCGATTCTTCGTCAAACTCCGCGATGCCGCCGCGTCGTATCGCCAGCGAACCGAGCAGCAGGAACATCCCGTGGCGCACCATCTCAGGAAAATCTTCGGCGTTGGTGACTTCCTGTCCGAGGTCCGCCAGCGCGGAAAAAGTATGTAGAAGCATCTGCAATGATTCAGGCATACTTTTCCTCTAGTGCCCGTTAGCTTGAGGCGTCGCCGCAAACTCCGTGAGAGTCTTGAGCGCTTCCTGCTCGTCTTTGGCGAGAGCGACGTGGCGCGTCAACCCCAGCATCTCGAACAACTGAATCGTCTGGTGATTGACATCCGAGAAAACGAGTTGCGCTCCGACATGCTCCGCCGCATCAATGACGCCCAAAAGAATAGAGACGCCGATGCTGTTGACCAGTTCGGTGTCCCTGAAATTGATGACCAGCGCGCGGTATCCGGCCTCAAACTGCCGCCTGCACTCGCGTTCTATGCGTTCGCCGCTCAGTTTGTTGAGATAATCCCCGGCATAAATGACAGCCGTCTTGCCGATGCATCTGGAAGACACCGGCACACCCGTGATTGATTCCGACATTTCAGTAAGTCTCCCCTCTTACCTACTAAATCTGGAATGATAGTCTCTCTTCAACCCCAAGTATTACCTTTTGGTTCTCATCCGACGATAATTATCCCTTCCCTGTTCTCAGATTATCCGTGGCGATGATTTTCCCCGCCTTAAGTTCAGAAGGCTGCTGTGTCAGTCCCGTCTGCTTAAGCTGGGCGGGTTCTTGGCTCAGTAATACCCGCCCGGCTTAAGCAGGCGGGACTGACAACCAGACTCTCTCTCCTTAATTCAATTCTGTCCCATTATTTATCTATTCGGGTTTGCGGACGTACTTGGTCATGCGTAATTTCGTGCCGTCGTCAACGCGCTCGAATTCGACCTCATCCATGAGGGTCCGAATGAGCGTCAAGCCCCACCCGCGTCTACCCTTGAGCGCACTTTGCTCGCCGTTGCCGTTACTGCGCTGGCTCTCATTTACTACATTTTGCGGGGGGAAATTAGGAGGAACTACCCCTCTGCTTGAAACCGTGACTACTAATCTATCACTTTCCAGCCGAAAACGTTGATAAATTTTTCGGTCGGGGCTGAGACTGTGCTCAGCGGCGTTGATGCAAGCCTCGACCAGTGCCGTCTTAATCTGGTTGATGGCTTCGGGTTGAAAGTCTATCCGCCGCGCAATCTGGTCCACAGTATTGGCCGCGATGAGTTCCGTGTCCTCGCCCATCGGGATCACCAACTCAAACTCGTCCGGCCCGCTTTCTTCCTTCGGGCTGGCGAAAGAGCCGCGTTTGATGCGCGCCGTCAGGAACTCCAACTGCTGCCTGCTCGTCCCGTAAGCATCACGCTCCGAGAGGAGTTCGCAAGCCTCAGCCGAAAAGCCTTCGGGCGCGACCAGCCAGAGCCGCACCTTCTTGAAATGACAGGCCCTGGATAATTGCATGAGCCGGTCGCACCACACTTCCGTAATTCCGCGCCCGGCCTCGAGTTTGGATTCAATCTCAGCCGCGAGCCAGACCACTTCGTTGGCGTCCGTGTAATTGGCCGCGTCAAACCCATGCGCGACGGCGCAGCGTTCCTCGTCGCAGATGAACTGCATCGGCGCATGAAAGGCCGCGCAACTCGCCGCGTGAACAATCTGCGGCAGGCGTACGAGGTCCGTCTCCGCTTCGAGACTGGCGATGATTTCGTCCACGTCCAATCCCTTGTAAGCGCGTGTGAAACGGTCGTAATGGAGCAGGCTGGCGGGCACGCGCTGGCCGTTGAAGCGCTGGAAGAGATCGCGCATCCCCAGCGCGGCCTCGCGGCGATAATAGCGAGCCATCGTGTGCGGCGCGCGTTTCAATGTCTCAAGCAGAGTCTCCGCCACGACGAGCGCACGCGATTCGGCGGACACCTCCATGCGATAACGCGTCTTGAGATAATCGCTCCACACGCAAGAGCCGTCGCCGACCTCTATCAAGCTGGTGTTCAGGGTCGCCAGTTCGTGTACATGAAGCCCGCGAATGATTCTCTCCAACTGCTCCGGCTCAAGCCCCAAACGTTTGCGCCAGGTCTCGACAGGAGACCTCGCGTGTTCGCTCTCAGACGCTTCATAGAGCACGCGTATCAACGCGCGGCGGACGGCAGCCTGCGGCGCTATCTCTTCCAGCAGGCCGGTGTAGTGGCGATTGATGCGGCCTCCCATGAGGTCGTCAACGTAGAGACGCTGGCAGTTGAGAAAACTGTTGAGAGGTATGCTGCGTTCCTGCGCGGCGCGCACCAGCGCCGTGATGCAGAAGGGGCTGCCGTTGAACTGTTGCACGATGAGATCGCGCGTCTGGTCGTCCAGGGCCACGCCTGAGCGATGCGCGACATGCTCCACCAATGTTTGCGCGTCGTCGTCACTCAAACGGTCCAGTCGTATCGTGCTGAAGTCGTCGAAGCTTCCGCGCACCTTGTCCACGACGCTCATGATTTGCCTGCGCAAACCCGCGACGACAAAGGGCGACCCGCTGCGCAGGAGCGACTGCATGAACTCAAGACCGAGAGCGACATCGCCGTTGACCTGTTCGGCCAACTGGACACCGTCAACCATGACGAACGTGCGTAAGCCCTGCGCGGCGGCACGCTGCGGCGCGCTCAAACAGAGACGCACGAAAGAATGTTCGTCAGCGCCCGCGCGCTCGCGCTCGCTCGTCTCCAACAGACGCTCTATCCATTCGTAATCGGCGGGCGCGGCGAGTTCCAGCAAATCGTTTCGGGTGAGCGAGGCGTCTGCGAGTAGAGGTTCGTCGCGGCGAAAGGCTACCAGTTGTTGGAGGAAAGTTTGCAGGAATTGTCTGGCGACGCTGGTGGTCGTCTTGTCGTTGCGCGAGAGGGCGAAGTAGATGGGGATGATGTCGCCGCGATGATTGAAGAGATGGTCGTAAGACTGGCGCAAAAGCTCTGAGACCCCGGCGGGCGGGGCCAGGAGCAGGAGCAGCCCGCGCGCGCGGTCTCTGCGCGCAGCATGGCCCACGATCTGCTGTAACTCTACAGCCCGACCGACGAACTCTTGCGGCGCGACGCGTCCCAGGATACGTCGCGCGCTGACATTTTCATCTGGTATCTTCGGCGACATCGCTGGATGTGGTCTCACGTTGAGTCCGCTTGTTGGGCTTATCTTTTCCCTCGCCCGCCTCGGACTCGTCTGGGGTCTCGGCGTGGAAGTGCACGCGGTTTTTGCCCTGTCGTTTAGCAAGGTAAAGCGCGCGGTCGGCAGCGCCTATGATGTTCGCGGGAGCGTTGAGCGTGGCGGAAAACGCGGAGACCCCGATGCTGATAGTGACCGCCCCGTGCGGCTGTGTTTTGCCGTGTGGGTAACGCGCGCGTTCCACTCTTCGGCGGATGCGTTCCGCGATGGCCGTCGCTTCCGCGAGCGACGTTTGCGGCAGCAGGATGGAAAACTCTTCGCCGCCATAACGAGAGGCCACGTCCGCAGAACGCAGGACGGACTTGAGGCTGCGCGCCGTCATCTCCAGGGCGAGGTCGCCCGCCTGATGCCCATTCAGGTCGTTATAGAGTTTGAAGTCGTCTATGTCTATCATCATGAAGCTCATCTCGTAGCTCTGTCGCTGCGAACGCTGCACCTCTTCGGCCAGACGCTGCTCAAGATAACGACGATTGAGCAGGCCCGTCAGCGGGTCCGTGATGGACATCAGTTGAAACTGCGCGGCCTTATCGCGCCATTCCGCACGGTCCAGAGCGAGAGCCATCTGCGGCGCGATGACTTCCAGCAAATTCAAATCAATCTCGTCGTATGAAGCCCCGCTCATCTTGTCCGTGACGTTGAGGACGCCCACTTTGCGCCCGCCCATCGTAATCGGATAGCTGATGAAAGATTTCGTTTTATAACGACGCTCGGCGGGCGCGGGCGCGTACCCGTTCGCCTCCATGTCGCGCACGAGCAAAGGGCGACCGTCGCGCACGACCGTCCCGCAGACGCCTTCGCCGAGACGCACGCGGACCTCGGCGGTTCCCTTCGCGTGCGGGCCGACCGTGGCCTTGATGGTCAACTCGTTTGATGTTTCGTCGAGGAGCAGAATCGAACCGCGTTCGGAGTGCAGGAGTTCAATCGAATGACGCAGGATAGAACGATAGGTCTCCGCAGGTTCTACGGCTTCGACGGCGTTGAGTTGAAGCGTAAAGCTCTGTAGAAAATCTGCGAAGCGTGCGCGCTGCTCCAACTCGCTACGCAGCCTGAGCACTTCAAACGGCAGCGCGTTGTCATGACAGAAACTCGCAATCGCGCGGCGCTTGGCCTCGCTCAACTTCGGGTCGCCGATGAGGAGCGCGCCCTTGACCTCGTCGCCGACGACGAGCGGGAAGAGTTCCGCAGTCTTCAAAGCTTCCCCGCTCTCCTGCTTACCGTTGATGACGGCCAGAGGCTTGAGACCTTCCGCGCTCTCATGAAGCGGGAGCGATGCGCCTGCCCGCGCCGTCAACAACATGCGCGAATCCTTCGTCCCGATCTCGATGTGAATGGGAGACTGCGCGAAACGCCCGCTCGCATAAATTGTCGCCAGCACGGTCTTATTTCGCAGGAGGAGCGCGACCGAACTGAGTCCATGCTTTTCCGCCAGTGCCTTCACGGCAGCGCCGCAGACCTCTTGGAATTCATGGTCGGGCGGCAGGTAGAGCGGCTCTGTCTTTAGCGCGCGTGGCGTTTCGAGTGCTGGCGATGAAGGCCCGGACGTTGAAAGCGCAGACGATGAAAGCGAAGTTGGTGAAGATGAAATTGTTGAGGGAGATGTTGAAGAAGATGGAAGCGATGAGGGCGCAGTTGAAGAAGGCGCAAACTGTGTCTCGCGGGCGGTCTCAGCTATCTGCGGGCGCGCGTGCGTCTTTTGATAATCCTCGACGGCGACGGAGATGCGGCGGGCCAGGTCGTCAAGGTCCTGTCGTCCCGCGAAAATCACGTTTCTAAAGAGATCGCTCGCCAGTAAGTCCTGCAAATCGCCGACGCGAAAACGCTCCGCGAGCGCGCGATAATCTGCGCTGGTGAGAAAAGTGCGGCCACCTATGACGGCCAGCTTTTGTCCTTTAACCAGTTCGACGGGCATGGCGAAGCAGTGCAATCCGGCGTGGCAGCGATAATGCGCGGCGGCTCCGGCTGAGAGCGCGCGTTCATAAGCCTGCCCGCAAAAAGGGTCGCAGAGATGGACGTGCGCGCTGGATGATTGGAAAGCCTGGCAGATGGAGTTGTTGTTGGAGACGACGAGCGACGGAGGCTGCGGGCCGGAGACGAGCAGAATCGAAAGCCCTGAAGCAGCAGCCAAAGATTCCTGCGCGTCGGCCCACTCAAGCGGTGCTTGCTGGGCCTGCGCTATGCCGTGCTGGGACGCGGCTATCTCATCCATCGCATTAAAAGTCACGTATATCGAATCCGAAGAGCGGTTTGGGAGGGCTTTGGGTCCGCTTTGTGAAAATGGTTGGGCGCTGCCGCACCAGCGTCCGGGTACTGTCGGACGGGAATTAAAGCGGACATTTCCCGTCAAGACAGTATAAAGTGCCTGAGCCTTCTCAGACAAGCGTTATTAACGAAAGTCATGATTCAGCCTGGGAACTGAATCATGACCTCTTTAACAACGCGGGGCAGCCGACGTACTTCTAAGGTAAATTGTTAATAGGGGGCGTTTTTCAAGTTGCGCTGGCGCTTTGCCTCTCAAGTTGCGATGATGCGTTGCGCATCGCGCAGGCCCGGAGCGTCTCCGGGCGCGACTCTGTCTATGTCCGGCTCCTGTGGGCTGATGCGGATACACGCCGCGAAGTGGCCCGGCTTAATCTCCGCGAGCGGCGGGACGACCTCCTGGCAAGCCTCTATCGCGTAGGGGCAGCGCGTGTGAAAGCGACAACCCGACGGGGGATTAATCGGCGAAGGGACATCGCCTTCGAGGACGATGCGCTGGCGCGTCGCCTCAACCTGCGGGTCCGGCACGGGCACGGCGGAGATGAGAGCCTTCGTGTATGGCATCAAAGGCTCGTCGTAGATGGTCTTCGCGTCCGCGATTTCGACCAGCTTGCCCAAGTACATGACGGCGACGCGGTCCGAGACGTGGCGGATCGCGCGCAGGTCGTGCGAGATGAAGAGATAGGTCAGATTCTTCTGTCGTTGGAGGCGTTCCATGAGGTTCATAATCTGTGCCTGAATGGAAACGTCCAGCGCGGAGATAGGCTCGTCCGCGACGATGAAATCCGGGTCAACCGCGAGCGCACGCGCGATGCCTATGCGCTGCCTTTGGCCGCCCGAAAACTCGTGCGGAAAACGTTTGATGAAACGTTTGTTGAGGCCCACCGTCTCCATCAATTCCTGTACGCGCTGCACCGCCTCGCGCCCGCGCGCCAGTCGAAACGTGTCTAGAGGCTCGCCTATAATCTGGCCCACCGTCATACGCGGGTTAAGGCTCGCGTACGGGTCCTGGAAAATCATTTGCAGGTGACGGCGATGTTCGCGTATCTGTCCCTGCGAGAGACGCGCGAGGTCCTGGCCGCGAAAGAGGACCTGCCCGCTCGTAGGCTCTGTGAGACGCAGGAGCGCGCGGCCCAGAGTTGATTTGCCGCAGCCCGATTCACCGACCAGTCCGAGCGTTTCGCCCGGATAAATGTCAATCGTGACGCCGTCCACGGCTTTGACGACGCGCTTGACGGCGCTGCCGCCGCTCAACTTATCCCAGACCGTCCCGCCGCCGAGGTTGAAATGAACTTTTAAATCACGAATGGCGATTAGAGGCTCAGAGTCAGCCATCAGACCTCGATTGGACGCCAGACCTTCTGTTCCCACACGCGCTCCCGCTTGAACTCCATCCGTCGTCATCGGCCCTCATCCTCCTGCCCTGCTCGAACGGTTTCGGCGCGGCTAACTTTGAGTCCGCCGCGAGCGTCGCGCTCCGCACATGATTTCTCGTAGACCTCTTCGGCAAAGTGACAGAGCGAGCGATGGTCCGGCGTCAATGAGACGAAGGGCGGAAATTCCCTGCGACAAATATCCTCCGCGCGTTCGCAACGCGGCGAGAAGGGACAGCCCGGCGGCAGGTGCGCGACATCCGGCGGCAGTCCCGGTATCTGGTAGAGCGAACCTTGCTCAGAGGTCGGGTCCGGCACGGAGCGCAGGAGACCGAGCGTGTATGGATTTCCCGAACAGGAGAAAAGCTCATCGGTCGGCGCCTGCTCGAAGACCTTCCCGGCGTACATGACTATGATGTGGTCCGTCATGCCCGCGACTACGCCGAGGTCGTGCGTGATGAGAATCACGCTCGTGCCGGTCTCCTGTTTCAACTTCTTGATGAGTTCGAGTATCTGCGCCTGTATCGTCACGTCGAGCGCGGTGGTCGGCTCGTCCGCGATTAACAACTCCGGCTCGCAGGAGAGCGCCATCGCAATCATCACGCGCTGTCGCATCCCGCCCGAAAACTCGTGCGGATAGCTATCAACACGAGCGCGCGCGTCTGGAATGCCGACCGTTTCGAGCATCTTGACGGCGTGCTCGTAAGCCTGCGATTTGGAAAAGCCGAGATGCAGTTGCGTGAGTTCCATCAACTGCCTTGAGATACGCATGTATGGATTGAGCGAGGTCATCGGGTCCTGAAAAATCATGGCGATGCGCTTGCCGCGAATCCGGCGCACGTCCTCTTGCGGGAGCGAGAGGATGTCCTGCCCATCGAAGATAATCTCGCCGGACACGATTTTGCCGGGCGGGGTCGGGATGAGCCGAATAATCGAAAGGTTGGTGACGGATTTACCCGAACCGCTTTCGCCCACGATGCCCAGCGTCTCGCCCCGCTTCAACTCGAAATCCACCCCATCAACCGCCTTGACTACCCCATCCTCTGTCTGGAAGTAAGTCCGCAGGTCTTTAACTGTCAGAAGGTTTCCGTTGCTGCTCATATCAACCTCAGTGACGAGTGACGAGTGAGGAGTGACGAGTTAAAACAGCTTGCTTCTCATCAACGCTCACTGGTAGCTCATCACTTGTTTTTAACTCGTCACTCCTCACTCGTCACTCGTCACTGCTCTTAGACCTTTCTCGTCTGCGGGTCGAGCGCATCACGCAATCCGTCGCCCAGAAAATTCATGGAGAAGAGAGCCAGGGCCATCGTCACGCCGGGGAAAATAAGCAGCCAGGGATAAATCGCCAGGGTCCTGATGCCTTCGGAAGAGAGGCTGCCCCAGGAGGCCAGGGGGGCTTGCACGCCGAGACCGAGGAAGGAGAGAAACGCCTCCTGCAACATGACGGAGGGAATCGTCAACGTCGCATACACGATGACCGGGCCGAGCGTGTTCGGGACCAGATGACGAAATATGATCTTGGTCGTAGAGACTCCCGTCGCTCTCGCCGCGAGCACGAACTCCTGATTCTTGAGCGAGATAATCTGGCCGCGCACGATGCGCGCCATCGTCAACCATGAGACAGCGCCGAGCGCTATGAATAACAGGACCAGTTGGCCCAACGGCGAGCGGCCCCCGAAGAACGCGAGCAGCACTATCACAATCATCATGTAAGGCAGCGCGTAGAGCACATCCACGACGCGCATCATGAGATTGTCCACGCGCCCGCCCAGGTATCCCGCGACCGAGCCGAAGGTAATGCCTATCATGAGCGAGACGAAGGTCGAGATCAGCCCGACCATCATAGAGATGCGCCCGCCGATGAGGACTCGCGCCAGCACGTCGCGCCCAGAATCGTCAGTGCCCATCGGATGCGTCCAGGAGAAAGCGCCGTTCGGTGCTGTGAAAGGCGGAAAAGCCTTGGTCAGCGCCGCGTCCTGCGGGATGGTAGAGTAGCTATAACCCGTCACCCAGGTGAGGATATATGGTCCAATTAATGAAGATAACAGTATCAAACAGACGACGATCATGCCGAAGACCGCCAGCTTATTCTTGAGCAGCCTGCGCCACGCGTCACGCCAGAGAGATGTGCCCGCGACGATTTCCGCGCCGCTTTCTGCGGAACGCACGTCGCCCTCTCCGACCGCGAGTTCCGGGCTGGTATGAATAATGTCGCCCTGGCGCGAGCGCACAGGAGGCTCCGGCGGCGTGCCCAGCGGTGTGAATGCCGGTTCGGTGTGCTCCCTCTCGTTTCCTGGTCTAGAGCTTTGATCCTTCATGGCTTCAATACCGTATGCGCGGGTCAATGAATGCGTAAGAGATGTCCACCAGCAGGTTGAACACCAGAATCACAATCGAGATAAAGGCGACGATGCCGATGATGAGCGGCTCATCGCGCGCGAGGTTGGCGTTGAGAAAATAGTTGCCGAGACCGGGCAGCGCGAAGATGCGTTCGACGACCACCGTGCCGGTAATCAAGAGGGCGAGGGCTGGACCAGTAAAGGAGACGACGGGCATGATGCCGCCGCGCATGACGTGTCGCAAAATCACATCGCGCTCGCGGAGTCCCTTGGCGCGCGCCGTCCGCACATAGTCCGAACGCAACACTTCCAGCATGCCGGAACGCGTCAGCCGCGCGATATAAGCCATGTAGATGGCCGACAGCGTGAGCACCGGCAAGACCATGCTCCAACTCGGAAAGCCCTCCCAGCGCGCGGGCGGCAGCCAGTACAGCGTCAGCGAAAAGATGAGCACCAGCAGCGGCCCCAGCACGAAGTTCGGCATCGAGATGCCGAGCATCGCCAGTCCCATAGAGGCATAGTCCCAGCGCGAATTCTGCTTTAAAGCGGCGAGCGTCCCGGCCACCAAACCGATCGTGAGCGCCAGCAGATAGGCCATCAATCCGAGCGTCGCGGACACGGGCAATGTGCGCGCCAGAATTTGATTGACGGACTGGCCCGGATAGCTCAGCGACGTGCCGAAATCGCCGCGCACGATGCTGCCCATCATCCGGCCATACTGCACATACCAGGGCTTGTCCAGCCCGTACTTCCTTTTGATGTTCTCCTGAATGGCAGGCGGGATGCGCTTCTCGCCCGTATAGAAATTCCCCGGCGCGAGCCTGATCAGTCCCCACGTCAGCGTGACCACGATGAGCACCATCGGAAAGATCACTACCAACCGACGAATAATGAAATTCAGCATAACTGCTCCTTTAAAAGCAGTGACGAGTGACGAGTGACGAGTGACGAGTTAAAGACAAAAGATAAGAGGCAAGCTTGCTTCTCATTATCACTCGTCGCTGCTGCTTCTTCTTGCTTGTCACTTGTCACTTGTCACTCTTTGCTGTGTTCGTCATATCCGGCACGGCGTAATCCCACTTCGACTGGTCGGGTTCTATATAGACTTTTTTCCAGGCATGGAGCGAGCCTGGATTCGGGTACATCCCCTTGACGTAGGGTTTCTTCATCCAGTTGGTGGCGGTCGTCGCCAGGGGCATGATCGGTTGCTCATCCAGCAGGAAGGCTTCCGCCTTGGCTAACAGTTCATAACGCTTCTGCGGGTCGAGCATGCGATTGGCTTCGTCCAGCATCTTGTCGTATTTCGGGCTGGACCAGCCGCAGCCATTCTCGCCGCCCGTGTAGAAGAGATTGAGGAACGTGAACGGGTCCATGTAGTCCGCGCCCCACGCGTCTCTTGCGACGCCCTTGTATTCCAACTTCGGACGCGCCGCGACGAAGCTTCTCCACTCCATCGCCTTGAGGGGCAGAGTGATGCCGAGGTTCTGTTTCCACTTGGCCTGCAAATATTCGGCGATGGATTGGTTCGAGCCTTCAGGGTTGTAGGTAATCTCCACCAGATTAGCGGGAAACTTCTTCGGGTCGAAGTTGCCTTTGTCATCCTTATAACCGGCCTGCGCGAGAAGTTGTTTGGCCTTTTCAGGATTGAAGTCATCGCCCTTGGGCGCGGGATAGCCTGGGAAAATCTCGCCCGGCACGAAGGTCAGCAGCGGCCTGATAATCTTGCGCCACTGAGCATACTCTACTTTGTTGATGGACATGTTGAAAGCCTTGCGGACGAGCTTGTTATCCATCGGCGCTTTTTTGGTATTGAAGTCATAATACTCGTTGCCAGCCTCCGGCGCGTCCATGTAATCCTTCAGCGGGCGTATCTTGTCCAGCCAGCTACCCGGCACTTGATGATTCGCCATCGCGTCTATCTCACCGGCCTTGTACATATTCATGACCGTCACGGCATCCTGCACCGGATAGAAAACTATCTCGTCGAGATGAACGTTGGCGGCATCCCAGTAGTAAGGATTGCGCTCGACCACGACCTTGTCGTAAGGCTTCCACAGCTTCAACCTGAAAGGCCCGCTCGAAACCATGTGGCCGGGCGTGGCCCAAGCATCTTTGTATTGTTCGACGACCTTCTTCGGCACGGCGCGAAAGACTGTGTGCGGGAGCAGTTTGACGAAGAAAGGCGCGGACTGGCTCAAGGTCACGCGCAGGGTGTGTTCGTTAATCGCCTCGACGCCTATATTCTCCGCTTTAATCGGCACGAACTCCTTGTCCTTTATCGCTTCCCTGAGCGGAGGGGTCGCCGCCAGCGCCGCCTCGCGTTCCTTCTTATCATTCGGCAGGGTCAAACGATCCGGCTCATGTATGTAGTGATGAAAATCCGTATCGAGCGAGAGGTCTTCACCGGCAGGGATACCGCCACTGGCGGTCGCGGCAGCAGTGGGCGGGGCGAAATCTTTCGCCAGCAAAAACTTGCCCGTCTGCGGGTCGCGCACGAAAGAGCTATCGGAGTTATACGCCTGCCCGTACTTGATATAGTAGGCCAGATAAGCATTGCGCGAGGCCAGTTCGGGCGAGAGCGCGCGTTGGAAAGTGTAAACGAAGTCCTGCGCCGTAATCGGCTCATTATTGGACCAGCGCGCGTTTTCTCGCAGGTGAAAGACGAACTCTGACGAGTCCGCGTTGGTGTCCCATCTCTCCGCGATGGCCGGGTCCGGCGACATGTCCTTCTCGTTATACTCGACCAGTCCCTCGGACAGCGCCATGTAGATACGTATGTCATTATTTCCGCTGCCGACCTGATTATCCAGCGATTCGGTTTCAGAGCCGGAGACGTAACGCATGACCTGCCCGGTGGGAGGCGTCACCTTTCCGAAGAAGACCTCATTTTTTCCGAGGGCGGTGCAGGCCACCACCGTCACGGCCAACGCCGTCAACAACAACCCGAATCGAATTTTCTTTGCGGATAATTTAGACATGTCAGACTCCTTATCTTACTCGCGGTGTATTACACGTCATGCCGGGATGCTGTGGCGGCCTCGCAAAAAGGGGCGGGGTCGTCCATCACGGTCCAAAACATTTCATCCAAAGGCTGTCAAAGGGGGCACGGTCTCAAGAGTCGTGTGCGCTTCTACCGAGGGAGAACTTTTGTCTGTGCAGAACGTAGGCGAGGCACAACTTATCACGCGCAAGGCTTCTTTATCAAGATAGCCCTATTGCTGTTTGCAAATTAATGGAACTCCTGTCAGTCCCGCCTGCTTAAGCTGGGCGGGTTTCCTGGCTCAGCCACGACCCGCCCAGCTGAAGCAGGCGGGACTGACCTGGACGCTGTGCCTTAGTGGTCCCATGCAATTGCAAACGGCTACAAAGATGTAAGCGTGTCAGTCCGATTTTGAATGAACGTGACAGCGCGGCTCGCTCGAGATCGGACCGAACCACTACCGCAACGATTTTTGCGACCGACAATGCTAACGATGCGGCGAACCGTGCGCCAAGTTGCTCACAAGGGCTTTCAACAAGCTCACAATCCTTTGCCCTTCATCTCAGCCAGAGCGTCGTTTGCTGCCTGGGCGGCTGCCACGAAGTGTCCACCTGCACATGCTTTAATGACGGCGCATCCAGCAGGTTCGCGTCGAACCCCACGACGTATGGTTTGACGAGCGCGTAAGACGAAGCGAAGTAGATGGGGATGGCTGGCAACTCCTTGAGCGCCTGTGCTTCGCTCAGGATGAGCGGCGGCGGCACAGTTTTTTCCGTCGCGTGCTTCCCTTCTTCCTCCTGCTTCTTTTCGGCAGAGCCACCCGTGGTAATTTTTGGTCCGGTAATTTGAGACGCGGTCTCGCCCTGAGTTGCCGCTTCGACCGTCGTCTGTGGCGACGTGAGCGGCTCAAACATCAAGCGCATGTTGGTCTCTTCATCGGTCGTCTGCATGACCATCCCGCGCCGCGCCACATCGTACTCGCCCCCACGCACAGCCGCTTCATACTCATCCCAGTTTTTAACGATGATCTCCGTCTCGACTCCGAGCGCGTTGCGCCACATGTTCGCCACGGACTGGGCCACTAATCTCTGTTGTTCGTTACGATTGATGAGCAGTCGGATGGGCGGAAAGCTTTTGCCCTGCGGGTAGCCAGCATCTGCCAGCAGGCTTTGCGCGCGCGCTATGTCGCGTTCCAGCAATTTGAGTTGGGTCGCTTCGCCGCTGGTCCGGGCGGGCATCTCCGTGGGCAGAAACTTTTCGGCAGGCTCCGTCGCGTCCCCCATCTCGTCCTCTGCGATGCGGTCCCTATCGAGCGCGATGGCGAGAGCTTCCCTCACACGCGCGTCATTGAATGGCGCGTGCGTCATGTTGAAACCGTAGTAAGTCAGCGCGCCGTAGGTCGCGCGGTGAAAGTCCTTGTAAGCCGACAACAGTTTGACCGCGAGCGGCTCGAACCCCGCGTTCGTCACGACATCAACCTCGCCCGCGCGATAGGCTGCGAGCGCACTTTCCGCGTCCTGCGTGGCGATAAACTGCACGCGCTGAAGTCTCACCGTCCCTGCATCCCAGTAATTCCCAGCGCGTTCCAGAACCACCGCGTCGCGACCCGTCTTTGACAATTGGAAAGCGCCGTTGGAGACGACACGCGCAGGGTTTGTCTGGGCCACTCCGGGAGCGCTCTCCGTCTCATGCACGGGGCGGAAGACGGGATGAGCGACGAGCGATGGAAAGTCTACGTCCGGTCTTTGCAGGCGCACGCGCAGCACGAAATCGCCGTTGGCTTCCGCGCCGAAAGACTCCTGCGCGATTGTCTCCGGCTTAGCATCCTTCTTATTCTCATGCTGCGTATCCTTTTTGGTCTCGTGCTGCGGCAGCGCATCCTTCTTCGCTTCCGTCCTGGCGACCTTATTGCTGCCCGCGTTTGTTTGTTCGAGGGCGGCTTCTTCCGTTGACGGCGCGGGAGGCGCGAGGGGCGTCTGCGCGCCCAGAATGTTTCCCATCAACTTCGCATGAGGCGCGTGATCCCCGAATTGCAGGGTACGCTGCCATGAGCGCACGAAGTCATGCGCCGTGACGACATCGCCGTTGGTCCAGTGCGCGTCGTGCCGCAGATAAAAGGTCCACTCAAGGCCATCTGCGGAGGCTTCCCAGCGCGACGCGACGCCGGGCAGGGGCCTTAGTGTTTTCGGATCATACTCCGTCAGGCCCTCGTACATGGCGCGCACGACATCCGTATCCGGCGGCGCAGCCGCGAGGGCCGGGTCAAAGGTCTGCGGCAGCCCGCCATCGCTCCAACGAAACTCCTGCGCGCGAGGGACCAGCGTGCGTCCGTAGAAAGGCTGTATCGGGTGGTCCAGAAAACATCCGCCGCCGCTCCACGCGAGCGTCAGCAACAGCGACGCGGCCAACCCCGTCCGCCATCTGGCGAGCCTCCTGCCCAATCCATTTCGCTTTCTACTTCTCATGGAGAAAATCTTATTCGGTAGCCGCTGCAATTTCAATTGAGTATATCTAACATAGCGTTCACCACCGCAGACACAGAGGACACAGAGGACGCACAGAGTTAGTGAATCAACTCTCTGTGCGTCCT
>DASYML010000015.1:0-32955 GCA_036009045.1 Pyrinomonadaceae bacterium
TCCAAACGCCGCCGCCGATGTTCAAAGGCGCGGGCGCATTACCGTAAACGCGCAAGAGAAGGAGTAACTATCGAATATGATGCGTTCAAAGCCCACATAGTTGCCACGAATCAGGACCAGTAATATGCTTAAAATGTATCCGAACGATGGGCCGCGATTCGTCTCAGCTTCTCTTCCCTGCTGAGCTTGCGTGTGTTGTATCCGCGATCATCGTATGGCTGAAGCTTTTCCAACCATAAGTCCTCAAGGCACGCGAGGTCTTTCCGGTAGTCAAATTGAGGATCGTCCTGTGGATTGAGTTGGTCCAATATCTCAAAAGCAAAGCTCTCGCCCCCGAACTCGTTCCATTCGAGTTGAAGCCGCGTGTTCGTGTGGTTTCCCATCGCGAGTTGAAATTTGTGCCGGTTGATAATGCCAGCGAGGTCCAGACTGACGCCGACGAAGACCTTCTCATTAACCATATTGCGTATCAGGAAAACGCCCATCGGCCTTGGGTTCTGCCTGTACTCCTGCTTGAGCTTTTTTTTGTCTTTATCCATCGCCCGTTCTCCATCAAGAGGAAGATAACAACACGCTTGACCGCGCCCTCTTTCTATCATGCCTGACGTTTCAAGGAAAGCCTTGAGTGAAGAGGATAGCAAGATTCATCGCAGAGACACAGAGTCAGCACAGAGAAAATATTTCAAACTTCTCTGTGCGTCCTCTGTGTCCTCTGTGTCTGTGGTGGTGAACGCCCCTTTCATCATTACTCAACCCAAATTGGACCATTACTATAATCCGTTGAAGCCTCTAAGGATTGCGCGGCGCTCAAACACGCGAGTCGCTGACCAGCCGGACACGGCGAGGCACACGATCACGAGCGTGATCGCGTCTCATGATGATTTGAGCGGATGTGTGGCTGGGGTTATCAGTCCGTACTGACAACGGGTGGTTCCGCGAACCCGGATACATCATCGGCGCTCGGCGCGGACGATTGTTCGCTCGGCCTCTCTTCGACCGGAACAGACTCGACCTCCTCAATATCCTGGTTGAATCGAGGATCTTCGGTTGAACTTCGTAACATACACGTCACCTCCTGGGTCATTCTGGGCAGTCTCTCAATCACGTTATGTCAGTGAAAGATTCAACTCTATGCCGCGCATTATATGTATAATCAAACTGCGATCACAAGTTTGTTTTCGACGAAGGGTTATCGGGCGTGCTTTGCCGTCCGTCAGCTTCAAGGCGCACAGCATATGCAAAGGAAAATTTTCTGGATTACATTTCTCGTCCTGGGACTGGTAGCGGACCTCTCGCTGCCGCTGTGGGTCTCAGTGGTGGCGACGATTCCGATTGGCGTTTTCAGTTGGTGGCTGGCTTATCGCAGCGAGTGGTTTGAATAACTATGGCGAGCCGTTGCGGAAACGCTCTAAAGAAATTCCGATGAAAGATTCGGACGGCCTTCGGCAAAACGTGACGGGCGCAGGTCATGCGTGTCCATCGTGTGGGCCGCTCCATCCAGGATAATCTCCGAGAGGAGTTGGCCCAGCGCGGGCGCGTGCATCACCCCGTGACCGGATGAACCGTTGGCGAAGTATAAATTTTCGACTTCCAACGCGCGACCAAGTATCGCGTGCCTGTCCGGTGACATCTCGTACAGACCGGCCAGGCAATTCAAGCGGTCTATCACCGCACGGCGCAGGCAGGGCACACGCGCTTGCGCTCGCCTCAAGACCTCTCCTATCCAGGCGTCTTCAACCTTAGTATCAAAAAGGTCTGCGACCAACGGCTGGTCCGGCCATAACAAGAGCACTCGCTTGTCCCTCACGCACAGATGAAACCCGTCACACGCGAAGATGGTCATGGGCATCTCTTCCGGCAAAAGATCGCATGGATACGTGATGGCTGCCTGTCGCTTCAGAGGCTTGACCGGCAAATCAACGCACGCCCATTGGGCCACGCGCGCAGCCCAGGCTCCCGCCGCGTTGACCAGCAGACCAGCGGCGATCTCGCCCCTCTGCGTGATGACCGCGTTAATCTTCTCACGCCGGTCCAGGCGCAGGCCCTTGAGTGGCTGGCCATACTCGAACCGCACGCCGAGCCGCTGTGCCGCCTCCGTATAACCGCGCAGGATTTCGAGCGGGCGTATAAAACCATCCGTGGGGCAGTACGCACCTCCAATCAACGCTTCAGGATTGAGCGCCGGATTGAGCAGCATGACTTCATCCATGCAGACGCGAAGTGCCTCCGCCAGACCATTCTCTTTCTGAATATCCTGCGCGGCGTGCAAGGCGGAAAGCTCCGCCTGCTCGCGCGCCACGAACAGATAACCGCACTGGCGATAGCCCGCATCAACGCCCAGTTCTTCCGCGAAACGCGAGAGCTTCGCGCGCGCCAGGAGAGACAAGCGAACGTTGACGGGAGTACTGAACTGCGCGCGAAAGCCGCCCGTCGCCTTGCCCGTGCTGCCCTCGCCCGGCCTCAGACCGCTTTCCAGGACCAGAATATCCGCGCATCCTCCGGCGGCCAGATGATAAGCCACGCTGGCCCCTATGACCCCGCCCCCGACAATGACGACTTCGGCAGATTCCATTTGAGTGGTCCAAAAAAGAGAGAGGAAAGCTTTGAGGGGCGTGCCTTGCAGACACGCCCCTTCAGTTGATGGTCATGGTGGTTCTTCGATTACTCTGTGTTCGGATTTATCTCCTTCTTAATCTCTTTACTCTCTGGATTTTGAGCGCCCGGTATTTGCGAGCCGGGCCGTTGATTGTCTTCCAGTTTCTCCGATGGGCTGATTTCGTTTTCCGGTTTTTGCATCTCGTCCTCTCTCATAAGTCACCATCCTCCCACATTGTTCATCCTTTGAAAAAGAAGCGCTGGACCTCCAACAGTTCCAGCGCTTCATCCAGACTCGTGAAAAGATAACCTTTGCCTAGTCGAATGTAATCTTAATGGATACGCTCGCCCGGATGGTTGCAGGAATGTTGTGGGCTAATTATGTTCCTTTTGTAAAAAAAATAAAAGGGCGACCGGGATGGGCCGCCCTTCTGCACTTGAGACAAGCTTAACTCGTCTATTCCTGCTCTGTCTCTACATCCTTCGACGCCGGTTGAGAGGCGAGGATTCCGGCAGGTTCCCAGATGTGCCCGCGCCACTCTTTCGTTGCGTTGACGACGCTGAGCGAAACCAGCGGTTGCCGCACGTCGCGGACGAGACGCACGACTTCCGCACGCGCTGTCACTTCCGGGCCTTTGGCTCCCTGTATGCTGATGGTGATGCAACTGCCGACCGCCGGTAGCTGTTGCAGTTGCACCATCGCTCCGGCTGGACCAATATTCTCCGTCGTGCCTTCGACGACGACGTGTTGGCCCGTCCGCTCTTCATCCCACTCTGCGCGCACCGGCAAACTGACGAGAAAGCGTTGCTCTGCATGTTGCTTAATCTGTGTTTGAGACATGTTCCCTCCTGTTCCCACGCCCGTTTCTCTTCGGGCCAACGGCTGTCACTTAGCGCGGGTCGTTTTCGCCCTCGACCTGCAAGTTATTGGTGACGTTGAAGACGCCGGGCACGCCCCTCAGCGCCATGTACGCGAGTTGGCTGTCCATGCGGTTGCCGACCACTCCTTCCAGGCTCACATTTCCCCTGTTGACGATAATGTGTATGGACGGATTGCTGCCCATCGCATAGCGATACAGGCCGCCCGAACGAAACACGGCCCTGTAAGCCCGCGCTCTAATCGAATCGTCGAAGCCTGAGAGCGGCAGGACCTCTATCTGATTGATGACGCGGGCCACCCCCGGAATCCGCGCGACATTTCTCGCGGCATCCTTGCGCGTGGTCGGGCGTACGACCTGCCCGTAAAGCGTCACCGTGTCACCCTCTACCTTGTAAGCGAGGTTGTCGAAGACTCCGTAGTACGGCAGCTTCAATAGCTCATGACGCACCTGCTTCGTAATCTGCGTGTCGTGGCTGTCGGCAACGCCCGAAGCGTGCGACGCGGCCAACACGGACGAACCCGCTATCGCCAGCACCACGACCAATGTCATCAAGCTCTTCCAAATTGCTTTCATTGTCTTAACCCTCTTTCCTCTTACTGCTTTGATTATTTTCTCCCCATCAAACCTGCTGAAGTTGTTTGAGCCTCAGCCATTTTCGATTCGTACTCTTCCAGGACTAGCACGACTTTTCCCAGCGCCTCTACCAACTGCTCCTGCTCACTCCCCTTGAGTGATGACAGGGCGTTGTGAAAGAGTCGGGCGCGGCGCTTGCGAAATTGGTCCACTAATCGTTTGCCTTTGGCCGAGAGCGCGATCAGGATGCAGCGCCTGTCGTCCACCGCCGCCTGTCTTTCAATGAGCCCCTTGCGAATCAGGCGGTCTGTCAACTGCGTGATGGCCGGAGCGGAAATACGCAACTCCGTCGCCACTTGCCCCGTCTGAACGGGACCGCGCCGGAGCACCCTCAGCACCTGCGCCTGTAACATAGTGAGGTCGAGTTCGGCGATATGCTGCTGGTGCTGGTCAATCAGCAACCTCGTCATCACATCGGCGAAATGATTCAAAACAACCTCCACTTTCGCAGTCGCATTAACAGCCATCCACGGCCTCCGCTAGTTCATCTTTCTGAACATTTAAGATGCATTAACTATCCGCCAGGTTGTATCGGGATTTACGGCGTATTTTAGAGGAAAACGGCCAGAATATTGCTAAGTGTGAGAGGGTGTTATCCCTGTCAGTATCGCCTGCGGTAACGGGCGGGTATTGCTGGACCAGAAACCTGCCCGGCTTAAGCAGGCAGTACTGACATAAATGAGAGGCACGCAGGGGTTTGAAGGCCATCAAATCTGACGCTCAAGAGACATTTATGAAGTCTTGACGGATGCTTTCGCCGGTCTGGCTGTAGTCTCTTTCAGGATGCTTTTCAATTGCTCTGCGGCGCTCTTGAGACTCTGCTTGTTGGTCAGCACGGGTTTGAATAAATCGCCTTTGCGGGCCACCCGCCGTTGTAGATTCTTGATGGTAAAATCCTGCGGTGTAATCTTCGCGGACTGGACCTCTTTCCATTCGAGGGGCGCGGAGACGCTGGCGCGCGCGCGCGGGCGGACGGAGTAAGGCGCGACGACCGATTTGCCGCGCGCGTTTTGCATGTGGTCCAAATAAATCTGCCCGCGCCGGCGTTTTTTGAGCGCACGCTCGACGGTCGCAATCGTAGGATTGCGTCTCGCCACCAGCGTCGCCAACCCCAGGGCGAACTCCGCCACCAACTCATAATCGTGGACCGGCTTAAGGGGGACGTAAACGTGCATGCCTCTGGAGCCTGAGGTCTTCGGGTAACATTCCAGGTCCAATTCCGCGAGCGCATCCCTCACGTTGACAGCCAGTTCGCAGATAGTGCTGTAGGCGATGCCCTCGCCCGGATCAAGATCAAAGACGAGCCAATCCGGGTGGTCCAAATTTTCGATACGCGAGTGCCACGGATGCCGCTCTATCGAACCGAGGTTCGCCATGTAGAGCAGCGTCGCCAGATTATCCCCGACGATATAATCAACGGCGTGCCCTTCTTCCACATCCAGCGAGGCCGTGCGCACGTAGTCAGGCGCTTCGTCAACATTATGTTGATGAAAGGAGAATCCCTCGATGCCTTCCGGGTAACGCTTCATGATGAGCGGGCGATGTTTGAGATAAGGCAGGATATATTTCGAGACTTGATAGTAATAGCTGACCAGGTCGCCTTTCGTATAACCGTCATCCGGCCAGTAAACTTTATCCAGATGCGTCAGCGAGGCTACATCCCGGCCCGCCTTGACCCGCACATCCCCGCTCAACTCACCCGACTTGAAAAGAGCGCTGGCGCTCATCACTGGCCCGTCTTGCTTCCCGGCCTTCGTGCCGTGCTGACTCACGCCTTGATGAGAGACATGCTTCCTCTCTCTCTTCCGCGCTATTTTACTCTCGGTCTCGCTTTCGCCGTTCGTCGCCAGGCGCAGTCGCAGTTGCCAGCCGGGTTGTGCGTCTTCATCCCTGCTCTTGATGAGCAACCACTGATTGCGCCCGTGGCCCATCCGCACCAGATTAAATCCGCCGCGCAGCTTATCGCCTTTGAGCCTGAAATTAAGTTTGCCTTCTGCAAGCTGTTCGAGCGGGTCATCTCCGGTCAGGAGTTCATAAGTTCCCGCGTCCCAGATCAGGTGCTCGCCCGCGCCGTAGTTTCCTTCAGGGATGTGGCCCTCGAATTTCAAGTACTCGACGGGATGATCTTCCGTGGGCATGGCGAGACGTTTATCCGAAGGGTCTAGCGACGGCCCCTTCGGCACGGACCAGGACTTGAGCACTCCTCCCATCTCCAACCGGAAATCGAAATGAAGTTTTGAGGCGTGATGTTCCTGCACGACGAAGCGCTGGCGATTGCTTTTGGAAAGCTTGCCCTCCGGTTCAGGCGTGCGCGTGAAATCTCTTTTTTGATGATAAGTCTCCAGGCTCATCTCGCTCTCCTTCTGGCCCTCACATACAGGACCGTCGCGCGTCCCTCGCGTGACCCGTTCATTGCTCAATTTTCATACAGTAGAAGCGTGGCATTCGTCCTTTTATAACTCAGGCTACAACTTTTTCAATTCGCGTTTGAGCCGCGCGAAGTCCTCCTTAACCTTCTGGCCCAGGTCTTCCCTGTAGAACCTGACCGCCGGATGATAGCCTACGAGATACCTGCGTCCCTCATGTTCTATGACGCGGCCACGCGCGTCGTTTACGCTCTTGATGCCGAGCATCCTTTTCGCAGCCACGCCGCCGAGCAGCACGATTAATTTCGGGTCCAGTAATTCGATTTGCTCGAACAGGTAGTTTGAAGTGCAGGTCGAGACCTCGTTGCTCTTCGGCGTGCGATTCTTCGGCGGGCGACATTTGACCGTGTTGGTGATAAAAAAATTCGCTTCGATTCAGCCCCGTTCCTTCGAGCACATGGTCCAGATAACGCCCCGCCGAGCCGACGAAGGGATGGCCGCTCTCGTCCTCTTCACGTCCGGGCGCTTCGCCTATAATCATGACCTTCGCGCTCATTTTGCCATCGCCGGGGACGGCCATCGTGCGCGATTCCCACAAAGGGCACTTCGTACAAACGCAGATCTGCGCCGCTAACTCTTCGAGCCTCCCGGCCCTCTTCGATCTCGCCATCGCACCCCTCCGCGCATCTGTTGATGAAAGATTCGGCTTGCAATTTTCATGCTCTTGTATTTCTATCTTGGTTTAAGTTTAGACGCCTCAAGAGGTTTGACAAGCAAGCGCGCTGGAAGGGGTCCGATTTCATAGCGAAAGGAACAATAGTTTCATGGATGAGCAGGAGCATAAACCGAATATTTCATACCAAGTGAGGGTCACGCCCGGTCGCACGGGCCAGGACCCGAACGCACCCGACTGGGAAATATGCGAACTTGAAGACGGCCAGATTCAGGACAACTCAGACATCTTCGATAACATGACGCAAGCCGAGGCCAATCACATCGCCGGTATGTGGACCAAAAAAAAGGAAGAGGCCGAGGCGGGGGGTTAATCTTTCACAGTGGTCAACGAAAAAAGCAACTGCACGCCCACGCTCGAAGAACTTCTGGCGTGGACCGTGCCCGCCCTGAAAAAGTCTTTTCTGGACCAGCAAGCCGGTGTGCCTAAAGGCTTGCTCGAAGCGTTGGACCGCGACCCCAGGCTCGGCGCGAGAGAGTTGGCGCGGAAGATTCGCGCGCGTCGCCGCAAGCATCGCGCAGAGGGCCAGCGCCTCCGCAAGCTGCTGCAATACGAGCATGAACTCTGGTCACAGGGCATCAATCTCATCGCCGGGGTGGACGAAGCGGGGATGGCCCCGCTCGCCGGTCCGGTCGTCGCTGCCGCCGTCATCCTGCCGCGCGACTATAAGCTGCAAGGCTTGAACGACTCGAAAAAAATCCTTGATGAAGCGAAGCGCGCGCAGATGGCCTCGCAGATTAAGACGGAGGCGCTCTGTTGGGCCACGGGTCAGGCTGAGGTGGAAGAAGTAGACCGCTTGAATATCTATCACGCGGGGCTGCTCGCCATGCGGCGCGCGGTCCTGGGTCTCTCGCTCGACCCTGATTTTATTCTGGTGGATGCGCGCAAGATTCCCGAATGCGCGTGCCCGCAACGCGGCATCATCAAGGGCGATACGCTCTCCGCCAGCATCGCCGCCGCTTCGATTATCGCCAAGACGACGCGCGACGCGCAGATGATAGAATTGGCCCAGTTATATCCGGGCTACGGATTTGCTTCTCACAAGGGCTACCCGACTCCTCTGCACTATAGAGCCTTGCGCGAACTCGGCCCGTTGCCCATACACCGGCGCAGCTTCGCGCCCATACGCAAGGCACTGGGACTGGACCCCGTCCAGCAGGAATTCTTCAAAGAGGAAGAAGATAAAATTGAAGCTCACGCGCCGGGCGCGGCGTCAAAAGAGGCCGCCACAGATGTTGAGGATGCGGTGCTGGTTCATTCGGATGAATGTCTCATGGCGAGTGATAGATGATGAATTCTCTCAGCACAACTAACCGCCGCTATAGCCTTTGCCGACATCCCTTTTGCCCATCTTATAGCAACTTGCAAATGGATGCGACTCTCTTCTCCGCGCCTTTGCGCCTTGGCGTGAGATGGCTTCGCTCTTAATTGAAGCGAGCAGGAAAACGATTGCGGATAAGCTCTCGCCAAGGCGCAAAGGAAAAACTCTCCTTGCGACCCTGGCGCTTAAACGTGCGCTCTTGTATTCGTGCTACTCGCTCCCGTAGCTGATTTCCATCCGGCGAATGCGTATGCTCGCGCAGACGAGCACGGCGGCAGTGACGAGGAGCAGGCAGGGGACGGAAATCCAGGCGGGCGTCGGCTCGGCAACGATGGCGAAGGGTCCTTCGGGGAGCGGGACGGGCGTCAAGGATTGCAGGTAGTGTATGACGCTGATTTTTTTCAAGAGCGGCGGCAACAGGAAATTGAGCCACTCCCATCCGTAGAGGACGAGCGCGGGAATAATCGGGTTGCGAAAGAAGAGACCGACGACCAGAAAGAACGCTCCGTAACCGATGCAGGCCAGCACGGTGATGCTCATGTAGGTAAATAATTGGCCCAGCCCCGGCCCATCTGAAAAATATCGCAGGCTCTCATGATAAGCGCCGCCGAAGTAGATGATGAGCATCGAGGCGGCTGTCACGCTCGTAAACAGGACGATGGAAGTGAGCAGGCCGGAGACGTATTTCCCTGCGACCAGCACTTCTCGCCTGAGCGCCGACAGGAAATAGAAATGCAGGCTGCGGTCCACGAGTTCTCCGCGAAAGAGATTCATAAAAATCCAGGCGCAGCCGAAGAAGACGACCGTCCGCAAGATCAAAGCGCTGTAGAGCGCCGAGAAGATGAGCGGGTACTGGCTGAAATCCGCGAGCGGTCCTGAACGTTCTCTCACGCTGTGCGAGACGACGTGTCCCTGCTGGTCCAGAACGTTGACCTCCGTGCGCTCGTGGCCTCCGAAGATCGCCATCGCCACCACCAGCATGATCGGCAGCAGCGCCAGCAAATAGATGAGGACGGCGCGGCGGCTCAAAAAGTTTTTCTTGACCTCAAGCCGCAGGATGGCGAGCGTCTGCCGCAGCCAGAGAGACCAGGGCAAGCCTTGCGCGCTCTTTTCAACGTGGGCCACTTCGACTGTGGAACTCATCAGTGATCTCCCTCCGAACCAATCAAGTACCCGTAAACCGCGTTGAGGTCGTCGTCAACGGGCGCGATGGACTCGACCGTAATATTGTCTTCGGCCACGACCCGGTTGAGCAGCAAGTAAAATTGGTCCGCGTCCTTCGTCTTGATAAAGAGACCGCGACGATCATCGTGAAGTTTGGCTTCGACTACCGAATCCTGCTCGAAGACGCGCGCCGCCAAAGTATTGGGCCGGTCGCAACGAATCAGGATTTGCATAGGATGCTCTTCCATCTCATCGCGCACCCCGTGAATATTTCCCTCCGCGACCACATAGCCGTTATTAAGCAGGACCACGCGATCCGACATCATGTCCACTTCATGAAGAATATGACTGGAGATAATGAGATGTAACCCTTCGGAGGCCAACTGGCGAAAGAGCGCGATGGTCTCCGCGCGCACCATCGGGTCCAGGCCGTTCAAAGGCTCATCGAGAATCAGGACGGATGGCCCGTGCGCGATTGATTGGGCCAGACGGATGCGCTGTCGCATGCCCTTGCTGTAGGCCGCGACGTTGCGATCAGCCGCGTCGAGCAGGCTCACACGGTCGAGCGCCTTCATCGTCAACTCGTCCGCCTCGTCCCTCTTCAACCCGTTCACGAGCAGGAAAGAACTGATCAGTTCACGGCCCGTCATGCCTCTCGGAAAAGAATCGAACTGGGTGCAATAGCCGACCTTGCGAAAGAGTTGTTCAGGCTCGTCTGTGGGCGTGCCGAGAATCGTAATCTGGCCGCGAGAGGGTCTGAGCAGGCCCGTCATGAGATTCATCATCGTGCTCTTGCCCGCGCCGTTTGGGCCAACGAGGCTGGTGATGCCGGGCGCAATCTGTAGATTGACGCAGTTGATGCCGAGTATCTCCCCGTAAAACTTGGAGACATCGTCAAAGACGATCATGTGCTCTGCTGTCTCGCTCTTCATCATTTGACCACCTCGTAAGCGCGCACTTTACGCGAGAGCAGCCACAGGCAGAGGCCGCAGAGCGCGAACAGGGCCAGCCATGAGCACCACAGCGGCGGCTCGAATAATTTCATACTGATAAATTCATGCCCGTTATAATACCCTTCGATGTTTCCGGTCTGTTGTTTGAACGTTCCGAAAAGGCCGGACCAGACGTTGACGATGAGAGCGCGAATGCTGATGAGGTGTCCCCAGCGCGTCATGAAAATCGCGTTGATGATTTCACCGAAAATCGAAGGGATTAAAAAGAGACCGAGCAGCGCCGCGCTGGACACGACGCGCCACTTGACCCAGGCTGAAACGGCCTGCGACGAGAGCGCCAGGACCAGTATACAGATCCAGCTTCCCAGAAAAATCCCGCTCGCAATCCACAGATTATGGACCAGCCAGCCTCCGCCCTCCAAGTAAGCCTGAAACGCGAAGAGCAGGAGACCCGGAATCCACGTTATCAAAGAGAGCAGGATGAGCACGACCGACATCTTGCCGAGCACGTACTCAGCGCGCGAGAAGGGTCTGCACAGGTAGAGCGGCAGCGCGTTGTTAGAGAGGTCGCGCGAGACCAGCGGCGGGCCAAGCAGCAAATTAATGAAAAATGCGGTAACACCCTGGAACCACATGAAGGTCTCGAAGAAAGAGCCGTTGATTGGAATCAGTTCCCGCACGTCGCCTATCTTAAGAATGCCGAGGGCGTTGACGTTGTGATGCAGGTAAATCAAGATCGCCGCGAAGAGCGGGTAGATGAAGCAGAGAGCGAAGAGGCCCGTGAATAATTTGGACCTGAATACATCTGCGTAAGCGTGTCGCGGGATGATGAGAAAACGCGACCACTCTGGCGTCAGCTTGCCTTGAAACTGCTGGTATGTGCGCTCATAAACTGCCATTGCCGTCCTCCATCGCTTTGAGGAAGATGTCTTCCAGCGAATCGCGTTTGTAATTGAGCCTGCGAATCTGGACCTGTCTCTCAGCCGCGACGCGGTAGAGGTCGCGTATCTCCGTGCCCTGCTGCAAGACCACTTTGAGACGATGGTCGCCGGTCAGCGCATACTCGCAGCCGAGTTTGCCGACAGCCTCCGCGAAAGCATGCTGGTCGCCGCGAGTCTCCAGCATGAGGAATTTTTGATTGGACCTGCGCTCATCTTCAAGGTTGCAATAGGTGGCGATGCGCCCTTCCTTCAGGACCAGTATTTCTTCGCAGCATTCCTCTACGTCCAGCAGCAGGTGCGAAGAGAGGACGATGTGCGCGCGCCCGCTATCGCGTATCTCGCGTATGAGGCGAATCATGCGCTGGCGGGCGGGCGGGTCCAGCCCGTTCGTCGGCTCGTCCAGAAAGATGAGCCGGGGGCCATGCACGATGGCCTGCGCGAGTTTGGCGAGTTGCTTCATGCCGAGCGAGTAAGTGTCGAGCGTGCGATAACGCGCTTCGCCGAGGCCGACGTAAAAGAGCGCCTCATGCGCGCGTTCGAGCGCAGCCTCCGAAGGCAGGCCGGAGAGTTCGGCCATCAGTCGCACGAAGTGTACGCAAGACATCTTGGCGATGAAGGAATCGCGCTCCGGCATGTAGCCTATGAGCGTGCGAATCCCCTTGGCCTCGGTCTTGATGTCCCGTCCGAAGATGCGCGCCGCGCCGCTTGTGGTGGGATAAAAGCCGAGCAGCGTGTGAATCAACGTCGTCTTGCCTGCGCCGTTTGGCCCAAGCAGACCGATGGCGCGCCCGCGTAAATTTCCGCGCAGTTCCCTCAAAATCTCACGCCCGCCGAGATTGACACTCAAGCGGTCTAGCTCTATCACGGGCGGCCCGGACGCTCCGGCAATTGAATGTTCCGCCACATGGTCAGATGAGTTGACTGTTACTGTTGGGTTATTCATGTGATTGTTTACGACGCGCTGGCTGCGTCTTCTCAAACTTCATCTTCAAACCGTATCAGCCACAGAGGCGCGGCGTTGCAGAGATAAGAATGAAGAGATGGCCCGGCATCTTTTCGTATCTCTGCGGCTGTGCCTCTGTGGCTGTTTTGGGATGAACTCTCAAACGGGCGATGTGGAATCTGCCTGCCAAACCGCCCGGCCCTGCTCTCTTCCGCGTTACTCTGTACGTCTGATGTGGCGGGCAAGTTCTGGACCTTTTATGAATATAAAAAATAGTGTCCAGGCCAGCCCGACGATGATGCTCACGTTGAGTCCGGGCCATTCGTTCAAGACGAAAACGGAAAGTCCCAGCGCGATGAGAATCCCACCGTTGAATAGACTCTCCGTGCCCTCGCCAGATTCGCGTTTGAGAATTTGACTGTATCGCATTTTACTTGCTCCTCATCGAAAGTTTAAAGTCCGGCAGGGATGTTTCAAGCAGAGGAGCGGGAAAGACCGCTCCAAATCTATCTGCTCGCCACTTCTTTTGTTTCTGTGGAATCAATCAGGACTCTGCCGTTATCCACAGCCACCGCCGCTCCCGCTTTCAGCTTGCCGTAAGACTTGCTGTTGACGACAAGCTCTTCGTTATTGATGACGACCTCTGTCTCGCCGCACTTCATAGAGTGCAAAGAATCTTCTGGACTCTTGTCTCTGAGCGTCGTGTTGGTAGAGTGCAGGCATGGCGTGATGGTCACACGATGACCGTTTATCACGTCCTGGCCGTGATTGGCGAAGGTCATGGTCGAGTGGTGGCAACCGGCGCAGAGCGCGACGAAGCAAAACGACAAAAGAACGGCGAAGCTTTTGATGGAAGATGATCTCTTGATGTTGGATAAACCTGTCATTGACTTGCTCTCCTTTTTCGAGTTGATGAAGGACACGGTGATTGACAGAGAACCGCTTGAGGCGCAGCCCGTTTGAGAGACGACCCGGCTGGTCCAGGCGTCTTCCGAACTATGGTGGAGGCCGTGAACAACCTTGAAGCTGGCCGGTGAATATTGCTATCCAGACGCCAGCTTCAAGGCTGATTAGTTAGAGCCGTTTATTTCCCATGCATCCCGCTTTGCAGGATGTGCTGAATCTCGAAGGCGTTCGGCATCCCCAGCAGGGTCGCCGGGCTGAGTCCGAACGGACCGCCTTCGGTGTTGGCCGCGAAGGTGATGTGGTCGCCTTCGGCGTAAACATAAGCCAGTGTCGGGGACATCTCGCTCGCCATCGCCTTCAAAGCCTGCTGTTGCTCTTCGGGCAAATTCTTCCCTGCGTCGCCCATGTGCTGCGCAATCGGTTCGAGCACGGGCGCGAGGTTGTGATAGAAGAGCGCGGAGAAGTTCGCGTTGCCGTCCGCAGGCAGACCAGCCGTGAAGCGTGGTGAACGCAGCAGCGTGTAACCCGAATCACGATAGGTCAGGGCACGGGTCACGAGCGCGCGTGTCGGCGCGACGACCATGTAGCCGTTGACGAAGGTGTAGTTGACTTCGACGGGCAGGCCCGCCGTCTTCAAGGTGTAGAACGTGCGTCCAGAGATGTCCGCTTTCTCCCACTGAAGCATGTTGCTGTGGCCCTCTTTGGCCGCCTGCTGGTTCACTTCACCGACGACCTTTTCCAGCGTCTGCTGTAGATGCGCCGGGTCGTTCACTTCAAAGACCATCTTCCAAGCGGGCGTCGGCAAAATTGGACCATCAACCGCGAAGGCGAACTCTCCGCCGAGCGGCGCGGCGAAATCCTTACGCACATCCAGGCCATGCTCCGTCTCAAGCTTCTTCAGTTGGTCCTGCAAGCCCGGAGACGTGGTCTCTATGACGCCGATGAGATCGTCAACCAGCGCGACGGGGTTCTTGACCACGAAGCCCGCGACGACGTTGGCATCCGGCGAGATGTACTCAAGCGAACCCATCGGACCGGGCGCGGCCAGCCAGGAGACGACTCCGTGCTGCGACTCGTTGAAGGAAAGCACGGCGCGGCTGTGTGTCTTACCTGAGACCTCTTTCTGGTCCAGGATAAAGTACTTGAGATTCGTCACGCCGAGTTGCTGTAAAGCCTCTTCGCGCTTCGCATCCCCTGCATCCTTGACGCGCTCATTCTTGGTCTGCGCGATGATCTTCTGCAAATCAGCGGCGACGACGAGGCCCGCGCCTTCGCCGTAAATCTCGGAGATGCGCGCGTAGAAGGGCGTCGCGGTGAAAGCGTTTGTGCCGGGCGCTTGGAGGCTCTTCGCCAACGCTTGAAGTTCATCAAGCTTGGGGCTGGCGGCGAACAGGCCGTCACGAATCCAGACGAAAATCTCAGGTCGCGTCCGGTCGTTCTTATCATTCGACTGCGCGGCGGCGGCGGTCGTTAGCGGGTCTTCGATGATACGCACGTTGGGACCATGATTAGAGTCCGCAGAGATACTCTTAATCTGACCTTCGAGAAAGCTTCGGAAGCTCGCTTCATCCTTCACACGGGCCAGGACGATTGGGCCAACGGGTTTGCCTTCACCGTCAATGCCCGCGCCGACGGCGATTTCATCACCGAGGCGTTCGCCGAATTCGCGCACTCTATCGAGCGTCTGGTTGAGGCCGGGCGCTCTCTGTCCCGCGCGCTCTCGCTCCAACCAGTCGCGGAGCGCAGGGTTCTGCTTGATGCGCTCCTGCATGATGCGGTGCGACTCTGTCAGGGTCTCCGTCAGGTTCGGCAGCGCGGCGTAGAGCACTGTGTTTTCCGGCATCAGGTCGAGGAGGCCGGTCGAGGTGCGGACGCCCGGTTGCGCGACGTGGTCCAATTCTTTGCGCAGCGAGTTCAAGCCCGCCAGCGATTGCGCGTAACGATTCGCGTTGCGGCTCCAACTAATCTCTTCCTTGACGGGAACCTGTTGGATGCTGGGATGCGTGGTGGCCTGTTGGCCCGCGCCTAACACGCTTTCCTGTCCGGCGTGGTCCAGGTGGACTTCGCCTTCGATGACAGAGACGCGCGAACCCTTCGTCCCGGTGTTGACGGAGAAGGTCGTGCCCGTCACGGAGACGAGCGAATCGCCCGTGTCAACGTAGAGATGGCCGCCATTCTGTTTGGCCGCCTGCACGATGATGCTCCCACGGTCGAGGTGAATGGTCGCGTCCTTGCCGTTCTGCGAGAGATAAAATTCGGAACGGTCCTTCATCTCAACCAGCGAGCCGTCGTTTAGTTTGAGCACGGCATGAGCGTCCTTCGCCGTGCGAATGCTCTCGCCTTTGCCAATCGCCTGGCCCTCGCTCAAGGGGCTGCTGCTGGTCTCGTCAACTTTAAAGACAGGACCTTCGGCGGCCTGCACGGTGGCGTTGAGCGCACCGCCGAACGGGGCGAAGCGCTGCACCAGGGGTATCGCCAGCAGGCCGAACGTTAAGACCAGCATGGCGGCGATGCCCCAGCGCATGTAGACAGGCTGCATGCTGTAACGCTTCAACAGACCGGGTCCGCTGGCTTTGAATTGAACCTGCGCGGGCGCGCCCGAACGCGCGGCCTTGAGAGCCTTGCGACAGGGGATGCACTCGTGGGTGTGATCTTTGAATAAGAGCGTGCGCGCTTCGGATAAATCGCCCCTCAGATAGCCGGGGATGAGAGATTGAAAGTCCGCGCAATTCTCTATCCGCTCTGCGGCGGCGAGCGTGGGTGTGTTCTCAGTCATAAATGCTCCTGCGTTCTCCGCGTTGATTCTGGACCAGACGCGCGTGCTGGCGTCTGCGATGACGTTGGCATCAATCTGCTCGTCGCGAATCGAAGCGGTGACGTTGTCTAAGATGGCGTTAAGGTCTTGATTACTCTTCATGATGTTTCTCCAGGTACTCACCGATTTCCTTGCGCAGCCTTGTTCGCGCGCGATGCAGGATGACTCCGACGACCATCTGCGATGATCCGGTCATCTCGGCAATCTCACGATTTTCGTAGCCCTCGAAGTAACGCAGGGCGAACATCTCTGCGGCGGTCGTGCCGAGGCGGGCGACGGCCTGCTGAATCAATTTTCGCAGTTCGCTGTCAGCGTGCTGTCTTTCGGGGTTTAAAGAGGGATTCTGGACGAGGTCCGTTTCGACATCTTCGATGGCGACCGCCTTGGCACGGCCCCGGCTGCGCATTAAATCCAGAGAGGCGTTGACGGCGGCGCGCAGAAGATAGGCTCTCGGATTGGCCTTGAGGTCCTGTGTCTCTCGATTGCGCACGAGACGCAGGAAAATCGTTTGCAGCACGTCCTCTGCATCGGCGGCGCTGCCGGTCATCCGGTAGGCCGTGCGGAAAATCTGTTCGTGGTGCTCGCGGAAGAGGTTTTCAAGCTCTCCGGGTCCGGGTGGACTGGCGAGCGGTCTCATCTGTTTAACGGCAGCTAGCACGGCTTCCTCCTTCTCATGGTCTCCACTCATATAACGCTCCTCCCGCCGATTTATTAACACCGGCGGGAGGCTTTTCTCAAATTTTTTCGTTATTATTCTCCTGAACCTAGACAAACCCTGCCCCGCGCGGCTAATATTTCGCGCGAGCGAATGGCCTTTGAAGCGTTAATCGAGCAAGCCGCACAGGATGTCCACCGGATTTCTATTTTGACAGCCAGAATCGGAGAGATAGATGAAACGTTGCCCTACATGTACACAGCTTTTTGACGACTCGCAGAGTTTTTGCGCCAACGACGGCACGCGCCTGGTCAATGACGAACCGACGGCCCCGGATTTCGACCCGATGGCAACCATCATGTCGCCCCCGCCACCGTCCACCACAGGCGAATTCAACAGGCCGCCCTCGCAAAACTTTTCCGACCCGACGCCGCCCACGCCCTCTTCATGGATGGACGCTCCGACGCCTGTGCCATCAATGCCAGCGTCTCAGCCCTGGTCCACCGGGGGGATGCAGCCGCAGCAACAGGGCATGCCATCCTATTCGGGCACGCAGAATCAACAAAACACGCTGGCTATCGTCTCGCTCGTCTGCGGCGTACTCAGCATTCTGTGCTTCGGACTCGTGACAGGCATCCCGGCCATCATCACCGGCTACATGCAATTGAACAAGATTAAGAGCGACCCCCAGACCTTTGGCGGGAGAGGTCTGGCGATTGGCGGAATGGCGACCGGAGCCGTCGGCACACTGCTCACCATCCTGACCATCCTCATCTTCATGGCGGGTGCCATCGGCGGGCGCTAAAAGGATTGATTCATTGATTCATCGGTTCATTGATTCATTGAATGACAGCGTTGTTGCTTCAATGATTAAATGAGCCGATGAGTCAATGAATCAATGAATCAATCCTTCATTCCAGTTCATCAATCTGCAATCCGACAGGCTCCGCGCCCGCGCCCTTGATGCCGTCTATCACGCGCGCGACCGCGCCATACTTGATAGAGCGCGGGGCTTTGATAAAGACGGTCTTCTCCAAGCGCTGTTCATCCGGCAGATCAGTGCGGCCCTCCATGCCGTCCCTGTAAACGTGATTCTTTTTTCGCTCCTGAAAAAGCTGGACCAGTTTTTCGCTCAACTTCCCCGTATCGTTGACCGAACCCATCCCGTCCAGCCCGTTCAATTTGAGATTCAAGTCCTCATCCACCGAGACGACGAGCGTATCTATGTTCGGCTGCAAACGCTTCGTCTCCTCCGTTGGCGGCTGAGGGATGAAAGCCCGAAAGCGGCTCGGTCTCAGCGGCGAGGCCACCATAAAGATAATCAACAGCACGAGCAAGACATCTATCAACGGCGTCACGTTGATAAACGGCGCGGCCTTCGGTATACGCTCCATCTCATTTAATTTCATGGTCCAGAATATCCTTTCGCTCTCTCTCATCAACACACATCCCCCTCAGAGGCAGGCTCTGCGCCCGTCCCGCTCGCCTGACCGCGCATTCATTTCAGGCTTTCCCGGCAGATTATTTGGACACCGCCGCGAAGGTAAAAGTTCCCGCAGGGTTTTACTTTGCGGGAACTGGCAGACGGCGCGAAACGTTTGGTTAATTGATAAAAGTCTGCGATATTTTAAGCCGAACCCGCGAGCCGTCCGGCCAACTCAGGTCGGCGCGAAAATATTTGACGAAGAGCGTGTCTCTCAAATGTCTTGACTTGAGAGCGAGACAATCTTTTTCGGCGATGCGATGGAGTGAGCACAAGTGATGATAGTTCATTGTCAGAATTGCGGTGCGGAAGTGGCCGAAGGACAAAGGTTCTGTCGCCTCTGCGGCGCGGAGGTACGCACTGTTCAGGAGGGAGAGTTGCCCACCAGAATATTACCCGGCGAAACTCAGCCGGGCGTGCCCTTTACTACTTCAAGGCTGTCGCCGGAATCCCGCACAGACCCTGTTTACCATCCGAGACAGACCGCGCCGCAAACATTCGCGTCACAACCAACGTCCTACCCGCTGCAAGCTGCTCCGCCCAGCGGCTCTTCGCGGACATGGCTCTATATACTGGCGAGCCTCTGTGTCGTTGGCATCATACTCATCTCGCTACTGATATTCGCTTCACAGTCATCGCTGCCGTCTCGCGTGATGATTAAGAAGAATCTACCGCCCCAACCCGCTCCGCCGTCTGCTCCTTCATCTATGGGCCTGCCGGGCGCGATCTCCCTGGATGAAAACGATGCTGATGTGACGGACAGTAAGACTGTCATCACTAAGACCTACCCGTTACAGAACGGCGCGGCGGTCTCGCTCAAGAACGTCAGCGGCGATATAGAGGTGGAAGGATGGGACGAGAATCAAGCGGAGGTCACTATCACCAAGCGTGGCGGCGCTCCGCAGGACCGCGATGCCGTACGCATTATCCAGATCATCGCCCCGAACAGGCTCTCGCTGGAGACGCCGCTGGTCAGCGATAGTAACGTTGAGGTCCAGTATCGAATCAAGCTGCCGCGCGGCGTGGCCGCCCTCGCCATCTCTTCGCTCAATTCCGAAATCAAGCTCTCAGAGATAAACGGCTCCGTCGCCATAGACCTGCAAAAAGGCTCAATCGAGCTACAGGGCATCGGCGGCTTGATTAAGGCCAAGACCATCAAGGGAAACATTAAAGCGGAACTCGCCGGAACCAAGCAGAAAGGCTCGCAGGAATTCAGCACCGTCAAGGGCAACGTCGAATTACAGTTTGATGGTGAAGTCAACGCGGACATCAAAGCCGAGACCGTGGATGGTAAGATCGAAGTTGACGACGATTTCAATCTTCAAGTCAGCAAACAGCCGATAGGCCAACACCTCGCCGGACACATCGGCGCGGGAGGCGACGGCATCTTAGCCAAAACCGTCAACGGAAACATCAAACTGAAAAAATAGGAAGGCCGTCAACGCTTATAGCGTTTTGCAATTGCGTGTGACCTTTGCGCCTTGGCGTGAGACTGTTTCTCGCTGATGGCGCAAAGACGCAAAGTAAAACCAGACTCTTTAACGTGAGTTCGACGTAAGATAGAGTAAACCATTTAATCTTATCCACGGTAGTGGAGACATATGAGAGCCGGGGGCAAGCGTCAGGGTCGCCCCCGGTCACTGGTCCAAGATAGCAGCCGACCCTGAAGGGGTCGCACCTCAACCTTGAGTGTGCGACCCCTTGAGGGTCGAATCGTGTTGGCGTGAACAGACCGGGGCGTTACCCCCGGCTCTCACAGGTTGCCCTTTCAGGGCACAGACGGCTTTTCGGACAGGCTTACGTCGAACTGACGACTCTTTACGCTCATGTTCATATCCAATCGCAAACGGCTATAAACTCTCATTTTTATTTCCCGCCAACGGCTCTCGCCTGCTGCGCCTTGCTCTTCTCCATCCCCGCGATAACGATGCGTGCGACCGTTGGGATAATCTCGCGCTCGTTGGCATGATCGGTCGTGAAGGTGACGAGGATGAAGCGCGCGCCGTTAGGTAGTTCGATGTAGGCCGCATCATGTCGTGTGGTACTGGTCCAGCCAGCCTTTGACCAGAGACGCGCGCCTGGGCCGAGCGCGAGGCCCGTAAAGCCGTGCGCCTGATCATCCGTGTCTTCGCTCTTGCCCGCGAAGTCTCGCTTGAGCAGTTCCATCATTTTCGCGCTGCGGGCGGCGGTCACTGCGCGCCCGGTGACGATCTCCGTCATGATGCGCGCGGTGGCGTTGGTCGTCAGCTTATTTCGGTTTTCGTACTTCTGCCCGACGAACGCGCGCTCGCGCCCGTATGGTCCCTCGCACCAGGGCTTCTGGTTGGTGTTGATGTTGGTATAGCCCTGCGCCGCGAAATAGCGATTGACGACGTTGCGTTTATTGGCCCACTCCTGCATCTGCGCGGGCGGCAACTCCGGCCCGCTCGTCGTCTCCGTCACCGCATCCACCACGTAATGCGTCGCCTCGTTGAGCGAATCAACGATCATGTCGCGCATCGCGCGTTGCAGTTCGTCGCTCTCTTTGAGTTTGCCGTCTTCGAGCCACCGATGCGCTGCGACCAGATAAAAGAGCTTGACGACGCTCGCCGGGTAGATGCGTTCATCCCCGCGAAAGCTGGCGTGGACGGGATGCGCCGGGTCGCTCAAATCAACGAGCGTAATCGCCAGATTCTCCTCCGTGAATTTCTTGTCCGCAAACTTCGTGAGCGCAGTCTTCGCGGCTTCATTCACCAACTCCTGCAAGGCTGCGGCCTGTCGTGTGAGCAGCCCGCCTTGGCCCGTTTGAGCGGGCGGCGTAGTCTTCCTCGCCTCCTGCGCCGCAACATTCACGGTCAGGGCCATCGTTAAAAGAGAGAGCGAAAGAATGAGCGAAGGGAGTTTTGATAGCATCTTTTTTGGTCCTCAAATTAGAGGCTGGAGGCTGGAGGCTGGAGGCTAGTTAAAACCTTCTTGCTTTTCCTAGCCTCTAGTCTCCAGCCTCTAGCCTCTTCTCTCAAGATTCGTTACATGAAGGCCGGGCGCGTAGTGTATCATTAGCTTTCCCTTGACGGTAGAACATTTCATTTTCGGTAGTGGTTTAGTTTGATCTTGAGTGTACGTGAGAGTGAGATTCACCATAGAGACACAGAGGACACAGAGTCAGCACAGAGAAATGAATCTTCTTCTCTGTACGTCCTCTGCATGCTCTCTGTGTCTGCGGTGGTGAACGCTGCTTTCCTACTCTCTCAAGGCTCACTGAACCACGACCTTATTTTCGCATCATGCTCGCTGCTGCTCAATGATAAGAGATTCAGTTGATCCATTAAGCGATAAACTGCGCGACATAGTGGGCCGCGATGCTGTGCTGACGGAGAGAGACGAGCTTCTCGTCTACGAGTGCGACGGCTTGCCGCAACACAAATCCGCGCCACGCGCGGTCGTCTTTCCGCGTTCAACGGAAGAGGTCTCGGAGGTTCTGCGGGCGCTGGCGCGAGAGCGTGTGCCCTTCTCCCCGCGCGGCGCAGGCACTGGCCTTTCGGGCGGCGCGTTAGCCATGCATCGCGGCGTCGTTATCGAACTGGCGCGCATGCGTCGCCTGCTCAGGATTGATACTGACAATCGCCTCGCGGTGGTTCAGACTGGGATGGTCAACGCGCAACTGTCGCGCGCCGCTGCGCCCTTCGGCCTGCACTACGCGCCGGACCCTTCGAGCCAGGCCGCCTGCACCATCGGCGGCAATATCGCGGAGAACGCGGGCGGCATACACTGTTTGAAGTACGGCACGACTGTGGACCATGTGCTCGCCGCGCGCGTCGTCCTCGCCGGGGGCGAGGTCATCGAATTGGACCAGTTAAAGCCCGGTTATGATCTGCTCGGCGTCTTCGTCGGCTCCGAAGGGACGTTCGGCATCGCCACCGAAGCGACCTTGCGGCTCTTGCCTGACGCGCCCGCCGTCAGGACTCTCCTCGCGGATTTTACGGATGTTGATGATGCGAGCCGCGCCGTCTCAGCGATTATCGCGGAAGGACTCGTGCCAGCAGCATTGGAGATGATGGACGGCGCGATCATACGTGCCGTCGAATCGAGCGTCTTCGCGGCGGGTCTTCCGACGGATGCTGAGGCCGCGCTGCTCGTCGAACTCGACGGACTCGAAGCGGGACTTGATGAAGACACCGCGCGGGCAGAGAGCATCTGTCGCCATCACGGCGCGCGAAACGTCCTGCGCGCGGCGGATGAAGCGCATCGCAAAAAACTCTGGGCCGCGCGCAAGGGAGCTTTCGGCGCGATGGGCCGTATCTCGCCGGATACGATGCTGCAAGACGCGGTCGTGCCGCGCTCGCGTCTGCCGGAAGTGCTCGCGGCCACCTATCGCATCGGGCTGAAACACAACCTGCGCGTCGCCAACGTCTTTCACGCGGGCGACGGCAATCTGCATCCCTTTCTCTGTTTCGACGCGCGCCACCCGGAAGAAGTCTTGCGCGTCAAGGAAGCCGGGCGCGAATTGATGGAGACGTGCGTGCGCGCGGGCGGAAGCATTACGGGCGAGCACGGCGTCGGGCTGGACAAAAGCGCGTACCTGCCGCTCATCTTTTCCGCGAACGACATGGACACGATGCTTCGCGTGCGCGCTGCCTTTGATCCAAGCGGTCTCTGCAACCCTTCCAAGATTATCCCTACTTCAAGAAGTTGCGGCGAAGCGCGCGGCGCGAAGCGGCAAGATTTCCCACAGAGAAACAATATTCTGGACCAGCATGGAAGCGTTGATGAAGCGAAGCATGACAGCCCTCTTGAGACGCAGAGCGTGGGCCAAGATGTTGGCTCGCAGCACGTCAGCGAGATGATGGAATTAGAGACAGCCACATTCTCAGGCTCTTCATCGTCGCTACCATCGCCATCATCGCCAGGCATCGTCGTGCCTGCAAAATCTTCATCAACTTCTTTCGACGCACAGGCGGCGCGGCACGCCCTCGCGCACATCGTCGGCGCGGAACATGTCTCCGGCGCGAAGGAATTGGACCAGCAATCCGCGAGCGTGAGTGAGGCAATCTCCGTCGCTCCCGCTTCGGCTGAAGAGGCTTGCGAGGTGTTGCGTCTCGCCGCGCGCGAGCGTTGGGCCATCGTCCCGGCGGGGGCCGGAACATGGCCCGGCGCGGGTAATCTCATGCGGCGCGCGGATGTGTTCATAGAGACACGGCGTTTGTCTCGTCTCATCGAGCATCAACCCGCAGACCTAATCGCCATCGCAGAGGCGGGTCTGCCTCTCAACGCGCTCAACGCGGAGTTGGCGCAGGCGGGACAATGGTTGCCAATTGATCCGCCTGACGACGGGCGGGCGACGATTGGCGGCGTGGCGGCGACGGGTCTGGCGGGCGCGCAAGGCTACGGCTATGGTGCGCCGCGCGGGTTTGTCATAGGCATGCGAGTCGCGCTCGCGGACGGGAGTATGGTCAAGGCGGGCGGGCGCGTGGTCAAGAACGTCGCGGGTTATGATCTCTGCAAACTTTTTACGGGGAGCTACGGCACACTGGGACTGATTCTGGAATTGACCTTCAAGCTGCGACCGCTTCCGGCTCAGACCGCGACCCTCGTCGTCGCTGGTCCAATTATCAAACTCCTGCGCGCCGCTCAGACTCTGCGCACGGCGAAACTTTTGCCGACCGCGATGGAAATTCTCTCTCAGAAGATGGCCGCGAGTCTTGATCTTGATGCGGGCGAGGCGGGCGGACCGCTCATCGTGCGCTTCGCCGGAACGACGCGTGCGGTCGCCTACCAGTTGGAAGAATCGCAAAGGCTGCTCGGTGATGATGAGAGACAGGCTGGCATGGATGTCTGGCGGGCTGATGCAGGGTTGTGGCGCGCGTTGGCCGCGATACCTTTAAAGCATGAGGGTGAAATTATCTGGCGAGCGCAGTTGCGGCCCGCGCAGGTTGGTCCATTCATGGAGGCTGCGGGGCAAACCCTGGGTGATGAAATATTCGCTTCTTCATCCTGGCAAGCGGGCGCGGGCGATGGCAGAGTTCGTTTTATCAGTTCACATGTAGAGACGGAGGCGTGCGTCTCATCTCTCCAAAACCTGCGCTCCACAGCGGAGGCTCTGGGCGGCTCGCTGGTCGTTGAGAGCGCGCCCGAAGAGATAAAGAGGGCGTTTGAGGTGTGGGGCGACACGCTTTCCACTTCGGCATTGATGCGGCGGGTCAAGGCACAACTTGACCCGCAGGGCTTATTCTGCCCCGGTCGCTTCGCGGCGGGAATTTGAAGGGCAAGGACGAAGGCGGAAGGATGAAGGATGAAAGGGCAGCTATTCAAGTTAAGCAATCAGGCTTTCATCTTTCCGCCTTCATCCTTCCTACTTGCTATTGAATGAGGATGAACATGTCAATTTCGGGGAAACGTTTTCTGCTGGTCGTCGTTTTAATACTGACGTTCTTATACGCGCCGGTCGCGCCGTTCCTGGGCGGTGTCTCCGGGCCTGTCGCGTTGGCGGCCTCGCGCGAGCCTGTGCGCGGGGCGCATGGGATGGTGGCTTCCACGAATAGCCTCGCGTCTGAGGTTGGCGTTGACATCTTAAAGCGCGGGGGCAATGCGATTGATGCGGCGATTGCCGTCGCTTTCGCGCTGGCCGTTGTGCATCCTTCGGCGGGGAATCTGGGCGGCGGCGGTTTCATGATGATACGTTTGCGTAACGGCGAGACGACGGCGATTGATTACAGGGAGATGGCTCCGGCGGCGGCGACGCATGACATTTATTTGGACCGGCAGGGAAATCTTATCAAGGGCGAAGGCTCTTCAACGCTCGGCTATCGCGCGGCGGGAGTGCCCGGCACTGTCGCCGGATTGGAATTGGCGCTCAGGAAATACGGCTCTGGAAAACTAAGCTGGGCCAATTTGATTGAGCCTGCGCGCAGACTCGCCAGCGAGGGCTTTAAGGTCTCGGATTCGCTCGCCAGAAGTTTGAAAAGAAACGAGGCCAAGCTGACCCTCTATGAAGACAGCCGGAAAATCTTTCTCAATAACGGAAAGCTCTACCAGGAGGGAGACGTGCTGCGCGAGCCTGAGTTGGCCCAGACCTTCGCGCGTTTGCAGAGAAATGGACCGCGCGAGTTCTACGAGGGCATGACGGCGCGGCTCATCGTTGATGATATGAAACGTCATCAGGGCCTCGTCACGCTCGAAGATTTGCGCGGGTACGTGGCGAAGGAGAGAGCGCCTGTGCGCTCTACTTACAGAGGCTATCAGGTCATCACGATGCCTCCGCCTTCATCCGGCGGAGTGGTCCTGATTGAGATGCTGAACATTCTCGAAGGCTACGACCTGCGCAAGATGGGTTGGTCCTCTGCGGACCGGTATCATGTGATGGCGGAGGCGATGCGGCGCGCTTACGCTGACCGCGCGGAGTATATGGGCGACGCGGATTTCGTCAACGTGCCGGTCGCAGGGTTGATTGATAAAGACTACGCGAAGCGGTTGCGGCAGACGATAAGTATGGAGCACGCTTCGACCAGCGCGCAGGTCAGCGCGGGGAGACCAGCCGGAGTTGAATCTCCTGAGACGACACACTTCACGGTAGTTGATACAGAGGGAAATGCTGTCGCCAATACTTATACCTTGAATGACAGTTACGGGGGCAAGGTTGTCGCCAGGGGGACGGGCTTTCTCTTGAATAATGAGATGGATGATTTCGCGGCCAAGCCGGGCACGCCGAATATGTACGGGCTGATTCAGGGCGAGCGGAATGCCGTCGGTCCACGCAAGCGCCCGCTCTCCGCGATGACCCCGACCTTCGTCCTGCGTCCAGACAATTCATTATGGTTCACGGTCGGCTCGCCGGGCGGCGCGACCATCATCAACACCGTCATGCAGATCGTCACGAATATTATTGACTACGACATGAACATCCAACAGGCGATTGATGCGCCGCGCATACACAATCAATGGTTGCCGGACGAGACAGCCTACGAGCCTTACGGACTTTCCGAAGACACCCTCAGCATCCTGCGCGCGCGCGGTCATAAAGTGCTGGTCCGTACGGATGCCGGATGGACGGCTGGCGACGGCTACATGGGAGACGCGGCGGGCATCATGATCGAAGACAAAACCGGCGCGCGTCTCGGCGCGAGTGACCCTCGCAGAAGCGTCGGTCTGCCCGTCGGATACTGAAAGAGGAGATTGACTCATTGATTCATTGACTCATTGGACCATTTATTTATTGAACCAATGAGCCGATGAATCAATGAGTCAATAGCTTTTATGATTTCCACACAGCCATCGAAACTCGCGGGGTTGCTCGCGGCGGAAGAGGAGAAGTTGCTGGCGTGCGTTCATTGCGGGCTGTGCCTGGAGGCGTGTCCGACGTACGTCCACACGGGCGATGAGAACGACAGCCCGCGCGGGCGTATCTACTTGATGCGCGCCGTCGAAGAAGGAAGGCTCGCCAGCGATTCCAAAGCCTTTGACCGTCATATCAATCGTTGTCTGGGATGCCGCGCGTGCGAGCAGGCGTGCCCGGCTGGCGTGGAGTACGGGCAACTGCTCGAAGCCGCGCGTGCGCGGCTTTCGGGCGTCGAAAAAAGACGCGGGTGGCGAGAACGTTTGATGCGCCTTGTGCTGCGCCGCGTCTGGCTCTCTCCGGCGCGTCTTCGCGCGGCACTCGCGTGCGCGCGGCTGGTGCGAGATATGAAGCTGGCGCGTCTCCTGCGCCAACTGAAGATAGCTTCTCTTCTTTCCCCTAAACTGGATTTCGCGCTCGCCCTGCTGGAAAGCTCTGCGCCCGCTCAATTGGTCCGGGATGGAAAATTGGTCCAGGATAAAGGCGAAGCTGGCACGCGCGTTGTTGAGTATGAGGTTGAGCCTGAGGTTGGGCGGGATGGTAGCGCGCGGGCTTTGCTCTTCAAGGGCTGCGTGATGGAGGGACTCTTCGCGCGTGTCAACGGTTCGATTGCACGCGTGCTTGAAGCGAACGATTGTGCGACGCACGCTCCGGGCGCGCAGGTCTGCTGCGGCGCGCTTCATGCTCATGCGGGCGATCTAAAGGGAGCGCGCGAACTGGCCCGGCGCAACATAGATGCCTTTGAGGATGAAGCGGGGACGCCCATCGTCACCAACGCGGGCGGGTGCGGAGCGATGCTCGCTGCTTATGCCCATCTGCTGGCGGACGATACGGAATACGCGGCGCGTGCTCTTGAATTCAGCGCGCGTGTGCGCGACATCAGTCAACAGCTTGAGATGACGGGGATACTTGAGGGGGCGAGTCTGGATGATTGCGTCACGACGTATGATGCATCGTGTCATTTAATCTACGGACAGCGCGCGGTGGATGCGCCGTTGCGAATGCTGCGCGCGATTCCCGGCCTTAAGTACGTCCCGCTTGAGGGCAGCGAAGTCTGCTGCGGCGGCGCGGGCATCTATAATCTCTTGCAGCCGGAACTCTCATCGCGCGTGCTCAAAGAGAAACTCAAGCACGTTGAAGAGACAGGCGCGCAACTGCTGGCGACCGCCAATCCCGGCTGCCACATGCAGATAGGCGCGGGCGCACGCCTCGCGGGTCTCGCCTTAAAACTCTGCCATCCCGTCGAACTCCTCGACGAATCCTACAGGCGCGCGGGACTGTATGAGAGTCCAGAGTCAGGAGTCAAAAACAGTCGCCTTTAACTTTCACGGTTGCTTTAACTTTTAGACTTGAGCCTTTCAAGCTTAAACTTCAACATGTCTTTTGACTCCCGACTCTAGACTCCTGACTCTGGACTCTTCTGGAAGGCGATGCGCCCGCCGACGAGTGTCAGGCGCACGTTGCCTTCTTCATCAAGGGCGACGAGGTCGGCTGCTTTCCCTTCTTCGATGCTGCCGTATAATTGGTCCAGGCCGAGCAGGCGCGCGGGGTTGGTCGCGGACATGAGCGCGGCGTCCTGCGGGCTGACGCCGAGCGAGAGCATCATTCGCACGGCATCGTGCATGGTGATGACAGAGCCTGCGATGCTGCCCTGCTCGTTGGCGGTGCGCCCGTTTGTGACCCGTATGGTCTCGCCCCACAAATGATAATCTCCGTCGCCGAGGCCAGCGGGCGCGACCGCGTCGCTAATCAGATTGAGCCGCGCGGGCGTCTTGCATTTCAAGATCAGTTGCAGCGTTAATTGGTCCAGATGGACGCCGTCCGCGATAAAGTCGCAGGTCATGTCGTCGCGGACGAGTCCCCAGCCGATGGGGCCGGGCGCGCGATGATGTAAAGGCGACATCGCGTTCATGAAATGAGTCATGTGCCTCGCTCCCGCCTCGCTGGCACGGTCGAGCACGTCGAGCGGTGCGCGCGTGTGGCCGATGGAGACGATCCAGCCGCGCTTTTTCAGTTCGCTTATCAATTCAAGACCGCCGTCCACCTCAGGCGCGAGCGTCATCATGTGCGCGGCGTCAGCGTTGTTGACGGTTGCGAGCGCGTCAAGGTCGGCGGTGGACGAGAAGGTGCGAAAATGCTGTGGCCTGAGCGCGCCGCACTGCGCGCCGTTGACGAACGGGCCTTCGTAATGGAGGCCGAGGACGCGTGCGCTGGCCCCGCGCACGTCCTGTTCTAGCATCAGATGTTCGACGGCCCGCGCGGGTTTCTCATAATCATTCAAGGGCGCGGGAACGAGCGTCGGCAACCATCCGGTGATGCCATGCTGCGCGAGAAATCGCGCGACGCGATGGAGCAGGTCCGGCGTCGCCTCCATCGTGTCAACGCCCATCGCCCCATGAATGTGAACGTCTATAAAGCCCGGATAGAGCGTCAGCCCGCTCAGGTCCAGAATCCGGTCGGCAGAGGCGACGACGTTTCCGGCTGGTCCATTAATCCGCGCTATCGAGCCGCTTTCGATGAAGAGGTCGCCAGCCTCTTCAATCCTATCCGGCAGGACGACTCGCGCGCCGCGCAGGAGGAGGGTTTCAGGTGAATCAATTGAGTTTTCCATAACGGATATTGAATCACAGTTGATGATGAAATTAGGATGCCCGCAACGTAGAAGATACGCTGCGGGCATCCGTCTCAGATGAAATACCCATCGGCGGCTTTAGAAGTAGAACTTGACGCCGAGTTGAATCGTGCGCGGGTCGCGCACGGCGGTGATGGCTCCGAACGTGTTCTGAGTGACGTTGAGCGTCGTGGTACTGAAACTTCTAAAACTCGTCCAGTTGAAGATGTTGAAGGCTTCGCCGCGCAACTGTAAGCGCACAGACTCGCTGAAGCGTATGTTCTTCATGAGAGAGAAGTCAACGCGCTTGGTTGACGGGCCGTTGATAATGCCGCGCGGGCTATTGCCGGGGGTGTTACTGATGGTCGTCGAGTTGACCGCCGGATTCGCCTGGAAGCACTGGGTATTAAAATACTTCTGGAGCGTGTGCGGCGCGTTCGCGTTCGGGTCACAGGTCACGTTCGGGCGATTGCCCGCGACCAACGCGGAAATATTACCGAGTCCGGACGCGTCGAAAGCAGAGGTCGTGACGGTGAACGGCAACCCCGTGTTGTAGACTAAAATGCCTGAGCTTTGCCATCCGCCCAACAACTTTCCGGCCAGCCCTTTTTCCCCGGCGAAAAACGGCAATTCATAAACGTAATTGACAGACAGGACATGGCGGCGGTCGAGCGCCGCACGGCTGTACTCGCTCCCGATGTCATAACTATTTTCCGGGGCGTTGGTCCGGTCGTTCTGCTCATCCGTCAGATTCTTGGACCAGGTATAAGCGAGGTTGACTTGAGAGCTTCCGGCGAAGCGATGCTGCGCGGAGATTTGCAGGCTGTGATAATTCGAGTTGAAGCGCGGCTCCAGCATCGTAATCGAGCGATAACCTCTGTAGGGCCGAAGCTGGTCCAGAATATTGGTCGCCGCCGAAGAGAAGAAGCCCGTGCCGGGGACCTGACACTGAACCGTCGCGGGCGCAGGAGACTGGCCCAGGAAATTGGCTCCGGTCGCGCATCTCGAATTGATAGCCAGACCCGGAGGGAGTTCATTAATCTCCACGATGCCGATGAGATGCGTTCCCTTCGAGCCGTAATAGCCCAGCGTGAAGACCGTATTGTTGCCCAATTGCTGCTGCCAGTCGAGCGACCAGTGTTGCATGTACGGAGTGTGCCAGTTGGGATCAATGCCGCGCAGGGTCGGGGACGGAGCGGAGGCCGAACCGCCTCCTAAATTATCCAGCCGCGTATTGCTGATGGTGATGGTGTCCTGATAGGGCGGGTTGATGCCTAGAATCTGCTCCGCGTAGCCAGCCAGCACCTGTTCATGATAGATGCCATACCCCGTACGGATGGAGGTCTTGCCCTTGCTGAACGGGTCCCAGGCGAGACCGACGCGCGGCGCAAAGTCTTTGTTAGAGGTGCTGATTATCTTGTCGCCGTAAGGTGAAACGGTCGGCGTGCAATTGGGGGCGGTCTGGTAGTTGCGCTTGTTGACGATGATGCCGTTGCACAGGTTGCCTGTGCCGATGACGCGGTTGCCTGCGCCCGTCACCTGCGGCGCTTGTGCCCTGTCGAAGAGGAACGGGTCGAAGTTTGAGAGCCTTCCGTTCTTGTCAAAGGGTTGGCCGTAACGAGAATATCGGAGGCCGTAGTACAAGGTCAGGTTAGGTCTGAAACGCCATTCGTCCTGCGCGTAGCTTTCAAGAGCGTTCTGGCGAAAGTCAGCCGTATAGTCGAAATGCGCCTGCGTGAAAGTCGCGTTATTCCCTAATAGGAAGTTGGCGAAAGACTGGAAGTTGGCGCGGCGCGCGGCGTTTGTTTCCTGCGTCGCGGCGTTCGGAGCCAGGACGCTCAACTGCTGCACGCTGGTCGTGAGCGTGTTGAGGAAACCGCTGAACTGTCCCTGATTGACTCCCGCCAGAGCGTTCTCGTTCTTGCGGTAGAGCGAATAAGTCGTCCCGAATTTCATCGTGTGGTTGCCGTTGATTAAGGTAAAGCTGCCGTTGAAATTCTGCTTCCAGGAAAAGTTGTTGTAATCGCCGAAACCCTGCAAGGCGTTAAAGCCGTTGCCGGTGACAATCGGGACCATATCCCTCACGCTGGGGAAGGGCAAAGAGACCGCAATGGGAGAGACGCTCTTCGCAATCAAGCCGACGCTGTTGCTTAGAATCGCTCCGTATCCGTAACTGTAGCGGCCCTCCACAATCATCTTTGAATTGAGCGTGTCTGTGAGTTGGAAGGTATGCGTCTTGCCGGGCGAGTTCGTCTCCGTGGTCGAGACCCCCGGAAGGTCCGAACGCGGCGCGAAGGTTCCGTTCGCATCGAGCGTGGGAATTTTATCGTTCTCAAAGCGATAGAAGGCCGACACGTTGTTCGTAAAGTGATGGTCAATTTTGACAATCTCCTGCCGGAAGTTGGCCTTGTTGATGGCCGTCGCCGTCAACCCTCTCGTGACCGCGTCGGTCGGCAGCGGCAGCTTGCTATAGATGTTCGTCAGATAAGACTGGGCCACCGGATTGATTGTGGCGACGGATGAGAGAGGTGTGCCGCGCGGCAGCACGTTGAGACAGGTGGCCGTGGCGGTCGTCGGCGCGTTCGCGCTCAGACAAATATCAATCGGGAAAATTCCCTGTCGCATATTGGCATCGGGGACGCTCGACAGAGGCAGCGTAGGATAACGAAGATCACGACGCTGCTCTTCCGAGAAGAAGAAAAACGTATTCTTGAGTTTACGGAAGATGCCGCCGTTGTTGCCCTCACCGAAGTTGAAGAAATAGATCGGCCCGCCCACCGTAAAACCATAATTGTTATAGCGGAACGGCTTGCGCTTGGCCTTGCCGTTGGAGTCCAGCCCGAAGGGCGGCGGGATGGTCTGGTTGGTCAGGAAATCATTGGCGTTGAGTCTCTCGTTGCGCAGGAACTCAAACATCGAGCCGTGAAATTTATCTCCGCCGGAACGGGTCACGATATTGACCTGACCGCCGCCGCTGCGCCCGGACTCAGCCGGATACAGCGAGCGCAGCACGCTGAATTCTTCAATCGAGTCAACGCTCGGATATGCCTGGATCGTGATGTTCGAGCCACGGTCCGTCACGTCCGCGCCGTCAACCAGATATGTGTTCTGGCTGCTGCGCCCGCCGTTGACGGAGATATTGACGGTGTTGGTTTGCCCGTCAGGGTTGACAGTACCGACGTACACCTGGTCCGAGAGGTCGTTGGAAACGCCAGGCGCGAGCGTCACGAGTTGTAAAAAGTTGCGGTTGTTAATCGAGAGTTCGCGCACCTGCGTGCCGTTGATGACGGTGGAGGCTTGCGGCGTCGTCAACTCGACGGCGACCGGGTCCGCTTCGACCGTCACCACTTCGGCGATATTCCCTGCCTCCAGATCAACATCCACAGAGCGGCGCTGGTTGACATCGAGCTTGACGCCGGTCTGGACGGCCTTCTTAAAATTGGGGGCTTCAACCGCCACGGTATATGTCGCGACGGGCAGGTTCGGCGCGGAGTATTGACCTTCGTCATTGGTCGTGACCGTGCGCACGTCACCCTTCTTCTCTTCATTGGTAATCGTGACGGTCGCGCCCTTGACAGCAGCACCGCTGGAGTCCTTGACCGTGCCGTTGAGATTACCTGTAGTTTCCTGCGCGAATACGGCTCCGC
>DASYML010000016.1:0-24016 GCA_036009045.1 Pyrinomonadaceae bacterium
GCCAAGTTGCTCTCCGTTGATCGAAACAGGCTCGCCCCGCTCGAAACCGATTTCAACATACTCGGCTTCGCCCCTTGCCTCGTCCGGCGCTTTCGTCAACTGGAAAATATCCGCCGGAGGCTCCGCCCAGGGGTCTTCAAGAATGCCGCCTTCGTAAGAGACGTGCATCAGGTTACGGTCAGTCGAGTAAGGCTTCTCGGCTGTGGCCGTGACAGGAATGCTATGCTCCTTCGCATACGCGATTAAATCCGTGCGCCCCTTAAACTCCCACTCGCGCCACGGAGCGACGACCTTGATGTCAGGCTCCAGCGCGTAGTAAGTCAACTCAAAACGCACCTGATCGTTGCCCTTGCCGGTCGCGCCGTGGGCCACCGCGTCCGCGCCCTCAAGACGCGCAATTTCGATCTGTCGTTTGGCGATGACGGGCCGCGCCAGCGACGTGCCCAGCAGATAGACGCCCTCATAGACCGCGTTGGCCTTGACCGCCGTCCAGACGTAATCGCGCACAAACTCTTCGCGCAAGTCTTCCACGTACAACTTCGACGCGCCCGTTTCAAGCGCCTTCGCCTCAAGACCATCCAACTCCTCGCCCTGCCCCACATCCGCGCAGTAACAGACGACCTCGCATCCATAACGCTCCTTCAACCAGCGCAACATCACGCTCGTATCCAGCCCGCCCGAATAAGCCAACACGATTTTCTTTATCTTCTCAGCCACTCCATCACCCTTTAGTCGGGAGTCTGAGAGTCAGGAGTCATGAGTCAAAAACCAGAACTCGCTTTTAGCTTTTGACTCCAGACTCTCAGACTCCTGACTCTCAGACTCTCAGAATGTCCTTATCCGAAGAGTTCCCAGATTTTCTTGATCGCGGCGCGTTGGGCTTTGCGTTCGTTGACGGCGATAAAGATTGTGTCTTCGCCCGCGAGCGTGCCGACGATCTCTTCTATGTGCGCGCCGTCAATCTCGACCGCGACGGCGGAGGCCAGACCGGGTTCGCATTTCGCCACCACCAGCGCATCGCCCGCCGCATCCAGACTCAACAGCCCGCGCGCCGTCGTCCTGTTCGACGCGTGCGGCAGGGTGTAATATCCACGCCGCTTGATAATGCCAAGCTCTTCCAGGTCGCGCGAGACGCTCGATTGCGTCGCCGCGACCCCGGCGCGTTCCAGTTGAGCCGTCAATTCTTCCTGCGTGCCAATCCGCCTGGCCCGGATTAAACTCAGTACTTTCTTCTGTCGTGTGTCTTTCCGCATCTTCCTCTTATGCAAAATATTTGCATATCTGTTGCATAGATGCATAAAATAGCACTTTGGATGCATCAAAGTCAAAAGCCCGGTGCGTCATACTGTGACGCGCGGCGCTACAATGCCGGGCAAAAGATTAGACGGGAGTAGAGATGAGCGAGTCTAAAAATTTATGGGGCGGGCGATTTACGGGCGAGGCCGACGCGGGCTTTGTCGAATTCAATCGCTCGTTCGGTTTCGACCGCAGGCTCTTGGAGGTGGACGTGCGCGCCAGCGTCGCGCACTGCGAGGGCTTGTTGAAAGCGGGCGTGCTGACAAAGGATGAAGCTTCCGGCATCAAGGGCGGACTGCAAAAGATTATTGAGAGCGCGGCTTCTGACGCCGAAAAGTATTTCTCGGAGTTGCCCGCCGAAGACATACATTCCTTCGTGGAGGCGAGGCTGGTCCAGCTTATCGGCGACACTGGTCGCAAGTTGCACACGGGCCGCAGTCGTAACGATCAGGTGGCGACGGACCTGCGTCTCTGGCTGCGAGATGCGATTGACGTGTTGGAGACAAGCCTGCGCGTCGCGCAAGGCGCGTTGCTTAAACTGGCCGAAGCCTATCCTGCGGCTGTGCTCCCCGGTTACACGCACATGCAACGCGCCCAGCCGGTGTTGTGGGCGCACTGGTGTCTGGCCTACTTCGAGATGCTGGCGCGCGACCGCGAGCGGCTCAAGCAAACGCGCGTGCGCGTCAACGTCATGCCGCTCGGCTCGGCAGCGCTGGCGGGGACGGCTTACAGGATTGACCGTGCGGCGGTGGCGCGCGAGTTGGGCTTCGAGGATATTTCGCGCAACAGCCTGGATGCCGTCAGCGACAGAGACTTCTGCGTAGAGTTTGCCAGCAACGCGTCTCTCATCATGATGCATCTCTCGCGGCTCGCCGAAGACATTATTATTTACGCGACGGCTGAATTCGGCTTTCTGGAATTGAGCGATGCGGTGGCGACCGGCTCAAGCCTCATGCCGCAGAAGAAGAATCCTGATTCGATGGAGCTTGTGCGCGGCAAGGCTGGTCGCGTCTTCGGTCACACGATGGCGCTGCTGGCGATGCTCAAAGGATTACCGCTCGCTTATAACAAGGACATGCAGGAGGACAAGGAGGCCGTCTTCGATATTTTCGACACGCTCAAGGCGGCGCTGGAAGTGTCTGCGACGGTCATCGGAAACGTTCGCCTGCGCGCAGAGAGGACCAGTCATGCAGCCGCGCGCGGGTTTATGAACGCGACGGAACTGGCTGACTACCTGGCGCGCAAGGGCTTGCCCTTCCGCGAGGCGCACGAAGCGGTCGGGCGCATCGTCCTGCACGCCCTAGAGCGCGGCTTAGAGCTACAGGATTTAACGCTCGAAGAGATGCGCTCGTGCTCGCCGCTCATCGAAGATGATTTATACGAGGCTCTCTCTCTGGAACAAACCCTGGCGACGAAATCGCAGGCGGGTGGGACAGCGCCCGCGCGCGTCGCGGAAGCGCTGGCTGCCGCGCGCGCATCGCTGCTAAGATAGCGGTCGCGGATGCAGCCTGCACGTTTGTGCGGCCCGCACAGTTTCACTCGAACACAGCTTTGAACGGGATGGATGCTCAAGATGCTTCTCTCATCCCTTCCCCCTGAGATTGAAAGACGCAGGACCATTTATGAAGAACAGTCTCCACGCCTTTGGCTTCAGGTTGCTCATGAGCACGCTGCTCATTTCGCTGCTGCTTTTTTCCATTCACAGCGCGGGCAGCACGAAGGGCGCAAAGATGCCCGGCAGTTGGCAGCAAAACAAGCCCACATACATGCGCGTCGTCGAACATGGCACGCTCACCGGCACGATTTCTTTCGAGGGTGAAGTGCCGAAGCGAAGGTTCATTGATATGTCCGCTGATGGCATCTGTCCTCAGCTTAATCCGAAAGCGCAAACCGAAGATGTGATGGTGACAGATGGCAAGCTTGCCAACGTCTTCGTCTATGTCAAGAGCGGCAACGCGCTGGATGCTTATCAATTTGAGACGCCGGTCACGGAGGCCGTGCTTGACCACAAACGTTGTCGCATGTCTCCGCACATGTTGGGGATACAGGTCGGGCAACCTCTAAAGATACTCAATAGCGACCAGACACATCACAACAGCCACCCCGTACCCAGGGACAATCAGGAATGGAACAGGACGCAAGGGCCGGGCGCGCCACCATTCGTCGTACAGTTTGCCAAGCCGGAGATTATACCCTTCAAGGACAATCAGCATCCCTGGGAGAAAGCCTATGTGGGCGTCTTCGCGCATCCCTTTTTCGCCGTCAGCGGCAAAGATGGCTCGTACAGAATAGAGGGCTTACCGGCGGGAAGTTACACTATCGTGGCATGGCATGAAAGGTTCGGTGAGAAGACCATGCAAATCACCATCGCGCCATACGAAAATCGCAAACTCGATTTCATCTTTGAGCCGGAAAAATAGACGGCGATTTGCAATAGTATGAGCGCACAACGGCACGTCATGTCAGTCCCGCCTGCTTAAGCTGGGCGGGTCGTTGGTGAGCCGAGAACCCGCCCAGCTTAAGCAGGCGGGACTGACATCAGTCGCACTCAATCCCAATCTGCTCTAGACGGCAATTTCTTCTCTCTTTCCAACGATGAAGAAAGGCCGAGCGTTAGTTCAACTAACGCTCGGCCTTTCATTACCGCCAGAGGCTCGCGAGCTTACCTGTCTTTCTTGACCCTTGAATCTACCGGCGCAGCCGGGCTGCTCGGCGGCGCGTCCGGGTCGCCGACGGCCTGCGGGCTGAGGCCGTGTGCCGACAGTTCGTGGGCCAAGTGGCGCTCCTTCGCCATCACGCTGTGATTGCGTCCATAAAGGAAGTAAATGACGAAGCCTATGAGGAGCCAGATAATCAGTCGCCACCAGTTTTCCACGGGCAGCGAGAACATCAGGAGCAAGCAGGTCAGGATGCCTAAAATCGGGACGAGCGGAACGAAGGGCGCGCGGAACGGACGCTTGGCATCTGGATTCGTGCGCCGCATGACGAGCACGGCGGCGCAGACGATGACGAAGGCGAACAACGTTCCGATACTCGTCATTTCGGCCAGCAGCGTGAGCGGCAGAAAACCCGCCATCGAGGCGACGAAGAGGCCCGTCAGAATCGTTGATTTCCAGGGCGTGCGAAACTTCGGATGGATGTCTCCGAAGAAACTCTTCGGGACCAGACCATCACGCGCCAACGCCAGCATGACGCGCGGTTGGCTGAGCATCATCACGAGCAGCACGGACGTGATGCCGGTCATTGCGCCAGCCGCCACGAGATATTGCATCCAGTGCAAACCCACATGCTCGAACGCCTTCACCACCCCGGCGTTTTTATCAATCTGGTCGGTCGGAACCATCCCCGTCAATACCGCTGAGACGGCGATGTAAAGAATGGTGCAGATGATTAAGGATGCGATGATGCCGATGGGCACATCGCGCGCGGGCTTGCGTGCCTCTTCGGAGTGGACCGAGACGGAGTCGAATCCGATGTACGCGAAGAAGATGATCGCCGCTCCGGCAATCATGCCGATGGGCTGTCCGGTCGCAGCAGTTTGGCCGAATAAGGTTTTGCCGAAGAAGCTCACACCCGTGTAACCATACGGCGCAAACGGATGCCAGTTGGCAGTATCAATGTAGAAGGCCCCGATGCCGATGACCATCAGCACGATGACGAGCTTGATGCCCACCATCACGGCGTTGAAACTCGCGCTCTCCTTGATACCCTTGACGAGAACGATGGTGAGAAGGAAGGTGATGAGAACCGCAGGCAGATCAAAGTATGCCCCGGTCGAGACAAACCCCGTATGCGGGCAACCCGCTCCGAGGGTCACGCAGTAATCGAAGGGTCCTTTAGAGAGGACATGGGGCAGGTATTTGTCCAGACCGAAGAGCGGGATGAATTCCTGAAAGTGCGCGGACCATCCATGCGCGACCGTGGCCGAGCCGACCGCATATTCAAGTATCAAGTCCCAGCCGATGATCCAGGCGAAGAGTTCGCCGAGGGTGGCGTAGGCGTAAGTGTAAGCGGAACCCGCGACCGGAACCATCGAAGCGAACTCCGCGTAACAGAGCGCCGCGAAGACGCACGCGAGGCCCGCGAGGACGAACGAGAGCATGAGCGCCGGACCCGTGCGGTCATGCGCGGCCTCGCCGGTCAGGATGAAGATGCCCGTCCCGATAATCGCACCCACGCCCAGGGCCGAGAGTTGCACCGGGCCGAGCACGCGGTTCAAGCGGTTCTCGCCCTCCATCTCTTTGAGCAGCATATTGAGCGGTTTCGTTGCAAAGAGTTTACTAGCCATTGATGGACCTCCGAGGAGTTTGAGAGCGACTCTCTTCACTCTTGATTGTCATAAACTTTCGGTTCAACAAACTTGCCTTGCCAGCGCGAGCACTCGCACTTTAATACTCGTCCCTCTCATCCGCCGCCGTCTCCGAGATAGAGCCTTGTTCGGGCTGCGGCACGCCGACCTTGCGCCAGATAAAGTAGATGGGCACGCCCGTCAGAATGATAATCAGACCGGGCCAGGTCGTCGCCGTCTGGTAAATAAAAAGGACCAGCAGAATGACCGTCGCGCCGACGATGTAGATAATCGGAATCAAAGGATAGCCGAAGGCTTTGTACGGGCGTTCCGCATCCGGTCGCTTCTGCCGCAACAGGAAAATGCCCGCGATGGTGAGGATGTAAAAGATGAGCGCGGCTGAAATGACGTAGGTCAAGAGGTCGTTGTAGAGACTTCCGTACGTCGGCTGGCCGGTCGCCGCGTCTGTGCCCGTGACGACGCGCGGCAGGACCAGTAAAGCGGCCCAGATGCCCTGTATCACTAAGCCCCACGCGGGGACGCGCTTATCATTGAGCGTGCCGGAAGAACGGAAGAAGAGACCGTCGCGGGCCATCGCGTAGTAGGCCCGCGCTCCGGCGAGTATCAATCCGTTGTTGCAGCCGAAGGTCGAGACCATAATCGCGACCGCCATCACCACCGCGCCGTAGCCGGGAAAGATGGCGTCCGCCGTGGCCGAGGCGACGCGGTCGTTGGGCACGGTCTGAATCGTTTCCAGTGGAAGCGTGACGAGATACGCGATGTTGGCTAGGAGATACAAGGCGATGACGATGAACGTGCCGAGCGCGAGCGAGAGCGGAATATTGCGCTTCGGATTCTTGACCTCGCCCGCCGTGAAGGTGATGTTATTCCAGGCGTCTGCGGAGAAGAGCGAGTTGGTCTGCGCGACGCAGATGCCGACGAAGAGACCGAAGGCCGTCGCGGCTGTCAGCCCGTGCCCGACATCCTGCAAGTGGCCGCGCGGAGTCCAGAAATTTCCGAAGTTGCCGCTCACGGCGAGCGCCTTCCAGCCGACGAGGACGCCGAGGACGATGAGCGCCAGCAAGGCTCCCGTCTTCGCCGTGGTGAAAACATTCTGGACCAGCTTGCCCAGCTTCAGCCCGCGCGTATTCATCCACGTCAGCAGCACTATGAGGAGGACGCCGACCAGTTGCGCGGTCGAGAAAGAGATGGCGTAGCCGGAAGAGATGCGGATGGGAGCGACGATGTAATTCTTTTCCGAGATGACGGGCCACAGGACGCCCAGATACTTGGCGAAGCCGACGGCGACCGCCGCGATGGTTCCCGTCTGAATTACCAGGAAGAGCGTCCAGCCGTAGAGAAAGCCCCACAGCGGCGAGAAGGCTTCGCGCAGGTAGACATACTGCCCGCCAGCCTTCGGCATCATCGCCGCCAGTTCGCCATAAGAGAGCGCGGCCATGACCGTCAAGAGGCCCGTGATGAGCCAGACCACCAGCAGCCAGCCGGGCGAGCCGACCTGCCGCGAGATGTCCGCCGAGACGATGAAGATGCCGGACCCGATCATGGACCCGGCGACGATCATGGTTGAATCCAGTAAGCCAAGCCCGCGAACGAATCCCCGCTTGCTGTCTGTCGCCGGGACTCCTGCGCCCGCCTCCAGTTCGGCCATCTTGGTCTCCTCCAAGAGATGCTATCTTTCCAGCTTTTAAATTATGCAGATCGTTCAGAACGCCGGGTCCAAAATCTTTTTAAGGGGAGAAGCTTTCACCAACGCAACGCCTGGCCGCTCTTTGGGCCAACCCGCGTGGGACGCTGGCGGGTTCATACACTGATGCAAGATGTGTACGGGCAAAACTGTTGCTGGCACACATAATAATAGCGGGTCGCACCCAGAAGCAAACGCCCGCCAATGGTGAAAGTTCTAACGCAGCGCATTATACAGAATTAAGGCGACGTGTCGAGAATTAAAATAAGCGCCCTTCTCAATCGTAGAGGTGGCGGGCATCAACAGGGAGAAATAATTATTGTTGAAAGGACGACAATGATATATTCGGGTCATCATGATGATGAAGGATTGCGTGCTTCTCATATTCGTCTTCCCCGTGCTGGCGTTGACGGCAGTCTGCGCGCAGGATGTGCGCCCGGTTTTTGGGACGGCACAAACCTACCTGGACAATTGCGGGGTCGCAGAGAACGCAGGAGAGGCGACCGCCTACAGGATTTCCGCGAGGGTCGCGGCCACGCCTGTTTTTTATCGTGAAGCCTTCATCAACAAAGAGTGCGGCGGCAATCAAGATAAATGGACCAGCCAGGGGAACCGCAAACAAATCTCCCTGAAGGCGGATGAAATCAAATATCGTCGCGTCAGGTAAGAATCATTAACGGACCAATTATCAACGGAGCTATCAAAGATGAGTGACGCGCTTGAGGATTTTCGGCGCACGATAGAAGAAGCCTCTGAGCGTCTGCGGCTCATCCCGGAAGCGTTGAGCCGCGCGCCCTTATCCGATGGCAAATGGTCCGCGAAAGAGATCATAGGCCATCTCATTGATTCCGCCTCGAACAATCATCAAAGGTTCGTGAGGGCGCAGTTCACGGATGCACTCGTCTTTCCGCCATACGATCAGGAGGCGTGGGTGCGCGCACAACGCTACAACGAAGAACCCTGGCCGCTCCTGGTCCAATTATGGGAAAGCTACAACCTGCACTTGCTGCACGTCATGTCTTCAATCCCTGCGGAGACGCGGACAAGGCTTCGCCCGACGCATAATCTACAACGCATAGGCTGGAAGACCGTCAGCGAAAACGAGCCTGTGACGCTCGAATATTTCATGCTCGACTACATCGCGCATCTAAAGAATCACCTCAAACAAATCTTCGCGAAAGGCTAGGGATTGGGGGTGGCGGATGGCGGATGGCGGATGGCGGATGAGAAGACTCTGGCTCCTGTAATCCGCAATCCGAATTCCGCAATCCCCAATCTATAGAGACTCATCATGAAACAGGAAGATACAGGGAGCGGCTTTGCGCCGCCTGAGGGCGACATGAACGCGGAGGATTTTCGCCGCTTCGGCCATCAGGTCATTGACTGGATTAGCGATTATTTCGAGCACATGGAAGAGCGGCCCGTGCTGGCCCAGGTCTTACCCGGAGAGATGCGCGCGAAGTTGCCATCCGCCGCGCCCGCCGAAGGCGAATCCATGCAGGAGATTCTGGAGGACGTGGACCGACTCATCGTGCCCGCGCTGACGCATTGGAATCATCCTTCCTTCTTCGCTTACTTCGCCACTTCCACCTCCGCTCCCGGCATCTTCGGCGAACTTCTCAGCGCGGCCTTCGATGTCAAGGCGATGCTCTGGCGCACCAGCCCCGCCGCGACAGAGTTGGAGCAAGTCGCGCTCGACTGGCTGCGGCAAATGATGGGCCTCCCCCCGGACTTCGCTGGCATCATTTACGACACGGCATCCGTCTCAAGCATGCACGCCATCGCCGCCGCGCGCGAGGCTCTGGACCAGCGCGTGCGCGAAGACGGCATGAGCGGGCGCGCAGACCTCCCGCTCCTGCGCGTCTACGCTTCGGAGCAGTCGCACTCGTCAATTGATAAGGGCGTACTGACGCTGGGCCTGGGCCAACGTTCCCTCCGTAAGATTCCGACCGACGCGGAATTTCGCATGGACGCGCGGGCGTTGGCCCACGCGATTGATGAGGACAAGCGCAACGGCGTTCTGCCCTTCTGCGTCGTCGCCACCGTCGGCACGACCTCCACAACGAGCATAGACCCCGTGCCGCTCATCGCAGACATCTGCGATGAGCATAAATTGTGGCTGCACGTTGATGCGGCCTACGCAGGCTCTGCGTTCATCTTGCCGGAGATGCAGGAAAGTATCACGGCGGGTTGCGAGCGCGCGGATTCGCTCGTCACCAACCCGCACAAGTGGCTCTTCACGCCCTTCGATCTCTCAGTGCTCTACAGTCGCCGCCTGGATGTCCTGCGCCGCGCCTTCTCGCTCGTGCCGGAATATTTAAGGACCAGCGAAAGCGAGAGCGTGGACAATCGTATGGACTACGGCATTCAACTTGGGAGACGTTTTCGCGCCCTCAAGCTCTGGATGGTCCTGCGCTACTTCGGCCAAGCAGGTCTCGCCGCGCGCATCCGCGAGCACTGCCGCCTCGCACGCCTCTTCGCCAACTGGGTGAGCGAAGCTGACAACTGGGAACTACTCGCGCCCGTGCCCTTCAGCACCGCCTGTTTCCGCGCCTGCCCGTCCCTCCCAGAAGGCGAAACAGAGGAGGCACGCGCCGCCCGCCTGGACCAATTAAACGAGACCATCATGAACAACATCAACGCGACCGGCCAGGCCTATCTCTCGCACACACGCCTCCGGGACGCCTTCACACTTCGCCTCGCCATTGGTAACATCCGCACTACCGAAGCTCATGTCCGTCATGCATGGCAACTTTTGAACGAACAACTGGCCCAAAGTTCTTAGCAAAGCTCTCTGCGTTTTACTTTGCGCCTTGGCGTGAGATTCTTTCATGCTCATTAAAGCACGCACCTAAATGAAACCCTCTATATGATCTTGACCAGTGAGAAGAGTGTTGATGAATAGATTAACTTCCTGTGCTGCATTCGTGTGCTGCCTCCTGCTGGCAGTCTCAACATCAAACGCGCAGGCGCGGCGCGGGATGATGCCTGCGGATACTTTGCGCGTGGCGGGCGTCGGCGATGCGCAGATTTCACCTGACGGCGAGTGGGTCGTCTACACTATCAACACCATTGAAGGCAACGCTTCGCACACGGCGCTCTGGCTCGCACGCGTCCCGAACGCGGCCCCCAATCGCACGACGACGGAGGCGGTGCGGACCTCTCAACTGCTCCCCGACGGATTCAACGCGCAGACTCCGCGCTGGTCGCCCGATAGCCGCCGCATAGCCTTTCAGGGCAGCCAGCAGGGACAGCAGCAGAGCGGCCTCTGGACCATCTCGCTGGATAATCGCCAGCCGCGATTGTTGACGCCCTTGAGCAGCACCAATTTCTTCATCACGTATGCGGGCGAGAGTTTCGCCTGGTCGCCGGACTCTCGCCGCATCGCTTTCATCAACGCGAGTGAGGACGAGACGGAGACGATGTCCGCCGCGTCTTCAAAGCAAGCGAGCGACCCGCGCGTGATAGACCGCATTCAGTATAAGTCGCGCACGTCTTTCTCCGACCGCGCACGAACGCACGTCTGGGTTGTTGACGTGGAGGCAGCCGAGAGAGAAAGACCCGCGACGACTCAACTGACATCCGGCCAGTTTTACGATCACGCCGTCACATGGAATCCGAGCGGCAACGAGATAGCCTTTCTCTCCAATCACGAGCAGGACCCGGACGCCAACAACAACTCGGATATTTTCGCTGTGGACCTGGGCGGACGTGTGCGACAGTTAACGGAGACGAGCGGCTGCGAGTATGAACCTGCGTGGTCTCCCGATGGAAAATGGATCGCCTACACGGCGACGAGGCGCGACGTGACGACCATTGACAGCGTCGCGGAGGACGCGCACATCTGGATTGTGGAGGCTCGCGGCGGAACCGGGCGCGAATTGACGGGCGCACAGGACCGTCGCGCGCGTAGCCCGCACTGGTCGCCGGATAGCCGCTCCATCTTTTATCTAGCGGGTGATCGCGGCCAGACGCTTGTCTATCGCGTCGGCACAGAGGGCGGCGCGATACGCGGCCTCTTCGATAATCTGGCGTACGGGAACATACGCGGCAATTCTGGTCCAATAACTTTTGTCGGTCCTATGTATCCGGCTGGTCCAATAATTCCGGCGCGTCCATTCCAGATAAGCAGTTTCAGCCTCAGCGCGGGCAGCGTGCCGAGCCTCGCCTGCACCCTGGGCGACGCTTTGCATCCGGCGGAGGTCTGGATTAGCTCGCTGGCGGTCAACGCTTTGCTCGGCAGGGAGACCATGCGGCGCATCAGCGCGCATAATGATGCGCTCATGCGCTCTTTAATACTGGTCGAGCCGGAAGAGATAAACTTTAAGAGCTTCGATGGGACGAGCGTGCAGGGCTGGCTGATGAAGCCTTTGAACTTTCGAGAGACCCAACGCTTCCCGCTCATCCTGAGCGTGCATGGTGGGCCACACGGGATGTTCGGTTACGCTTTCAACCCCGCGTTTCAGGTGTACGCGGCGCGCGGCTATGCCGTCCTCTACCTGAACCCGCGCGGGTCTAGCGGCTACGGGCAGAGATTTTCCGACGGCACTTTGCGCGAATGGGGCGGCGGCGATTACCAGGATTTGATGCGGGGCGTGGACGAAGCCTTGCGCACGCGTTCATGGATTGATGCGGAGCGTCTGGGCGTCACGGGCGGCTCCTACGGCGGCTTTATGACCAACTGGATTGTGACGCAGACGCCGCGCTTTAAGGCCGCCGTGGCATCCGCGAGCGTCAGTAATCTCATCAGCTTTTACTCGACCTCACTCTATCAGGATTTGGTCCACGCGGAGTTCGGCGGCTTTCCCTGGGAGGACTACGATCTACTGTGGCGCTGGTCGCCCTTGCATTACATTAAGCAGGCACAGACCCCTCTGCTCCTGCTGCACGGCGAGCAGGATAACGACGTACACATCACGCAGGCCGAAGAGATGTACATGGCGCTCAAGCGGCGCGGAGTTGAAACAGTGCTCGTCCGCTACCCGCGCGAGGGCCACGGTTTTCGTGAGCCGCAACACCGCATAGATGCGCTGGAAAGAACCATCGGCTGGTTCGACAAATTTCTCAAATGAATTTGTGAAGAAGGGTTTTGATGATCATGTTGACTCACGTCGTCGTCTGGAAATATCGCGCGGATGTCGAAGGGCCTTTGCGCGAAGAACACGTCGCGCGGCTGCGCGATCTGGCCTCCATCGTTGAAGGAATAGCGAGCCTCAACGTCGGTTTCGATACGCTCAAACTGCCGCGTTCCTATGACACGGGACTCGTCGCCGTCTTTCGTGACCGCGCGGCGCTCGACGCCTACACGGTCCATCCGAAGCACGTCCTGGCGGCAAACTTCGGACGCGAAATCAGCGAGCACGTCGTCTCCGTTGATTTCGAGAGCGAGGCATAAGGAGGGAATGGGGGACGGGGTTTAGGGGTTAGGGAAAGACATGACTAAGCGCTCTTGTTTTCCCTAACCCCTATCCCCGCCCCCCATCCCCCATTTCACATTCATGAAACGCTGGAAGAAAATTTCGCTCGTGCTGCTGGGGTTGATCCTCATCTCCCAGTTGCCGTTCGTTTACAGGCGTCGCCAGTTGAGCCGCTTGCGCGAGACGATTGCCAGGCTTAACGCACAGCGCGCACTGGACCAGAATTCCCAGACCTTCGCGGACTACAAGGGCGTCATTCATGTTCATTCCATGCTCGGAGGCCACAGCGCTGGCAACTTCACGGACATCATTCGCGCCGCCAACGCCAACAAGCTCGATTTCGTCATCATGACGGAGCACCCGTCCGCCTATTTTGACACCGCTGAGATGACCTTGAAGGGAACGCAAGCGGGCTTGCTCTTCATCAACGGCAGCGAAATCAGCGCCGCCAACGGGGACAGGTTGTTGCTCATGCCCGGCGACGGGGCGGCCAACGCCAGCGGCGCTGCGACTGCTCAGGAGATTATCGCGCGGGCCAAAGCGCAGAATCGTCTGGCCTTCGTCGCCTACCCGCAGGAATACAGAAGCTGGGACGCGAGCGATTACGACGGGATAGAGATTTACAATCTCTACACCAACGCGCGGCGGGCCAACCCTGTGCTGCTCTTCTTCGACGGCCTCTGGTCCTACAGGAGTTTCCCGGACCTTTTATTTACCAGATTCTATGAAAGACCGTTTGAGAGTTTGAAGAAGTGGGACGAACTCCTCGCCGCCAGCCGGAATCGAAGATTGGTCGCCATCGCGGGCAACGATGCTCACGCCAACATCGGTCTAGGTCTCGCGGACGCCACCGGAAAACAGTTGATAGGCATCAAGCTTGACCCTTATGAACGCAGCTTCGCCATCGTTCGCAATCATGTCTTGCTGGAAAAGAGTCAGCCTTTGAATGCTGACGCGCTGCTCAAGGCCCTCGCCGCAGGACACTCGTATCTCTCTTTCGATCTCTTTTGTGATGCGGCGGGTTTTAGCTACACGGCACGCAGCGGGACTGAGAGCAAGATGATGGGCGATGAGATACAACTCGCGGAAGGCGTGCGGCTGACGGTCAGGACTCCGGTCCAGAGTCGCATCAAGTTAATCAGGGACGGAGCGCCGTTCCGCGAAGAGACCATCAGCGAAGCGAGCGAATTTCCCATCACACAGAAGGGCGTCTATCGCATAGAAGCTTATCTGGACCAATTACCCGACACTCTCCGAGACAAACCCTGGATCATCTCGAACCCGATCTATGTCAGATGAAGAGGAGATGGGGAATAGGGGATGGGAACGGGGGTTAGGGGATGGGGAAAGACATAACGAAGCATTCTTGTTTTTGCCCAACCCCCATTCTCCATCCCCTAACCCCCATTTCCTAGCCCCAAAAACGACATCGCCCCACACAGGCTTTACTTGCCCTGCGGGGCGACGAGCGCACGCCGGAAAGCTCCAGCGCTATCGGTCTCGGGAGCGGTGCATATGCTGACCGCCTGACTGTTGAGAGCCTCAGTGTTGGACTCTTCTCCCGCGTCTCCCAAGTGTAAGAGGGATGTGCGAGTACAGCTTCCCACCAACTTGTTTTCCAGTGTCTGAAGTTTATTCCCGTCCGCTCCGGCTGTCAAGTCCCAGTTTGACCGAACCCTTAAAATACAGGGCGGCCCGTCGCATGGGACGAGCTTGAGAGACAGGCTCATCTTCATCTTAAGCACCTCTCAGGCGATGGACCTTCGGGGCCAGAGCCGGACAAAAAATTTGATTGACTTTCTCACGGATTTGGCATAGAAGCACCTGCCACGGAAGCATCTTTTTTCCCCTTCCTATTGTCCGGCTCAAGGGTTGAAATTGGTCCACTCTCTGCCTACCGATAAGCGAGGTAGCTCGAATGAAGAAGTCTCTCAACATGACCGTCAACGGCGTGGCCCGCGAGCATGAAGTCGAACCGCGTCTCCTGCTGGTCCATTATTTAAGGGATGTGCTCAACCTGACGGGCACGCACGTCGGCTGCGACACTTCGACCTGCGGCGCATGCACGGTTTTTGTGGACGGCCAGGCGGTTAAGTCCTGCACGATGTTCGCCGTCCAGGCGGACGGGTCCGAGGTGACGACGATTGAAGGTCTCGCACGCGAAGGCCAACTGCATCCGGTCCAGGAAGGCTTCTGGGAATGCCACGGCCTGCAATGCGGCTACTGCACGCCGGGCATGATTATCGCCGCCGCGCAACTGATAGAGCGCACGCCCCAACCCACGGAGGCGGAGATACGCCACGGCCTCGAAGGCAATCTCTGCCGCTGCACGGGCTACCAGCACATCGTTGAGGCGGTTCAATACGCGGCGGAGAAAACGAGAGGCTAGAGGCTGGAGACTAGAGGCTGGTAAAACCTTCTTTGCTTTTCCTAGCCCCTGGTCTCTAGCCTCTAGCCTCTGCTTTTGGAGGTGTTATGGCTGACAAGTATGTTGGACAGAGGGTGAAGCGGACGGAAGACCCGCGTTTGATTAAGGGGCTGGGTCACTACGTTGATGATATTAGGCTGCCGGAGACTTTGCACGTTGCCTTCGTGCGCTCGATGTACGCGCATGCGCGTCTTAGTAATGTAGATGTGAGCGAGGCTCTGAATGCGCCGGGAGTTGTCGCCGTGTATACGGGGAGGGATGCTTCTGCGTTGATTGGACCAGTGCCGTGCGCGGGCGCGCTGCCTGATTTGAAAGTGCCGGATCATCGCGTGCTGGCGACGGATAAAGTCTATTTCGTGGGCCATCCTATCGCCGCCGTCGTGGCGACGAACGCTTACGCGGCGCGGGACGCCGTTGACTTGATTATGGTGGACTACGAGGAGTTGCCGCCCGTGGTGGATGTGGAGAAGGCTGCGGAGGGTGGTCCAGTTATTCATGAGAAGTTTGGCGATAACATCGCTTACAAATTGACGGCGGGAGAGGGAGACATAGAGGCTGCGCTGGCGGGCGCGGATCACGTCATCAAACAGCGCATCGTCAATCAACGTCTCGCGCCCGTGGCGATGGAGCCGCGCGGCGTGCTGGCGCGTTACCTGCCGGGCGAAGAGGAACTCACCGTCTGGTCCTCGACGCAGATTCCGCATCTGCTGCGGACGCAGTTGGCGTTGATGATAGGGGTTCCCGAAAACAAGCTGCGCGTCATCACGCCGGAGGTCGGCGGCGGCTTCGGCTCGAAGCTCAACGTGTATGCGGAGGAGGCTTTGCTCGGATGGATTTCGATGCAGCTTGGCAAGCCCGCCAAGTGGATTGAGACGCGCCGCGAGAATATGCAGGCGACGATTCACGGGCGCGGGCAGGTCGGCTATATAGAGATAGGTTGTAAGCAGGACGGGACGTTGACGGGCCTGCGTTACAACGTCTTCGCGGACCTCGGTTCTTATCACCAGTTGCTCACACCGGCGATTCCGACGTTGACGGGATTGATGCTGTCCGGCTGTTATAAAATTCCTGCCATCCAGATTAACGTGACGGGCGTCTTCACCAACAAGGTGGCGACGGATGCCTACAGGGGCGCGGGGCGTCCCGAAGCGACTTACGTCGTCGAGCGCGCGCTGGATTTAGTGGCCCAGGAATTGGGCATGGATGTGGTCGAAGTGCGCCGCAGGAATTTCCCCACGCCCGAAGAGTTTCCCTTTCACACCGCGACCGGACTCTTCTATGACAGCGGGAACTACGAGGGCGCGCTTCAGAAGGCTCTTGAGATGAGCGGCTATGCGAAGCTGCGAGAGGAACAACGGCAAGCGCGCGCAGAGGGTCGCATCTTCGGCATAGGCGTCTCGACTTACGTGGAGATTTGCGCGCTTGGCCCATCGCAGGCGATGCCCGCTGGCGGGTGGGAGAGCGCCACCGTGCGTATAGAGCCGACGGGCAAAGTGACTATCATGACCGGCGCATCGCCGCACGGGCAGGGCCAGGAAACGTCATTCGCGCAAATCGCGGCGGACGAACTCGGCGTTGACATGAAGGATGTGACGGTCATTCATGGCGACACTTCCATCGTGCAATATGGCATAGGCACTTTCGGCAGCCGCGCGACCGCCGTCGGCGGCACGGCTGTCTTTATCGCCATCCAGAAACTGAAAGAGAAGGCGCACAAGATTGCCGCTCATCTGCTGCAAGCGGAGGCGACGAACGTGACTTACGGCGAGTCTGGCTACTCTCTGCAAAAAGGCTCTGCGGCGTCAACCGTTGAAGTCCCTGAACCGGACTTACCTGTTGGGCAAGCGCCCGCCGCTGCCTTGCCCGAACCTGAGACGGACGGCAAGAACATCACCATACAGGATGTCGCGCTCGCCGCTCACATCGCCAAAGACCTCCCGCCGGAGATGGAGCCGGGCCTCTCCGCGACCTACTTTTTCGAGCCGAAGAATTTCACCTTCCCCTTCGGCACGCACATCGCCGTCGTAGAGATAGACCGCGAGACCGGCGACATCAACTTTCGTCGTTACGTCGCCGTTGATGATTGCGGGAAGGTCATCAATCCCATGCTCGTTGACGGGCAGGTTCAGGGCGGCATCGTGCAAGCACTCGGTCAGGCCATCTATGAAGAGGTCGTCTACGACGAGCAGGGCCAGCTATTGACCGGAACCCTGATGGACTACGCCATTCCGAAGGCCGCGATGCTGCCACACTTCGAGCTTGCGCGGACGGAGACGCCCACGGACGTGAACCCGCTCGGCGTCAAGGGCGTCGGCGAGGCAGGGACCATCGGCGCGACGCCCGCCATCGTCAACGCGGTCGTTGATGCGCTCGCGCCCTTCGGCGTGCGTCATCTGGACATGCCGCTCAAGCCCGAAAACATTTGGAAATTGATTCATTGATTCATTGACTCATTGATTCATTTTTAATGGTCCAATGAGCCAATGAATCAATGAGTTAATAGGAGAAGCGATGCTTCCAGCACAGTTTGATTATCTGGCCCCCGCGACGCTTGATGAGGCGGTCGCGCTGCTCTCGCAACATCAGGATGAAGCGAAGATACTCGCGGGCGGTCACAGCCTGATTCCCGCGATGAAGTTGAGGTTGGCCCAACCGCAACTCCTGATTGACATCGGGCGCATCAAAGACCTCTCGTACATCAAAGAGGGAGATGGTCAAATCCGCATCGGCGCGATGACGACGCACTACCAGCTTGAATCAAACGCGCGCCTGCGCGACATCTGCCCACTGTTGCCGGAATGCGCCTCTTCCATAGGCGATGTGCAGGTGCGTAATAAGGGGACCATCGGCGGGAGTCTGGTCCATTCGGACCCGGCGGGAGATTGGCCCGCCGCGATTCTGGCTTTGGATGCCTTGATGGTCGCCGTCGGCGCGCAGGGCGAGCGCTCGATTAAGGCTGCGGATTTCTTTGTAGACATGTTGACGACCGCGCTCGCACCATCCGAGATACTGCGCGAGATTAGAATCAACACGCCGCAGGGGGCGGGCACGTTGGGCCAATCTTATATGAAAGTGGCCCAGCCCGCGTCGGGCTTCGCCGTCGTCGGCATCGCCGTCAATCTCCGGCGCGATGCGGGCGGCGCTTGCCAGTCGTCTGGAATCGGTATCACGGGCGTCGCCGTCAAGGCTTACCGCGCGAGCGTGGTTGAGAACATGCTCAACGGCAGCGCGCTCGACGCGCCAACCATCGCTGCCGCCGCAGAGCACGCCGCAGACGGCGTTGAGGCCAACGAAGACCTCTACGCTTCCGCAGTCTATCGCCGCCACCTGTCAAGAGTCTACACGCGACGCGCCATTGAAGCGGCGGCGGCGCGCGCGCATTGATAATCACTCACGCGCGTATTAGTCAACGGCAATCCGTCTCGGATGGACACACGGAACTCTGCCGCAGTTTGGGGCAAGCAGCATGACAGGCAAGCTATTTCGGCATGACCGTGCGAGCGAAAACGCGCGGCGGCGTGGCAGGTCCAATTATCCGCCGGTGAAATGAAGTTGCGGTTTTCGCCAGTTATTTTAAGAAGGCGTTTTCCTGTTTGCCATTACGGTCCTGTTTCCATCTCTGGAAGGAGAGAAAAAAAGTTTATGGCTACGAAATCATCGAAATCAAAATCAGCGAAGAAGGCGAAGAAAGCTTCTTCATCCAAAAAGGCTGCGTCCGCGAAAGCGCGTCAGGGTGCGGCCCAACGAGGCGAAGCGGTCGCCAGCAACCTGCCATTGCGCCAGGGCACGGCTCTCCCGAATCGTTCCAGGTCAGCCGTCCCCGCGTTCCATGTCCCGGAAGATTTTCACGCCCTCTACGATAGAGGATTTCGCGCCGCGCGCGGCATCACGGCCCCCGCCGGAGTCCCGCCGGAAACGACCGGACAGAAAAAACTCGCGGCAAAAATTCCGGGCCTCGTGGTGGAATATGACCAGGCCACGCATCTCCCCAATCGCATCGTCAGCCTGCAACCCACCGCGCGCCTCTCCATGACCGCCGCTGCTTCACCGGAGGAAGCCGTCAAGGATTTCGTGCAGAAACGCGGCGACCTGTGGAATCTCTCGAAGCAGGACGCGGCCACGGTCGAGGTGACTTCGGTCAGCCGGAAAGGCTTGCAGACGGTCAATCTCATTCAACGCGTCGAAGGCAAAGAGGTCTTCAACTCTGACATGACCGCCGCCGTCAGTCCGAGCAATGAAGTCATTTCGATGGCCGGGCAATTCTTTCCCGGCGCGGGCGCGCGTCGTTCCAGCACGCGCGCCGTCGCCCAGCGCAGGACCTCCGAGGAAGAGGCCATCGCCAGGGCCGCCACGGACCTCACTACTCTTCCTTACGAACCCTCTGACTTCGTGCCGTCAACCCGGACCGGAGATGATGGGCCATATCGCTTTTACGAGTTCAAGGCTCAGAAGAACGATACGCGTCCGCCGCTTGATCGCCCTGTGAGACTCAAGGACGTGATGTTTCCGCTCGGTGAGAGCCAGTTCGTGCCGGGCTATTACATGGAACTCTGGATCAGGACCTTCCCCGCTTTCAGTTATGTGATGGACGCGATAGATGAGCCTGACATTCTCTTTCGACGGAATCTGACTCATGCGGTCGCCTTCAGTTACAGCGTGCATAACACGGGCGATTCGCTCTTCCGTCCAGAAGACGGGCCTGCGCCCGGCTCGCCACACCCGACCGGAATCCCCAACGGCTTTCAGGCTCCGACGGTCAAGGAAAAGTTAATCACGATAGAAAGCCTGCTTCCGGGCGACCCGTGGTTGGCGGATAACGCCAAGACTACCAAGGGCAACAACTGTTTCGCCTACGCGGACCTGAAAAAACCGGACGGCTTCAGCACGGGCGACGTGGTCGGCAAAGTAACAAAGAAGCGGACCTTCGATTACAAATACGATCACACCAAGTCTGCGAGAGACCCTAACAATTTGCAGAACAGCCTGGTCGGCATGTTCTTTCATGTCAACTGGCTGCACGACCGCTGGTATGAAGCGGGCTTCGACGAGGCTTCCGGCAACGGGCAGGTCAACAACTTCGGGCGCGGTGGCGTCGGTGGCGACCCGGTCCTCGCGGAAGGTCTGGACTTCAGCGGCACGGACAACGCCAACATGTCCACTCCCGCCGACGGGGCCAGTCCGCAGATGCAGATGTACGAGTTCGTCGGAGTCAGTCCGAAGCCAAGCCGGACCAGTAATCACGAAGCCCTCATCACCTTTCACGAGATGGGCCACTACATCACCAACCGTCTCATCGGCAACGCGAGCGGGTTGACCAACACGCAGGGTGGCGCGATGGGCGAAGGCTGGGGCGATTTCTTCGCCATCTCCATGACCTCGCAGAGCACTGACAACTTTGCGAGCGGCTGCTTCGCCGTCGGCGGCTGGACAGACCTGACCCCGACCTTTAAAGAGAATTACTACTTCTCGATTCGCCGCTATCCCTACACGGCGGACATGAGCAAAAACCCGCTCACATTCAAACACATCAGTAACAGCGTCGTCCTGCCGACAGGCCCGCCCCGGAGCGGCGGTGGACCAAATAACGAAATACACAACGCGGGCGAAATCTGGACCTGCGCCCTCTGGGAAGTATTCGTCAACCTCGTCGCCAAACACGGGCACGCAGATGCGGAAAAGCGCATGCTCACCTACGTCATCGGCGGGCTGAAGGTGACGCCCCTGCGCCCGACTTACACACAGGCGCGCGACGCCATCATCACCGCCGTCTCATCCCTGGACGCGGGCGATTTGCCCGAAGTCAAAAAAGGTTTCGCAAAACGCGGGATGGGCGCAGGCGCGGTCTCGCCGCCCTCTTCATCAACTTCCCTGTCTGGAGTCGTGGAGAGTTTCACTCCTTAAGCAGTAGAAAGAAGCTTGTAGCTACTCGGACAGAATTGGATAAAGGTGAGAGAGCCTGGTAGTCAGTACCGCCTGCTTAAGCCGGGCGGGTCTCAACGCACAGCACCCGCCCGGCTTAAGCAGGCGGTACTGACACAGCAGCCAAACAAGTTTGAGCGGGCCGTCAAGTCAGAGCGACCGCCTCTTCCTATCCGATGAAAATAGAAGGCACACATGAATTGCGCGCGAGGCGCGAGCGCGTCTACGGGGCTTTGACCGACCCCAACGTGTTGCAGCGTTGCATTCCGGGTTGCGAGCGTTTGGAGAAGACGGGCGAGGACAGCTATGCGGCGACCCTGCGCACAGGAGTCGGCTCCATCAAGGGTCTCTTCAAAGGCAACGTGCGGCTGGAAGAGATGCGCTCGCCCGTTCACTATCGTCTGGTGGTTGATGGCAAGGGCCAACCCGGATTTCTCAAGGGCGCTGGTAATCTGGACCTCGAAGAAGCGGACGATGGCGCGGCGACCATCATCAAGTACACGGGCGAGGTACAGGTGGGAGGGACTATCGCCAGCGTGGGCCAGCGCATGATTCAGGGCGCGGCGAAGATGATGGCCGCACAATTCTTCACCGCGCTCGAAGCCGAAGCGCAGACCGATACGGGCGAGCCGCCACCCACGCACGGATTTTTTCGGACCGCCCTGAGGTGGTTCTCAGGGGTTGCAGTTGGCAAAATCAGAGTTCTGCTCAGAAGGCTCAAGGGCAGGCAGAAGAACATGAAAGATGTGTCATAAAATTCAATAACAGGCAACTCGGGCTAATTTATTATTTTGGCTATCTCATCCGCGAAGACTCTTCCCAGTATTGGAGGCACTGCATTACCAATTTGTTTTGCAATCTGCGTTTTGTTTCCCGCAAACGTAAAGGAGTCATCGAAGGATTGAAGTCTCGCACCTTCTCTCAGGCTCAAAGCTCTATCTTGAATTGGATGGATGCAACGGTTTGAAGCAGGATGAATAAAATTCACTGTTATTGTGACAGCAGGCTTATCAGCGTCCAAGCGTGAATAGCAGGAACTAAATCCGCTTGTAATCAAGTGCTTCGGGATGGAGCTTATATTCGGACCAGCGTGCCGGATTATTTCCAACATACGTGGAGTGTGATTGGTGGTAATGTGATGTGTTAGTTGCTGAGAACGGCTTCTCCGCTCTTTCTGATATTCGGTCTGCGGAGGCTTTGTATATGAATCAATTTGTTCACCTGCTTTCAGTTCCGGTAAATCGCTAATTGCATCCGTTACGGTCACGGGCTGAGAAAGGCTGGCAGAAAATAGTAGCTCTCCAGCAAGTAGCATTTTTCTCTTATTTTTGTACCCGATGGTTTCACCAGCAGAGAGATGTGTTGGATTAGGAAAGGTGAATTTACCTCCTTTTGTTACTCCAACAAGAATAAGCCTTTCTCTCCGCTGGGGAACTCCAAAATTCGCCGCATTCACAATTTTCCAATCACAATCATATCCGAGTTTATAAAAACATTCTTCCATTGATTCAATTGTCAACCCATTTTTATGCGTGGCGAGTCCTACAACATTTTCAATCAAAAATACTTTTGGTCTGAAGAAATTCACAAACGAGGCAAACTCTTCAAAAAGAGAATTGCGAGGGTCATCATCATTTGTTGACCTGAAAGGTCGTATTGAAGAAAAACCCTGGCAAGGCGGACCACCGACGATAACATCTACATCACCCGCAGAAATTTTGAGAACTTCGGCAACTCCCTTTCGTCTAAGCTTTCGGATGTCACCACAAAAAAGCATTGCGTGGGGGTGATTCAGCTTAAAAGTCTCTAACGAGATGGGAAGAATATCCGCGCCTAGTATTGTCCTGAACATTCCGTTGACAGAGGTCTCAAATCCGTTTGATATGCCGCCTGTTCCGCAGAACAAATCAATTATTTTAAGTTCTTTCATAGCTTCAACAGTTTCGTCGCCTCCGGTGGAGACTATAGTCTCGTAGACGTTGAATGTCAATCTCATCTACTATGAATTTTCCAGAATTTTAATAGGGAAGGGACTTACATAATGCGCGAAAGCGCAAACTCTGCGGCTATAATAAAAGAGGTTATTCGCCTTATCAAAGAGTTGCGGATAAGCAAAGGATTCACCCTTGATGATATTGCCGACCGCGCGGGAGTTCATCGCACCACAATTGGACTATTAGAGCGTGGTGAAAGAAGTCCAACTCTTGGACTTGCCCATCAACTCGCTACTGCTTTAGAAGTTTCCCTTTCCAGCCTTGTACAACACGCAGAATTAATTACATCCGGATCAATCCGAGAAAAGGAAGTTGTTCAGAAGATTTCTCGGCGACAAGTAAAAATGGAGCACCTCAGAAACGAGGAAAAACTTCAGTCAGTAACCGGTCTTGATGGTCAAGCGATTGTTAGAGCAATTGAATCAACATACTATACACTGGATATTATTGATGAACAGTTAATTGCAAGAAACTCTCCCCCTATGGCTCAACTTGTTGAGTTGGCAAACCTATCTTCAATGCTTGGAAATCTTCTCGGGGCGGGATTAGCCGAATCCTCCAATGGCCTATATAAGAGAAATGCTCCGCACACCTACCCCGACCTTCTTCCAATAAAACCTGAGGCTGTGGATTTAGAGTTAAAAGTTGCTCTCGAAACAAATTCTCCAAAAGGGCATTTGCCGAAGCATGGTTCGTATATCACATTTCGATACGTCTTATGCGGAGATGATGGGCTGTTCATTCGGGGGAAAAATAATCGTGGGAAGACAGCCTGGATATGGGAAGTTAGGGTCGGTCAATTATCAATTGAAGATTTTTCTATCAGTAATACGGCAGGGGACTCAGGAAAAACAGCCGTGATAAAGACAGGCTCTTTTAATAACATGTCGTTGATTTACTTTGTGCCAGAATTGCTTCCTTATGCATCAAGACAAAAATACATATCCCGGTTTTAATTAATCATTCGCG
>DASYML010000017.1:0-4365 GCA_036009045.1 Pyrinomonadaceae bacterium
GTAGGGGATACATGTGAGAGCCGGGGGCAGCGCCCCGGTCGCTGGTCCAGAATAGAAACCGACCCTGAAAGGGTCGCACATGCACGGTTGAGGTGCGACCCCTTCAGGGTCGGTATGTGTGGTGTTGAGAGGAGCGTGGGCGCAGCCCACGGCTCTCACATGTTGCCCATTCAGGGCACAGGATGGCTTTTTCAGATAGCCTCTAGGATGTGAGTTTAACTATTGTTTCAAACGGCAGAGGCGAGGCTGCCGGTCCTCACGGGCAGGTCCACGATTTCCCATGCCTGATCGTTGCGGAGGAGTTTCGACATCAACGCGGCGTGCAGGATGTGCCCGCTGCGCTCGGCCCTGACGCGGCCCATCAAAGGCATGCCGAGCAGGGCCAGGTCGCCTATGATGTCCAGAATCTTGTGTCGCACAAACTCATCTTTAAAGCGCAGGCCCGTGTCGTTGAGCATCCCTTCGGGCGTGAGCACGATGGCGTTGTCGAGCGAGCCGCCGCGAATCAGGTTATCGCGCCTGAGCGCTTCAATCTCGTGCGTAAAGCCGAAGGTCCGCGCCGCCGCGATCTCGCGCCCGAAGGCCCCGTTCTCAAGTGCGAAGAAATAATTCTGCACGCCGATCAAGGGATGCGTGAAATCAATCATGCAATCTATCTCGTAGGCTTCGGCAGGCTCTATGCTGATGCGACGGTCGCCCATCTCGACGGAGACCCTGCGCTTGATTCTCAGCGCGCGACGCGCGAGCGGTTGCTCAGACACGCCCGCGCGCTCGATCATCTCCGTAAAGACTTCGGACGAGCCGTCCATAATCGGCAGTTCCAGATTGTCAACTTCTATATAAGCGTTGTCCACGCTCGCACCGCGCAGGGCTGCCAGCAGATGCTCGACGGTCGAAAGCATGACGCCCGTCCGCATGAGCGTCGTCGCGTAACTGCAATGAGCGACGGACTCCACGCTCGCCGGAATCTCAAAGCCGCCGAGGTCCGAGCGTTTGAAGACATAGCCCGTATCAGGCGGGGCCGGAAGGATACGCAGGTAGACCTGCACGGCTGTGTGCAATCCGATGCCGCTCGCCTCGACCGGCGCGGTCAATGTCGTTTGATTAACCAAGAGTGATACCCGGCCCTTTCAAATCTCCCCACGCCCATACAAAGCGGGTTGAATTATCCATCAACGTACATGGCAAGCCTCATGCCGTTAATGAACAAGCCCAATCCACACCATCCCCCACATACGTGTCGCGCCAAAGCAACGCCCGCCCCCAAACCATGCGGCGCACAAGCCACACCAGTAAGACAGTGACAAGTGATGAGCAGGAAAAAGAAGTGATGAGTGATGAGTCACGAGTGATGAGTGCTAAACGCTAAATGATAAGAGACAGCCTTTTTCTCATCACTCAGTACCCATCACTCATCACTTCGCTTTAACTCGTCACTTGTCACTCGTCACTGTTTTACTTATCATCGAAACACAATGCCAAGTAAAACTTCAGGGACGCCAGCCGCGCCGACCGAGAGAGTCTTTCTGATAGACTCCATGTCGCATATCTTCCGCGCCTTCTTCGCGCCGATGGGCGGGCGCATGGACCCTCTGACAAACTCGCAGGGGCAGGTCACGCAGGCCGTCTTCATCTTCACCAGCATGCTTCGCAAACTCTTGCAGGACGAGCAGCCGCATTACATCGCCGCCATCTTCGAGTCGGGCGAGAAAACATTCCGTCACGAGACCTACACGGAATACAAGGCGCACCGCGCGGAGATGCCGGACGAACTCTCTTCGCAGATTCCCTACATCATACGCGTCTGCGAAGTCTTCAACATCCCGATGCTCAACGCGCCGGGTTTCGAGGCCGACGATGTCATCGGCACGCTCGCCATCCAGGCCGCCGAAAAAGGTTTGCAGGCCGTCATCGTCTCCAACGATAAGGACATGTGCCAACTCGTGCGCGACCCTCTGATCGTCTGCATGCGCCAGAATTCGCAGAACGTCAAACGCAAAGTCCCCGTCCCGCCCGTCGAATGGTGCGATGAAGCATGGGTCGAAAATAAGTTCGGCGTGCCGCCCTCGCAGATTATTGACCTGCTCGGATTGATGGGCGATCAGGTGGATAATATTCCGGGCGCGCCCGGCATCGGTGAGAAGGGAGCCGTCCAACTCGTCAAAGAGTTCGGCTCTATCGAGAACGCGCTCGCGCACTGGGAGGAGGTCAAGCACAAACGCTATCGTGAATCCCTGCGCGACAACGTGGACCAGATACGCCAGTCGCTCGACCTGGCGACGATTCGCACGGATGTCAATGTGCATCTGGACCTGGATAAGCTGCGCTCTCGAACACCGGACCGCGCCGCCGCCTACCAGCTTTTCCGCGAACTCGAATTTCAGAGCCTGACGCGCGAGTTCTCAGACGCCGCCACGCTCACCCTCGTGCATGGAGACGCCGCCGCGTCGCGTCGCTATCGCATCATACGCAAGCGCGCGGAACTGGACTCTCTCGTGCGCGGTCTCTGGGAAGCGCCGCACTGGGGCTTCGCGGTCGCGGATTCAACCAGACCGGGCGCGGGCCAACAGGCCACCGCGAAGGATGCTGGCCCCGCCACAGGCATCGCCATCTCGACCGCCGCCGGAGCATCCGCATTCGTGGACCTTTTAAACTTTGAGGACGGCGCGGAGGCTGCTCTTGGCCCACTGAGGGACGTGCTCTCTAACGGCCTCCTGGAAAAGAGCGTGCATGATTTGAAGCGCGCCGTTTCCTTGCTCGCCCCGCTCGGCATAGAGCCGGAAGGCATCACGGACGACACGCTGCTCGCGGCCTACCTGCTCGACCCGATTCGCAGCAAATACGAATTGATAGACCTCGCGCGCGAAGCTGTCAACGCGGAAACCGCAGGCGACGCGCCCGAAGGCTGGACCGAATCTCAATGGCGCGCGGCGGAGGCTGCGGACCTCACGGCGCAAGTCGCGGACGTGCTTCACGGGCGGATTATCGAGCAGGAACTCGAAATGATTTATAACGAGATAGAACTACCGCTCGCGCCCCTGCTCTATCGCATGGAGCAGGCTGGCCTGCGCGTGGACACAGGCGTGCTCAAGGACCTCTCCGAATATCTAGGCCAGGAATTGGAAAAGCTGACGGAGAAGATTTACAAGGTCGCGGGCCGCGAGTTTAAGATTAATTCGCCCAAGCAGGTCGGAGATGTCCTGGAAGAACTTAACATCAGTTCCGGGCGCAAGACTTCGACGGGCCGCGTCTCGACCAGCAAGGCCGTGCTCGAAGAGTTGGCCCAAAACTACGAACTCCCGCGCCTCATCATAGAGTATCGTGAACTCGACAAACTCAAGACGGTGTACACGGACGCGCTGCCGAATCAGATTGGACCGGACGGGCGCATTCACGGACAGCTTAACCAGACCGTGACGGCGACGGGCCGCCTCTCTTCGAGCGAGCCAAACTTGCAGAATATTCCGATTCGCACAGAGCTTGGCCGCCGCATACGCAGGGCGTTCGTCGCGGAAGAAGGCTACAAGCTGATTTCCGCAGACTATTCGCAGCTTGAGCTGCGGCTGCTCGCGCATGTGACGCACGATCCCGAAATGCTCGACGCGTTTCAAAAGGGCGACGATATACACGCGCGCACGGCCAGGCTCGTCTTTGGCGCAAAGACGCCGGAAGAGCTGAAAGAGGCACGCCGTTTCGCCAAGATCGTCAACTTCGCCATCGCCTACGCGATTGAGCCGTTCGGGCTTTCGCAGCGCGTCGGCATCTCGCGCAAAGAAGCAAAGAAGGTCATTGACGATTATTACAATACTTACAAAGGCGTCCATCGCTTCATGGAAGAAGTGCCTGAGAAAGCGCGCGAGCACGGCTACGTCCGCTCGATGTACGGGCGCATACGGCCCATTCCCGGCATCAACGACCGCAACGGCAACATACGCGCCCGCGCCGAACGCGAGGCCATAAATATGCCCATCCAGGGAACCGCCAGCGATATTGTGAAGATCGCCATGCTGCACGTTGACGAGGCTCTGCGGCGCGAAAATATAGAGGCCCGTATGTTGATGCAGGTACACGACGAGCTTGTGGTCGAAGCGCCCGCCGCAGAGGCCGAGCGCGTCGCCTCCATTGTCCGCCGCGAAATGGAATCAGCCGTCGAGCTGGATGTACCGCTGACGGTCGAAGTCGGCATCGGCGACAACTGGATGGACGCGAAATGAAGCAACAAGAAGTAATCAGTAATCGGTAGTCAGTAATCAGTAAAGACAAGTTGCTTTTACCGATTATTGACTACCGATTACTGATTACTGATTACTTATGATCGAAGAGAAGACGACAGCGGGGCATGACGATGTAGACGGCGAGGTCGTC
>DASYML010000018.1:0-9686 GCA_036009045.1 Pyrinomonadaceae bacterium
CGTCGGCATTGGGACGAGCGCGCCGACGCAGAGGCTAGAGGTGAATGGCAATATCAAACTGAGCGGTGCGAACAGCAAACTAATCTTTGCGGACGGCTCCAGCATGATGACGGCCACGGCGGGTGGCAGTCCTTCCGGCAACAGCGTGGTGAATGCCATCAATGACCCGGCGACCACCACTGTTATCAATGACAGCAGGCTGTCGGGCAACGTCGCACGGCTCAACGCTGCGAACAACTGGACGGGCGCGAACACTTTCAACGGCGGTCTCTCGGCCAACGGTGCGCCGATTGTCGGCGTCGGCAACCCGACGAACGCGGGTGATGCCACTAACAAGGGCTACGTTGACTCGAACTTCATCAAGCTCAATCCCACGACGCCGCAGGTCTCCGTCGGTGATGCCAACGGCACGGCGGCGATGGTAAACCTGAGAGGCGGGAGCACCTGTTGCAGCGGCCCAGGCGGTTTCACCCCCGCTGATTTCAAGGTCTACCAGAACGGCAGCTTCTTAGCGACGGGCAACCTCGGCATCGGGACCATCCCGGTTGAAGGCCAGGGCTATCGCACGATGTGGTACACCTACAAGGGCGCGTTTCGCTCCGGCTATGCGGCCAACGAATGGGACGACGCGAACACAGGTTTCTTCTCTTGGGCGGGCGGCAGCCAGTCAACGGCGAGCGGCCTCTACTCCTTCTCCTTCGGCGACACGAACTTCGCGCGCAGCACGAGCAGCATCGCTTTCGGCAGCGGCAACGAGGTCAAGGGCGCGGCTGGTTTCAGCGCGGGCGCGGGCAACCGCGTCTGCGATACCTACGGCGTCGCCTTCGGTAACAAGGCGCAGTCGGGCGGCCCGCTCATCAACGGCCAGTGCGACCCCGACAGTTTCAACATCACTGGCCTGGCCGCCGTCGCCATCGGCTACAACGTGACGGCTGACAAGGACCACACGACGGCGTTGGGCAAGTTCGCCTCGAACAACGGCTTCAGCGGCACGTTCGTCTGGAGCGACGGCTCTGCGACGGCCAGCGCCGATACTTTCAAGAACACTGCGAACAACGAATTCGCGGCACGCGCGACGGGCGGCTTCCGCTTTCGCACGAACCTGACGGGCACGACGGGCTGCAACCTGCCCGCAGGCAGCGGCGTCTTCAACTGCACGTCGAGCCGCTACACGAAAGAGAATTTCTTCGCGGTCAGCGGCGAGGACGTGCTGAGCAGCCTCCGCAAGATACCCGTGACGAGTTGGAACTACATCTCGGAGGGGCAGCAGGTGCGCCATCTGGGACCGATGGCCGAAGATTTCTACAAGGCTTTCCGCCTCGGTACCGGTAACACTTCCATCGGCGTCCAGGACCTCGCAGGTGTGAGCCTCGCCGCCGTCAAGGCGCTCGATCAGCGAACCACCGAACTGCAACGGAAGACCGCAGAGGTTGACCAACTACGCGCTCAGGTCAACACGCTCGAACAACGCCTTAACGCGCTCGAAGCGAGCATGAAAACGAACACGGGCGCACAGCATACGGTGAAAGGCCGACGCCGCTAATCGCCGCGTTATTAAAGCAGCAAGGAAGCGCGCGGGGGCTTTGAGTTAAACTCAAAGCCCCCGCGCTTTTCACTTGTTTCCACTTGGTAAAACGCGTACACTTTTGTGGCCGTCAATAATTGATATTCTTGATGATTGACGGAGGTCAGTGACCATGAGCGAAGATACCACTAAGGACCTTGAAGGGAAGTACAGCACAAAGCCCACCATTGAAACTGTGCTTGATAGCATTAACTCTCTTGGGCATACCCTCAATGCCCGGATAGATGGGTTGGAAACCAGCCTTAATAGTCGGATAGATGGGCTGGAAACTAGCCTTAATACTCGGATAAAAGAGCTAGAAACCAGCTTTAATATCCGACTTGACCGGATTGAAAGCGAGGTCAAGCTTGTTCATTCCGAGACGCTGACCTTGCGCGCTGACTTAACAGAGTTGCGGCACCAACTCAACCTTTCTGCCTGAGACCCTTTCCATATTTCCATGCAATTTCTGCGAAGGCGCGTTCCACTGGACGCGCCTTCGTGCGGTATAATAGTCACGTCAATTTTCTCCCGAAGATAGGCTCAGAAGAATGTGAGGAGCAGGCATAGAGCGCGTTGATTTTGGCGCGATGTGCGAGTTCAAAGGGAGGCGTGTCAAGTGTTAAGAGTCGAATATAGAGAAGGATTGTACCTGCCGGATTTGGACCTCTGGATGGACGCGGACGGGCCGCGCGAGCGTTGCGTCATCTCGCACGGCCATTCGGATCACATCGCGGAGCACAGGGCCATCATCGCGACCCCTGAGACCGCGCGTATCTTTCAACATCGCCGGGGCGACGCGCAGATGGAGACGCTCGTTTACGGCGAGCGGCGCGATTACGGGCAGTTCGCTTTGACCTTCTTCCCTGCGGGACATTGCTTAGGCTCCGCGCAGGTCTTGATAGAGGCGATGGGCGAGCGGCTGGTCTACACGGGCGACATCAAACTGCGCCCGAACGTGGCGGCGGAGACGGCTGTCATCGTGCCCTGCGATACGCTGGTCATGGAATCAACCTTCGGCGATCCGCTCTATCGTTTTCCGCCGGACGTGGTGACGTTTGAGAGATTGTATGCGGCGGTGGACCGCGCGCTCTCGGATGACAGGGTTCCGGTGGTGTTGGCCTACGCGCTCGGCAAGGGACAGGAGGCTCTGGAACTCCTGCTCCGCAGGGACTATCGCGTGACGCTCCACGGCTCAATCTGGAACATGGCGGAGATTTACAGAGAATGCGGCGTGGAGTTTTCCGGGCCTTATGAAAAGTATGACCGCAATCACCTGCGCGGTCGTGTCCTCATCACTCCGCCGGGTTGCCGCAAGCAGCCGATGATTACCAACATCGAACGGCGCTACGTAATGATGCTGACGGGCTGGGCGATGCATAAATCAGCGCCCTACATGTACAAAAATGTGGACCTCGTCCTGCCGCTCTCGGACCACGCGGATTATGACGAACTGGTGCGGCTCGCGCGCGAATCCGGCGCGGCACGCATCATCACCATGCACGGCGAGCCGAAGTTCGCCGCGCACTTGCGCGAACTCGGTCTCAACGCGGAGCACCTCGCACATCATCCGGGCGCTGCGACGATCAGGACGAGTAAAAAGAGCGCGACGAAAAAGGCCGCGACCGCCGTCGAGCGTTCTCTCTTCTGATAAGCGATATGTGTGGAGGACGCCGGAACATCATTGCGAGTCGCGGGTCAATTTGAGTTGAGCTTGCCCCGCTTCTCTTTGCGGCTGCGCTCGTCGAGCAGGGTCGTGAGGGCGCGTGAGAGGTTCGGATTGATTTCGTGGAGTCCGGCGAGGACGCGCGTGGGCAGTCGCAGCGTGACCAGTTCGGACTCTTCAGGCGGAACCTCCAGCGCGAGTTTGATGGCCGTGAGCATCGCCTCGTAGTTGACGGGCTTTGACAGGTAATCATGTACGCCGAGGCGTTCGCACTGCTGGCGCAAGCCTTCGTGGGTTTCGCCAGTGATGATGATGACGGGTACGCTCGCGTTAATCTCGCGTATTTGCTTGAGGACCTCCGCGCCGTTCATCTCCGGCAGCGTCATGTCTAGCAGGACCACGTCCGCGCCGCGCGCTTGAAACTCCCCGACGCCTTCCTCGCCCGTCATGGCGAGGCAGACACCATAGCCCATCCCCTTCAACGTCGTTTCGTAAAGTTCGGCCAGGTCCTCTTGATCTTCGATCACAAGAATGCAATGCTCGCTCATTAATAACCCCCTTGGACAGTTTTCAGTTTTCAGTAAACAGATGCTTGAATGTTATACATCTTATCAGTTGACGATAAGCGATAAAGTTAACAGACCTGCTGGCTACTCTTAACTGAAAACTGAAAACTGTCCAACGATTATAACAGAACCGTTTATGACTACTCCTATCGCCGTCACGCTGGTCTTGCTGCTGGTCGCAGTCGTGCTCTTTGGGACCGAGCGCATCCCTATAGATATTGTGACTATCCTGCTGGTGGTGGGGATGGTCCTGACGGGGACGCTGACGCCCTCGGAAGCTTTCTCAGGCTTTGGCAACGACATCGTCATTACCATCGCGGGCCTCTTTATCCTGACCGGCGGGCTGGTCAAGACGGGGGTCATTGATGTCATAGGCAGGCGCTTGCACAGGATTTCGGGCGGGCATGAATTTCGTTTGACGGTGCTCGTGATGCTGGTGGCCGCAGCCTGCGCGGCGGTGATGAAGAATACGACGACGACGGCGATGTTCGTGCCCGTCGTGCTGGGCCTCTGCGAACGCACGCACGTCCCGCCCTCGAAGCTCATGATGCCGCTCGCCTTCGGCGCGATTCTCGGCGGCACTTGCACCCTCATCGGAACTTCCACGAACCTCGCCGTGAGCGGCGCGCTCCCGCGTTATAACATGCAGCCCTTCACGATGTTCGAGTTGACGCCAGTGGGCGTGGCGATTGTCTGCGTCGGGATGCTCTACATGCTGCTCATCGGCCTGCGTCTGCTGCCGCGTCGCGGGGGCGCGGATTCGCTCACGGAGCAATATCACATACGCGAGTACATGACCGAAGTCATCGTCCTCCCAACCTCGCCGCTCGTCGGCAAAACGCTCGCCGAAGCCAACGTCGGCAATGAACTGGACCTCACGGTGATTGGCGTCCTGCGCGGCAAACAGGGACGCATCGCACCGAGCGGCAACCTCCGAATAGAGGCGGAGGATTTATTACTGGTCCAGGGACGCATCGAAGACATCATGCGCGTCAAGACCGAGGCGGGCATCGAAATCAAGGCCGATTTTAAGTTGAGCGACCGGATGCTCGAAGGCGAAAACGTAGAATTGTTCGAGGCGATGGTCCTCAGAGGCTCGGACTTCGTCGGGCGCACGCTCAAAGGGTTGAAGTTTCGCCAGCGTCATCAACTGACTGTGCTCGGCATCAACCGCCACGGCGTCGTCCTGCTCTCGAAACTGAGCGCCGTGAGCTTGCGCTTCGGCGATGTCTTACTGGTCCAGGGCAGGCGCGAACAGGTTGAACCGCTTGGGACCGACGGCCAACTGCTGCTCCTCGAAGATGTCTCTGAGCAGGGTGGTCGCGCGGGCAAACGACGCTGGGCGCTGACGGCCTTCGGAGTCTTTCTCTTCTTCTCCATCCTGCACCCCTGGAACCTGCCGCTGTCCATCGCCGTCATCTTCGGCGTGCTGATTATGCTCGCCAGCCGCTCCGTCCGCACGCAGGAGATGTACGACATGGTCGAGTGGCGTTTGATAGTCCTCATCGCGGGCATGATTAGCTTCGGCGTGGCGATGGAAAAGACGCACGCGGACCAGTATCTCGCGGACATCATACGGCACTTCGGCGAACCCTATGGCGGCCTCGCGGTGCTGGCCGGATTCTTCCTCATGACGGTGGCGCTGACCCAGCCTATGTCGAATCAGGCGGCGGCGCTCGTCATGCTGCCCATCGCCGTCAAGACCGCGCTCGCGCTCGGACTCAACCCGCGCGCCTTCGCCGTCACGGTCACTTACGCCGCTTCCTGCTCCTTCCTGACTCCGCTCGAACCCGCGTGCGTGCTCATCTTTACCCCCGGACGTTACCGCTTCTTCGATTTCGTCAAAGTCGGCTCAGTCCTCACCCTCGCCGTCTTCGCCATCGTCATGCTGCTCGTCCCAGTCTTCTGGCCGCTCAAATAGAGGGGGATGGAGGGAAAGGGGTTAGGGATTGGGGAAGAGGGGTTGGGGAAGAGAGGTTTGTGATGAGGTGGCTGCGAGATTTTTCTTTTCTTCTCCAACCCCTAACCCCTTTCCCCCATCCCCCTGTCCGCTTGCGCTCGGCGCGGGGGTTCATTATAATGCGCGGGCTTTCAAGGGGTGCGCGGTTCCGGCAGGAGTGGCTTGCGCCCTTTGCGAATCTTGCCCGATTTATCATTAGATACATGGCAATTAAACGTAGACGAAAAGAGCGCATCTCCATCGCGCATCTGAAGAATCCGGTCTCCAGGTCGCCGCAAACCCCTCTGCGCTGGCTCGCCGCGAGTCTCTCCAAGGTGGCCCGCTATGCGCTCACCGAACCATACATGCTCAAGGTCGAGCGTCAGGCCATCGGCCTCCGCAGGCTCCCGCGCGAACTGGACCGCCTGCGCATCGTTCAACTCTCGGACATACACCACAGCCCCTTCACGGGGAGCGAACAGATTGAGCGCGCCATTGAGACCGCCAACAGCCTCGAACCGGACATCATCGCCCTGACCGGCGACTATGTCTCGCACGAGCGAGAGTACGCGGCCCCCTGTGCCGCCATGATGGGACGCCTGCGTGCGCGCTACGGCGTTTACGCGGTCCTCGGCAATCACGACCACTGGACGGACGCCGCGCTCATCACAGACCTCTTTAAACTCGAAGGCATACGCATGCTGGTCAACGAAGGGATGCGTTTCGAGTTGGGCGGAGCTTCCTTCTGGCTCGCGGGCGTGGACGATACGATGGTCGGGCAGGAAGATCTCCCGCTGGCCCTCGCAGGCTCTGGCGAAGATGAGATGAAACTCCTGCTCGCACACAACCCGGTCATCCTGCGCCGCGCCGCAAGGGCCGGTGTAGACCTCGTCCTGAGCGGCCACACGCACGGCGGGCAAGTCGCTCTGCGTTCCGAGCGCAACGCCTCTGGACGCCCTCGCCGCCGTCTCCTGAAGGGCCTCGGACGCCAGGGCAACACACAGATTTACGTCACGCGCGGCCTCGGCACGGTCGTGCTCCCGATACGCTACGGCTGCCCGCCGGAAGTCTCTCTCCTCGAACTCCGTACGACAGTGACGAGTGACAAGTGACGAGTGACAAGCTAAGAATGCTTGTCTTTGCTTGTCACTCGTCACTCGTCACTCGTCACTGTTCTTGAATGTCTTCCAGAATCATCACGCTGCCCAACCTGCTCACTATGTTTCGCATGGTGTTGATACCCGTCTTCGTTTCATTTCTCTTCTACCAGAAGTTCGGTTGGGCTTTGGCCGTCTTTATGCTGGCGGGCGTGACGGACGGGCTGGACGGACTCTTCGCGCGCCGCTTTGACCAGCGGTCCCAACTCGGCTCCATCCTAGACCCGATTGCGGACAAACTCCTGCTCGTGACCTCCTTCATAGTGCTCTCGATGCCCTCCATCAGCCCGTATCCGAGGCCGAGCCATTTCCCTGTGCCCTTCTGGGTCACGACCGCCGTCATCAGCCGCGATATTTTCATCATCGTCGGCGCGGCGGCCATCAACATCGTGACGGGCTTTCGCGGCTTTCGTCCTTCCTGGCCCGGCAAGGTCAGCACGGTCGTTCAAATCTTCGCCATCACAGCCGTCCTCTTCGCCTCCGTCTTTCCAAGGGGGAGCGGTTATTACCTGCCGACGGTCTACGTGACGGTCTTCGTGCTCACGGTCTTCTCCGGCGCGCACTACGTTTTCTTCGCCTCAAAACTGCTCAACGAAGAGCGCCGCCAGACGGAATAGCCCGCGCGAGATTTTCCCTCCAATTAGTTAAATTACTGTTTATAGGGGATTTATTTCCCTTGGGCGGGGCTTCGTCAGGATTAAAATAAAAGTTGACAAAAGCGGACTCAGGTATTATATTAAGAGCATATTCAACCCGTGGCTAACTCGGGCTGTGGGGCATGTTAGGTCGCCTCTGGCAGCCTTCAAGATGGGACGGCGGGCGCTAATTTTGATGCCCACCGGGAGAATTTTGGGCGGGCAATCCAAACTTTGGAGAGAAGAGAGCAATGAGTAAGATTATAGGAATTGATTTAGGCACGACCAACTCTGTGGTGGCCGTGATGGAAGGCGGCGAACCGACCGTCATCACCAACTCGGAAGGCGGACGCACGACGCCCTCCGTGGTGGCTTTTGCCAAGGACGGCAATCGCCTCGTCGGGCAGGTCGCCAAGCGTCAGGCCGTGACCAATCCTGAAAACACAGTCTATTCAATCAAGCGTTTTATGGGCCGACGCTTTAACGAAGTGTCGGAAGAGATCAAACAGGTCCCGTATAAAGTTCAGGGCAGCGGCAGCGGCGGCGACGTGCGCGTTTACGCGGGCGGCAAGGATTGGAGTCCGCCGGAGATTTCGGCGATGATTCTGCAAAAGATGAAACAGTCCGCAGAAGATTATCTGGGCCAGAAAGTTGATAAGGCGGTCATCACCGTCCCCGCCTACTTTAACGACGCGCAGAGACAGGCGACCAAGGATGCGGGGCGCATCGCCGGTCTCGAAGTAATGCGTATCGTCAACGAGCCGACGGCGGCGGCGCTCGCTTACGGCCTCGATAAGAAGAAGGACGAGACCATCGCGGTCTTCGACTTCGGCGGCGGAACCTTCGACATCTCTATCCTCGAAGTGGGCGAGGGCGTCGTCGAAGTTAAAAGCACCAACGGCGACACGCATCTCGGCGGCGACGATATAGACGAGCGCCTCATGGAATGGATTATAGAGGAGTTCAAGAAAGACCAGGGCATAGACCTCTCGAACGACAAGATGGCTTTGCAGCGTCTCAAGGAGGCTGCCGAGAAGGCCAAGATTGAACTCTCCTCCGCGATGGAGACGGAGATTAACCTGCCCTTCATCACGGCGGACGCCTCCGGCCCGAAGCATCTCGTCATGAAGTTGACGCGCGCACGCTTCGAGCAGTTGATTGATCCCATTTTGAAGCGGCTCATGCCGCCAGTAGAGCAGGCCATCAAGGACGCTGGTCTGGATGCATCGAAGATTGACGAGGTGGTGCTCGTCGGCGGCTCGACGCGTATTCCGAAGGTGCAGGAGATGGTCAAGGCGCAGTTTGGCAAAGAGCCTAACAAGAGCGTCAACCCTGATGAAGTTGTGGCTATCGGCGCAGCCGTCCAGGCGGGCGTGCTCTCCGGCGAGAAGACGGACATACTGCTCCTGGACGTGACGCCTTTGAGCCTCGGCATCGAAACCCTGGGCGGCGTGTTCACTAAGCTGATCGAGCGCAACACGACGATTCCGACCAGAAAGTCCGAGGTCTTCTCGACGGCATCGGACAATCAGACTTCCGTCGAAGTCCACGTGCTTCAGGGCGAGCGACCGATGGCGACAGACAATCGCACGCTCGGCAAATTCCACCTCGTTGGAATTCCGCCCGCACCGCGCGGCATGCCGCAGGTCGAAGTTACCTTCGACATCGACGCCAACGGCATAGTCAACGTCTCGGCCAAAGACATGGGCACGGGACGCGAGCAGAAGATCACCATCACCGCCTCTTCTGGTCTCTCCAAGGAGGAGATTGACAAGATGATGCGTGATGCCGAATCGCATTCCGCCGACGATGTGCGCAAGCGCGAGGAGATCGAAGCGCGCAATCGTCTTGATGGTCTGCAATACCAGGTGGAGAAGACCTTCAACGAGAATCGCGAAAAGGTTGTCGATGCGACGGCGGCGACAGAGATCGAAGCGGCCCTTGCGGATGCCAAGAAGGCGACAGAAGAGGGCGGCGTCGAACGCATGAACGATGCCTTCAACCGTCTGCAAACCGCCTCGCACAAACTGGCCGAGGCGCTCTATTCGCAAACCGGCGCGGGTGGCGGCGGCGAAACCGGTCAGGCTTCAGCCGCAGGCGCGTCCGGCTCTACTTCGCAGGGTACGAGTGGCGGCGGCGGCGAGGACGACGTCATCGAC
>DASYML010000019.1:0-13150 GCA_036009045.1 Pyrinomonadaceae bacterium
GTCTGTCTGATTGTTTTGAAGCGAGGCGAAATCGCTCGCTTCTCATTAAAAACAACTGTCAAATCCGGCTGGCTTTGCCATTCGAGTCGCTCCGTTGCATCCGAAAGCGCCCGTAGTTTTTCATCTTGACCAGCTTGAAACGGAGTCTAATAGTAGATGGTTGAGAAATACTTGATGAGGGTGGTTGAGGAATACTTGAGCGAGTCACAAGTCAAGCTTTGTTGACTTTATCGTCACAGAATGGTAAACAGACGCTGCTCTATTGAGAGAAATGGCTCGAAGAGGGATGAGGATAGACCCGCTGATTTGCGCTCAGACCATAGCTTGCGATTAGAATTTCTATCTGCACGTCCTGAAACTAAAACCACCAATTCCGACAGGCCGATTTTCTTCTGACCGAACTCTCGAACGAGAACCCCTGGTAGAACCCTGGGGAGCAGTTTCGTTCAGCCGGGTCGCATTCTTCTACTTTCATCAATAAAGTATGTTCGCCTGCACAACTCAGAAACATCCACAGACGCGCGCGGCCACCTACCATATCGGGGAGGTGAGGCTCTTCACACTCCTGTTGAAAAGTGAGGGGCCGGATGCATACCGAAACTGACGCCGTGCTGGGGGCCGCCGTGGCACGTCTCGCGGGCCGTTACAGTTTGAGCAAGCGGGAAGCTGAGGTGGCGCTCTGTTGTGCCGCCGGGTTGACCAACGCGGCCATCGCCTTAAAGCTCAAGGTCAGCGCCGAGACCATCAAGTTTCACTTGAGAAATATCTATCTCAAGGTGGGTGTGGACCGTCGCGCCCAATTAATCGTGCTCGCTTTAATCCCCGATTCCGAAGCGGGAGCGATGGACTGAAAGAGCCTGTCGCGGCTCGTCTGCCGGGCCGCAGCGAGCGGCAATAGCTATTGCCGCTCGCTTCATGGCAGAGCGTTAAGACAATCCGATGCTGCCTCGCATGAGAGGTTTCCCTACGGGGTCCAGCGTGATTTCCTCCACCAGAGTTTTATCAAGTGGCGGTCGGACATGCGCTGGCCGGATTGTGCAAATGAGAGCAACTGATGTCAGTCCCGCCTGCTTAAGCTGGGCGGGTTTCTGGCCCAGCTTAAGCAGGCGGGACTGACAGGGACGCTGTGCAACTGAGGTCTCAGGCAATGGCAAACGGCTATAGGCGGGCGCGGTTCAGTGAGTATGAGAAACGTTTGAGGAGTTTTATGAGAGAGATGAGGAGAGCTTCCATCGCCCGTCGCCTGCGTCAATTCCGCTCGCGGGGAATCGCTGGCGCGTCATGCGGCGTCGTCTTGCTCGCTTGTTGTGTTGGCGTCTTGCTCGCCTGTGTTGCTGGTCCAGTAATGGCGCAGCAAGCTGTTGGGAACACCGCTCCGGCGGCGGGCGAACGCTATCGCATCGGCGTCGGTGACGTGCTGGACATCAGAATCTTTAACAAGCCGCAGTTATCGCGCGACAACGTGCGCGTGGACGGGCGGGGGATGATTCGGATGCCTCTCATCGCGGGGGAGATTCAGGCCGCGTGCCGCACGGAGGAAGAGTTGTCCAGAGAGATTACGGCGCGCTATCTGGAATACCTTCGCAACCCGCAGGTGGATGTTTTTATCAAGGACTACCAGTCGCAGCCCGTCTCAATCCTCGGCGCGGTTCGCACGCCGAGCCGTTTCCAACTTCAACGCCGCGTCCGCCTGCTCGAACTGCTCTCCTTCGCCGGTGGGCCAAGCGACAGCGCCGGACGCAATATTCAGATAGTCCATACCGCGCCCGTCTCCCTGTGCGAAGCGGCGGCCCAACCCGACGCGGAACAGGCTTCGTTGAATGTCCTAGACGATTACAAGTTGAGCGAGACCTTACGCGGCGATGAAGGCGCGAATCCTTTCGTGCGTCCGGGCGATGTCATCAGCATCTCGGAGGCGGAGCAAGTCTTCGTCGTCGGCAACGTCGTCCGGCCTTCGACTCTAACTTTGAAAGAACGCGTCACGGTCTCGCGCGCCATCGCCATGAGCGGCGGGACTCTGCCCGACACCAAGAGCGACCACGTACGCATCGTCAGGCAGGCGGCTGGGACTACTACCAAAACGGAAATCTTTGTGGACCTCAAAGCGATAGACAGGCGCAAGGCTGAGGATGTCGTGCTGCAAGCGGGCGACATCGTGGACGTGCCGACATCGGGCGGCAAAAGAATTTTGCGGAGTCTGGTCGGCGCGGTCGTGCCTTCCGTGGGCCAACTGCCGGTGCGCGTCATTCCATAACGAACGGGCGCGCGCGCGTCGCATCCAATCTCATTCTTATGTTTGAAGAGTGACAGCGGTTTTCATTTGCGCCGGTTAATGAAAAAGAAGCTCACGCAAAGGCGCAAAGGCGCGAAGAAGAAGGTCGCACTCAACTGCAACATACTATAGAAGAACGCTTCAGCTTCAGGTGAAAAGATGAAAGAAAGTTCGGAGTTGGTCAACAACCTGCCGGAGAGACAGGCGGTCGGAAGGTCTGTGGCTTACAGTTCCGCACAGCCTCCGCGCTACGGCTATGACGAAGCGGATGAGACGGAACAGAGTGGTTATTCGCGCCTGCATGATTACTGGCGTTCGGCGCGCAAACATCTCTGGCTGATCCTGGGCATCATGCTGCTCATCACGACGCTGGCCGCTTTCTACATGGCGCGGCAGCCGGATGTCTATGAAGCGACGGCGCGCGTGCAGGTTGATCTGGAGGTCAACAATCCGGCGCTCGGCTCTATCAAGAGCAATTCCTTCATTCTCAACACGCCGTTTCAAGACCCGACCTACTTCAACACGCAGATGCAAATTATTTCCAGCGCGGGTCTGCTCGGTCGCGTGGTCAAGACGCTGGACCTGGAACACAATCAGGATTTCCTGCGCCCGCAATCGGTCCAGAATCTTTCGGCGTGGGAGAGCATGAAACGCATGCTCGGCTTTGGCAGGAAGGATGCTGAAGATAAGGGCAAGGATGGGATAGAGCACTTGCAGATTGCGGACTCGCTGGCTCCGCCGACTTCGCGCGAAGACCTTGTCGAAGTCAATCGCCTCGCGCCCTACGTGGAGAATTTGCAAAGCCGTCTCTCCGTCAAACAGATGACGGAGACGCGCCTCATCGAAGTTCGTCTCAAACATGCGGACCCGCGCGTGGCCGCCAAGCTGGTCAACGCCATCGCGGATGCCTTCGTCTATTCCAACCTTGAGCGCAAGACGGAGACGAGCGACAGGGCCGGAGACTTTCTGCAAAAGCGCATCATCGAACTCCAGACGGAGATTCGCAACGGCGAGGAACGGCTCATCAACTACGCCAAGAACCACCAGATTCTCTCGCTCGATGCGAGCCAGAATACGGTCGTTGATCGTCTCGCGGGTCTCAACAAGCAGTTGTTGGAAGCGGAGAACGACCGCAAGCTGGCCGAAGCATCTTACAGGGCCAGCCTCGCGCCCGGCGCGGCGGAAGCGCAGGCCGAAGCGAGCGCCAAACAGGCTTCGGACATAGAGGCCAAGGTCACCGAACTCAAACAGAAGCGCACGCAACTGCTCGTCGAGTACACGGAGAAATATCCAGAAGTTAAAGAATTGGACCAGCAAATCCTGATGCTTGAGAAGCAGTCCAAAGATTTGCGCGCGCGCGCCACGTCTGTCGTCAAAACCAATCTTGACACGCAGTATCGTCAGGCGCTGGCGCGCGAGCAGGCTTTGCGTGATGCTTTCGATAAACAGCGCGGCGAGACCTTGACGCAAAACGAAGCGGCGGTCAACTATCGCATCATTCAGCAGGAGATTGAGACTAACAAAAGTCTCCTCGACGGGTTGTTGCAGCGCTCGAAAGAGAACGATGTGATGGTCGCGGGCACGCCCAACAATATCCATATCGTTGATTATGCGCCGGTCCCGAAAGGCCCGGTTGGCCCAAGACGTTTGCAGGGCATCGCCCTCGCGCTCTTGCTCTCGTTCGTCTTCGGCATCGTGCTGGCGCGTTATCTCGAATACCTGGATGACGCCATACACACTTCAGAAGATGTGGAAAAACTTTTAAGACTGCCCGCGCTCGCCGTCATTCCTTCAATGGGCGGCCTGACACGGCGTCGCCTGCTCCCGACCGTCACGGCTTTGCAGAGGCGTCACGCTGACCCCTCCAGCAATCCCGAACTGCTCCTCAATACTCCCGCGCGCTCGCCGCTCGCAGAAGCCTATCGTCACCTCCGCACCTCTGTCCTGCTCTCGTCCGCAGGGGGCGCACCGCAAACCCTGCTCGTCACCTCAAGCCAGCCAGCAGAGGGTAAGACGACGACGGCTGTCAACACGGCCCTGATTCTGGAACAGACCGGGGCGCGCGTGCTGGTGATTGACGCGGACATGCGCCGCCCGCGCGTGCATACTATCTTCGGCATGGAAAATGAAACCGGACTCAGCACGATTCTCGCCAGCAAGATGAACGAAGCGGAGATGCTCAACCTGATAGAGCAACATGAAGCGAGCGGCCTCTACGTGTTGACTGCCGGAGCCATCCCGCCCAACCCCGCAGAACTCATCGGCTCCGAAGAGATGCAGCGTCTCATCGGTCTCCTCAAAAGCAGTTTCACACACATCGTCATTGATTCGCCTCCGATAGCTTCCTTCACAGACAGCGTGCTGCTCTCATCACTGGTTGACGGCGTCCTCTTAGTGGTCCACGGCGGTCAGGCGACGCGCGGCATCGTCCGCCGCTCAAGGCAGGTCTTACAGGATGTCGGGGCCAAAATTTTCGGCGTCGTCCTGAACAACGTCACGCTTCAGTCGAGCGACTACTATTACAAATATTACAATCAGGGCTACTACTACAAGAGCGAGGATGACGCGAGCAGCGTCGCTTCCTGAGTCGAGTTTTCAGTTGGCATGAAGATCGTCTATCTCAGCCCGTCCGCGCAGTTGGGCGGAGCCGAGACCAGCCTCCTGGACATCCTCGCGAGTATGCGCGCGGCTCGCCCGGACTGGTCGCTGCATCTCGTCGTCTCCGACGAAGGCCCGCTCGTCCAGCGTGCCACGGCGCTCGGCGTCGAGACGCGCGTCCTTCCTTTTCCTAAAAGCTTATCCGCGCTCGGAGACGCGGGCGCGGGCGGGCCTGCCGGTCGGCAGCAGAGCCTTTTTGCGCTCTGCGCCGGATGCTTCGCGGCTGGTCCTGCGGTGGTCCAATATATTCGGCGCTTGCGCTTTTACTTACGCGAGCTATCGCCGGACTTGATTCACACCAACGGCCTCAAGATGCACCTGCTCGGCATCCGTTCCGCTCCAAAAGGCGTTCCCGTCATCTGGCACATTCACGACTACATCGGCGCGAGGCCATTGATGGGCCAACTGCTTCGCCTGCACTCAAAGCGTCCCGCGATGGCGATTGCCAACTCTGCGAGCGTGGCGTCCGATGTGAGAGCGACATGCGGCACACGTCTTCGCGTCGAGACTGTCTACAACGGAGTTGACCTCGAAAGATTTTCCCCGACTGGTCCAATTTCGGACCTTGATGCGCTCGCCGGATTGCCGCCCGCCGCTCCCGGCACCGTGCGAGTCGGGATGTTGTCCACAATGGCCCGTTGGAAGGGTCATGCCATCTTTCTCCGCGCGCTCTCATTACTCCCGCAGGGCTTACAGGTACGCGGTTATATCATCAGCGGCGCGCTCTACCAGACGAACGGCAGCCAGTCTTCTCTCGTTGACCTCAAGAAACTGGTCCAGAAACTCGACCTCTCTCATCGCGTCGGCTTCACGGGCTATCTTGAGCGGCCCGCCGAGGCCATGCGCGCGCTCGATATAGTCGTCCATGCCAGCACGGAGCCTGAGCCTTTCGGACTCGTCATCGCGGAAGGGATGGCCTGCGGTCGCGCCGTCATCGCCAGTCACGCCGGAGGCGCGGCGGAACTGATTACCGCCGGAAGAGACGCGCTCGGACATCCGCCCGGCGACGCGTGCCTGTTGGCCTCAAGCATCGAACGATTGACGATGGATGCGGACCTCAGAGCCAGACTCGGACGCGCGGCGCGCGAGACCGCCTTGGATCGCTTCGACCGTTCAAGATTGGCGGGCGAACTGGTCCCGCTCTATCAGGCCGCGACTGCCCCTGCACACTAACTTCACTGGTCCATTAATGCGCGTTCTACATATCCACAGCGGCAATCTATACGGCGGAGTCGAAACGCTGCTCGTCACGCTCGCCAGACATCGCCACCTGTGCCCCGCGATGGAGCCGCATTTCGCGCTCTGCTTTGACGGACGCCTGCATCAAGAATTAAAAGCCGCAGCCGTGCCCGTCGAATTACTGGGCCAGGTTCGCATCAGGAAATTGACGAGCGTCCTCAAGGCGCGAAGAAGATTGCGCGCGCTCCTGCGCGATGAGAAATTCGATGCGGTCGTGTGTCATTCATCATGGTCGCAAGCTCTCTTCGGGCCTGTCGCGCGCGATGCTCAAGTGCCTCTGGTCTTCTGGCTGCATAATATTGCGAACGGTCGGCACTGGCTCGAACGCCTGGGCCGTAGAACGCCGCCGGACCTCGCCCTCTGCAACAGCAAATTCACCGCCGCGACTCTGGGACATCTCTACCCGCATGTGCATGGCGAAATATTTTATTACCCGGTCGCCCCGCCCTCGCAGACATTCAACGGCGAGGAGCGGGCCGCGACCCGCGCCGAATTCCAGACCCCGGCGGATGCCACCGTCATTATCCAGACCAGCCGCATGGAAGCCTGGAAGGGTCAGGCGCTTCATCTGGAAGCGTTGGGACTCCTGAAGGATGTTCCCGGCTGGGTCTCATGGCAGATCGGCGGGGCACAGCGACCGGAAGAGATGAATTACGTGTCCGAGTTGAAGAAGCGGGCCATCGAACTTGGCATCTCGGACCGCGTGCGCTTTGTGGGCCAGCGCGTGGATGTCTCGCGCCTCCTGGCTGCGGCGGACATTCACTGTCAGCCGAATCTTGGACCAGAGCCGTTCGGCATCGCGTTTATCGAAGCGCTCTACGCACGGTTGCCCGTCGTCACGACATCCATCGGAGGCGCATGTGAGATTGTAGACGACTCCTGCGGCGTGCTCGTGCCTGCGGGCGAGGCGTCTGCGCTGGCTGCATCCCTGCGGAACTTGATTGAGGATCAAACATTACGTCTCAAACTTGGAGCCAACGGTCCTTCACGCGCATCCTCTATATGTTATCCCTCGACACAGATGGCCCAGCTTAAAGACCTGCTCGCTATGACTGCTCAACGCGAGGCCGTCAACGCATGAGCGCAAGGACCTGCGCCGCTCAGACGAGCGTCGAAACGCGAGCGCGACAGAGCCTTGGCACGAGCGACGCGGCTATCTACGAGATGGTCCGTGTCGCGCTGGAAGGCCGCCATGATGTTGGGGGCGTGCTCGTTGATGTCGGCTGCGGAGCGGGTCTCTTATGGCCCGTCTTGCGGGAACGCTTCACGCGCTACGTGGGGGTTGATGTCGTGCGTTATGAAGGTTTTCCGCACGATGCAGAGTTCACGCAAATTAATCTTGAGAGCGGCGCAGCGCCTTTGCCGGACGGGTGCGCGGATGTGGCTGCCGCTGTCGAAACTATAGAGCATCTGGAGAATCCTCGCGCGCTGGTGCGTGAACTGTTGCGGCTCGCTCAGCCGAACGGCTGGGTCGTCGTCACGACGCCCAATCAACTGAGCCTTCTGAGTCTCTTAACGCTCGTCGTCAAACATCGCTTCGCCGCATTTCAAGACGTGCATTACCCGGCGCACCTGACGGCGCTGCTGGAAGTGGACCTCGCACGCATCGCGGCGGAGTGCGGCTTGAGCGAGATTCACATCGCATACAGTTTGCAGGGACGCATTGTGCTCACGCCCTGGCACTATCCGAAATTTCTCTCGAAACTTTTTCCACGCGCGCTCTCCGATAACCTGCTTTTAATCGGGAGGAAGCCTTGATGAGCGAGAGCGAATTACGCGCTGCGCCCGCGTGGGTGCGCGTGGCGGCGAGTGTGATTTCGCAACTCCCTCTGGGGCGTTACAGGGCCATCAATCGTCTCTGCCGGAAACCGCCTGCGGCCTTCTTGATGCGACTGCCGGAAGAGTTGGGCGGCTCTCTCTTTCATTGCGACCTGCGCGACGGTATCTCGCGCGAGGTCTGCTTCACAGGCCATTACGAGCCGCAGGTGACGGCCCTCGTGCGCGCGATTCTCAAGCCCGGCATGACCTTCGTGGACGTGGGCGCGAACTGGGGCTATTTCACTTTGCTGGCGGCGAATCTGGTCGGGCCTGGCGGGCGCGTGCTGGGACTCGAACCAGACCCGCGCCTCTTCAAGATTCTTGGGGAGAATGTCCGGCGCGGCGAATTGGACCAGGTCACTGTCCTGCCTCTGGCGGCGGCGGATAAGGCTGGCGTGTTGACGCTCGCGGGTTATGATGAGAGGGAAGAGAATTTCGGTCTCTCTCGCATCATCGCCAACCCAGGCGACGCTCGTCTGACGTTTCAAGTCGGGGCCAACACTCTGGACCATTTATTCGATGAACATAAAGTGACGGCGATTGACCTCCTGAAGATGGACATAGAGGGCGCGGAAGCCTTCGCCTTCGCGGGCCTCATTGATTCACTGGCCGCGCGCAGGGTCAAGCGCCTGCTGCTCGAACTTCACCCGCGACAGTTGGCGGAGCATGGCAGCCACGCGAGCGTCATTATCAATCAATTACATGAAGCTGGTTATAGAGCATGGACCATAGATCACTCGCCGGGGGCGATGCGGCGCGCGGCATACGGGGGCGGCGAAAGCATGACGGCGTGGCTGCATCCCTTCATCGCTTCGGAAGAGTTGGACGCGTGGCCTCATCAACTCTGGCTGGCCCCCGGTATTGAATAGCAACGCGCATGTCTTTATACCTCTGCCTGCTCTCTTTCATCCTGTGCTACCTGATAGGCCGTCGCTCGCTGCATGGCGGGCTGGCCGTGCTGTTTGGAGTCGGGTACCTGTACGGCATCGTGCGTGCCAATCTGCCTGAGACGTTCTCTCACTTTATCTTCGATGCCGGGGTGATAGGTTTATACGCGGCGCAGTTGTTCCGCCCTTTGAGCCTCATGCAGCGCGAGCGCATGAAGGCTCTGCGGCCCTGGCTTGAATTTTTGATGATCTGGCCGCTGCTGCTCTTTTTCCTTCCCATTCAGGACATCCTGATTCAGTTCGTAGGCTTGCGCGGGAACATTTTTCTGCTGCCGTTTCTACTGTTCGGCGCGCGTCTTGAGCCTGAAGCAAAATACAAACTCGCGCTCTGGATCGCGGGGTTGAACGTGCTGGCGCTGGCCTTCGCGGGCGCGGAATTCTTTCTCGGCGTCGAGAGATTCTTTCCCTATAATGAGGTCACCAAACTGATTTATCTAAGCCGGGATGTGAGCGATCATACGGCGTTTCGCATTCCCTCGACCTTCGTCACGGCCCATGCTTTCGGCGGGACGATGATTATTACGATGCCCTTCATCCTCGGCGCGCTGGTCCAGAAACACAAGCCGTCTTTGCATGGTCAACTGTTGCTGTGCGGGCTGGTGGCCTCGATGATAGGAGTCTTGCTCTCAGCCGCGCGTTTGCCCTTTCTGGTCGCCTGCGTCCTGATTATCGTGACCACCTTTTCGCTGCGGACGAAGTTCGGATACGCGACCGGATGGCTGCTCATGCTATGCGCTATCGGCTGGATGGCTTCGAGCGAACAACGTTTGCAACGCTTCATGGAACTGCGCGACACGGACATGGTCGCGGAGCGTATCTCTTGGAGCGTCAACATGACTTTCTTCGAGATCGCGGCCAGGTATCCTTTCGGCAACGGGCTGGGCGGAGGCGGGACCAGTATTCCTTATTTCCTGCGAGATAGAATTGACAGCCCCGTGCTGATGGAGAACGAATACGCGCGCATCCTGCTTGAGCAGGGAATACTGGGCCTTATTATCTGGGTCGCGTTCATCACCTGGCTGCTGACGCGTCGCAGCGATAACCGCTTTGATTCATGGTATGTCGGGCGCAGGCTCGCCTGGGTCGCCTGCGCCGCATCTTTCGGGACGGGGTTAATCGGCACGGGTCTGCTCACCTCCGTGCCGCATTCCTGTTTATTACTCTTGCTGGCCGGGTGGGTCGCCGCCGAGCAGCCTTCGAGCGCAGAAGCATCTGCCTCCACAGAGCCGCGTGCGGAGTTGGACCATCACACACACATCCCGACCAGACAATATGGCTGAGCGAGCGGGGCCGTTGATGACAGATAATTGGACCGGTATGGCGGATAATTGGACCAGTGCGGCGAGTCCCTGGGTGATGATTGCCGGAGGGTTTCACCAGCGGGGCGGGATGGATAAGGCTAATGCCGCGCTGGCCCAATATCTCGCGGAGCGTGGGACGCCCGTCCATCTGGTCGCGCACCGGATTGACCCGCTCATCTTGAAGCACCCGCTGGTGACGGCGCATCTCGTCCCGCGCCCGCTCAAATCATTCCTGCTCGGTGAGCTATGTCTTGAATGGTACGGACGAGCGACGGCCATGCGTGTCACTTCGCGTTGGCCCAACGCGCGCGTGCTGGTCAATGGAGGCAACTGCAAGTGGAACGATTTGAACTGGGTCCATTTCGTCCATCACGCCTGGGAGAATCGGGACCGGCGTGCGCCCGCGTGGTTTAGCATGAAAGACAGGCTCACAAGATTTTTAGCGAAGAGACGCGAGCGCAATGCTCTCAACCACGCGCGGATTGTGCTGGCTAATTCCGAACGCACGCGCAACGATTTGATAGCTCATTTCAAACTCGACCCGCGACGAGTTTTCAACGTCTATTTAGGCTCAGACTCTTTCTCAAAAGCCGTCACGCCGCGCGAAAGAGTCTTAGCGCGCGACTGGCTCGGCATTCCTGAGAGACGCCCGCTCGTCGTCTTTATAGGTGCCCTCGGCCACGATCAGAGAAAGGGTTTCGACGTTCTCTGGTCGGCATGGCGCAGGCTCTGCGAGTCGTCCTCATGGGATGCTGAGTTGGTCGTGGCGGGTGACGGTGGCGGCCTCGCGCGTTGGAAAACGTTGGTTGAAAAAAGCCCTTTCGCTGGCCGCGTTCGCCTTCTTGGTTTTACAGAGCGCGTCCCTGATTTGCTGGCGGCGGCTGATTTGCTTGTCAGCCCTGTGCGCTATGAGGCTTACGGGTTGAACGTGCAGGAGGCCATCTGTCGGGGCGTTCCGGCGATGGTCTCCGCGTGCGCGGGAATCGCGGAGCGTTATCCTCAAGACCTTCTCGAAATGGTCCTGCCTGATGCGGAGGACGTGGGCGATCTCGTCACGCGCATGTTGCGCTGGCGCTCGAAGATGGACCAGTGGAAAATAAGTTTTGCGCCGCTCGCGTTGACGCTGAGGAATCACACCTGGAATGACATGGCCCGCGAGATTGTCTCTGTGGTCGAGCATGAAGGGTTGGCTGGCGAGCCTTCTTGCTTCGCCGTCTCAACTGAAACGGCCTGATAATGTCTCTCTTTATATCGTTTCTCTCTTTTATGAAAATTTCACGGAAGCTGTTGTTATCGAGATGAGCCGGACGAGACGCTTTTTGGGCGGCATCACACTGGGCTATGCGAGCCAGGTCTTAACCACTCTGGTCGGACTGTGGCTCACGCCTTTTCTGCTCCGTCATATAGGCCAGCGCGATTACGGATTGTGGCTCGTCGGCACGCAGCTGATGTTCTACCTCGCATTAATGGACCTGGGCGTTGTCGCTCTCTTGCCGAGAGAGACAGCCCTCGCGACGGGGCGAGCCGCCGGGTCCGACGAGACAACGGAGGTGGCGCAGGTCGTCGGACATTCCGCGCGGATTGTGCTCTGGCAGATGCCTTTCGTGATGCTGGCGGTCGTCGTCGCGTGGTTGATGATGCCCGCCGATTGGACAGGGCTGCGCTATCCAATCGGAGTGGTCCTGATAAGTTTCGTAGTGGCGTTCCCTTTGCGAATCTTCGGCGCGGTGCTGCACGGCTTGCAGGACCTGGTCTTTCTGGGCAGAGCGGGCATCGCCGCTTATGTCGCGAGCACTGCGCTGACAATCGGACTGGTCTTCGCGGGTCTGGGCCTGTACGCGCTGGCAGTCGGCTGGGCGACGATGCAAATCATCAACGGGAGCGCAGGATATTATCGCCTCCGCACGCACTTTCCTGGGATGCTCCCGCGTCGTCTGCCGAAGTTGCCCTGGACAGCTTTTCGTCGCCGCTTCACACAGGGCTTCTGGGTGAGCGCCAATCAGGTCGCGCAGGTCTTGCTGTTCGGTACGGATATTCTCATCATCGGCAAACTCTTCGGACCGGCGGCGGTGGTCCCATATGTCTGCACGGGGAAGTTGGTGAGCGTGCTCACGAACCAGCCACAGATGTTGATGCAGTCGGCTGGACCTGCATTGAGCCAGATGAGAACGCGCGAGCCGCGCGAGCGGCTGTCGCAGGTCTGCATCGCGCTCGGCCAGGCGATGTTGATGTTGAGCGGCGCGGTGGTCTGCGTCGTGCTCGCGGTCAACCATGGATTTGTCTCGCGCTGGGTGGGCGAGAATCAATACGGCGGATTCTGGCTGACGATTCTGCTGCTCCTGAGCATGCTGCTGCGCCACTGGAATCTGACGGTCGGTTATACGCTGTTCTGCTTCGGCCACGAGCGGCGCTTGTGCCTGACGGCTTTGCTCGACGGGATGTTGAGCGTCGGCGCGGTGGTCCTGCTGGTGTGGCTTTACGGGTTGGCTGGCGCTCCGCTCGGCATGATCGTGGGGGTCTGCCTGATCAGCTTGCCCGCGAACCTTTCGGCGCTGGCGGGGGAAAGCGGGATGAGTTTGTGGAAATTGGTCCAGCCATTGTCCGCCTGGTTCGTTCGCTTCGTCTTGCTCGGCGGCCTCGTCACCGCGCTCGCGAGAATCTGGATACCGAACACCGTCGGGTTGCTCGTCCTGACGGCGACACTCGTCGCGCTCGTTTACGCGGCGTTGATGTTTCCACTGACGCTGCAATCACCGCTGGGCGATTACGTGCGGCCTCGTTTGTTCCCCTTGAGGACGAGAGTGTTCCGGGTCCTGCGTTTGAGTAACACCGCTTGAGAGAACTTCAGACAGATAGTGGTTTAGTTTGTACTTGAGTGCATATGAAAGAAGAGTTCACCACCGCAGACACAAGGG